>CALUGQ010000001.1 GCA_944320235.1 uncultured Prevotella sp.
AACGGGATGTAGCGCAGTTGGTAGCGCACTACGTTCGGGACGTAGGGGTCGGGCGTTCGAGTCGCCTCATCCCGACCGAAGGCGAGGACGAAACAACATCGTTCCTCGCCTTTTTTCATACCATGAAACAAGCAAACACACATCAACACCATACACATGAAACAGGAAATGCAGCATAGCGGACACCGCGGCACGCCATGCCCGCAGGGCGACCGGACACAAAAGGCACTGAGGAAAGACAACATAAAAAAAGAAGGAGCCTAAGTGGCATCCTTCTTCTGGCGAGCCTCTTGTCGGATTCGAACCAACGACCCCGAGATTACAAATCACGTGCTCTGACCAACTGAGCTAAAGAGGCGGGTGGGCAAGCTCCTTGCATCGCGCCGCTACAACCAACTACCTTTGCTACGTTCCCGTCCTGGAGGATTCGAAGGGAGCTGGCCGTGCAAGACTTGCCCGTCTTAAAGCGGTTGCAAAGTTACGCATTTTTCGGCATCCGCCAAAGTTTTATCACAAAAAAAATCAAAAAACGCGCCCCAAGCCCACATTATATGTAATAAAATGAGTACTTTTGCAACCGACAAAGAACAAAAGCATAATATGACTCCCGAAGAATACACACAGCTAAAAGCCTTTGCCCGCATCGACGGAGCATACCTTGGCCTGGCGTGGATAGCCAGCTTCGCTCTATACATCGGCGGGCTGTCGTCGCCGGCGCTCGGCCTCGGCAGTGCGCTACTGGCCGTGTTGTCGCCCGTTTTCGCGGCAGTGAGGCTGGCAAAGTTCCGCGACAAAGCCCGCGAAGGCGTAATCTCGTTCCGCCGGGCGGCCGCATACTACATACTGATGTTCCTCTACGCCTCGCTGCTCATGGCCCTGGCGCAATACATCTACTTTGCCTACATAGACGGCGGCTACATAGTGCAGGCCTACTCTGCCATAATGAGCACCCCCGAAGCCACAGCCATGCTCAAGGCTTACGGCATGAGCGGACAGCAACTGCAGGAGAGCATAAACCTGCTGGCGCAGACGGAGCCTATCTACATCGTGCTCAACATACTCAGCATGAACGTAACCTGCGGCATAATACTGAGCCTGCCGGTGGCTGCAATCATGAAGAGGAGCGCCACAAACGGCAGCAAACAACATCCCACCAACAGCTAACAACACAACAAAATGGACATATCTGTCGTAGTACCCTTATTCAACGAGGAAGAATCGCTTCCCGAACTCTTCGCCTGGATTGAACGGGTGATGAAAGAAAACAACTTCACATACGAGGTGATATTCGTCAACGACGGTTCGACAGACCGTTCGTGGGAAGTGATAGAAAAGCTCAGCCGCGAGTCCGAATGCGTGCGAGGCATTAAGTTCCGCCGCAACTACGGGAAAAGCCCCGCGCTGCACTGCGGCTTCGCACAGGCCAAGGGCGACGTGGTGATCACCATGGACGCCGACCTGCAAGACTCGCCCGACGAGATACCCGAACTGTACCACATGGTGAAGGACAAAGGCTACGACCTCGTTTCGGGCTACAAGAAAAAACGCTACGACCCGCTTTCAAAGACAATACCAACGAAGCTGTTCAACGCCACGGCACGCAAGATAAGCGGAATAAAGAATCTGCACGACTTCAACTGCGGCCTCAAGGCATACCGCAAGGACGTGGTAAAGAACATAGAAGTGTACGGCGAGATGCACCGCTACATCCCCTACCTTGCAAAGAACGCCGGCTTCATACACATAGGCGAGAAGGTTGTAAGGCACAGGGCGCGCAAATACGGCAAGACCAAGTTCGGGCTCAACCGCTTCTTCAACGGCTACCTGGACCTCCTTACGCTGTGGTTCCTGAGCAGCTTCGGCCGCAAGCCAATGCACGTGTTCGGATTCCTCGGCACCATCATGTTCTTGATAGGCTTCGTCTCTGCCGCCATACTCGGCATTGACAAGCTGTGCGCCCTGGCCAACGGCGTGCCGCAGAGGCTGATAACCGACTCCCCATACTTCTTCATCGCCCTAACGATGATGATGATAGGCACGCAACTGTTCCTGACAGGATTCCTCGGCGACCTCATCAGCCGCAACTCTGAAAACCGCAACGACTACCAGATAGAGGAGGAAATAAGGTGCGAAGACAACAGGAAAGGCAACTGAGCGGCATGAGGAGCAACGGGACAAGACGAGGCAAGGGCGCCGCCACGCGCCTGCAGGCAGCCGCCATTGGCGTGATGGCAGCCGCCATGGCGGCGTGCTCATCGGTAGACTGCCCTGTGCAGAACACCGTATACACCGTATACGGCCTTTACAAGCCAGACGGTGAGCGCGACACGCTGAGCGACACGCTCACCATCGCCACCACACGCCGCGACGGCACGGACAGCGTGCTGCTCAACCGGAGCGTCAACACCACGCAGTTTGACCTGCCGATAAGCTACACCGACGCGGAAGACACGCTCTTCTTCACCATCAGTGACACACTCATGAACACCACAATCGACACAGTTTACGTGACAAAAGAGAACTACCCGCACTTTGAGTCGGTCGATTGCAACATATCATTCTTCCACTACATCACGGCCGTAAGGCACACAGGCCACGCCATCGACTCCATCGCGGTAAACAAACAACACGTTGACTATGATGCCTCGACAGAACATTTCCACCTTTATCTCAAGGCTCGCCATTAGCATCGCGCTGCTATCCGCAACCCTGTCAGCGCAGGCACAAGGAAAGCTTTTCACCATCGAGAAAGACTCCGTGCCGCTGCTCAACGGCTTCGCCGTGTCGTTCGACGCCGCAGGCCCTGTCATCCTGGCCCTCAGCGACTACGGCGAATACGAGGCCGCCGTGCGGCTCAACCTCCACGACCAGTACTTCCCCATAGTAGAGATTGGCTACGGCAAGGCCGACCACGACGACGAAGTGACCGAGATACACTACAAGACCCAGGCCCCCTACTTCCGCGTGGGCTGCGACCTCAACCTGCTCAAGAACAAGCACTCGGCCAACCGGCTGTATGCAGGGCTGCGCTACGCCTTCACGTCATACAAGGTTGACATTTCGCGCCCCACGTTCCAAGACCCCGTTTGGGGCTGGGATGCCGGCTTCAGCGTGAGCGGCGACCAGTGCAACCAGCACTGGGCCGAGGTGGTGTTCGGGCTCGACACCCGCCTGTGGGGGCCGCTGCACCTTGGGTGGAGCGTAAGATACAAGCTCCGCCTGGCCCGCAAGGACAGCAGCGTAGGCAACACGTGGTATGTGCCGGGCTACGGCAAGGCCGGCGACACACGCATCGGGGCCAACTTCAACGTCATCATTGACATATAGACACGACAATGGCCAACATACAACCCACAGCCCACGAAAGGCGCAAACGGCTCATGGCATGGCGGCTGGCCGTGCTGGCGGCCTTGGTGCTGGGCACAGCCCTCATCGTGAGAAACCAAGGCTCGGCCCCCTACCGCCACAACTCAGGCACGGTGTTCGGCACGGTCTACAACATCACATACCAGTGTGACTCCGACCTCCACGCCGGCATCAAGGCCGAGCTGCAGCGGGTCGACGCGTCGCTCTCGCCCTTCAACGAGCGGTCGGTAATATCGGCCATCAACCGCGGCGAGCCGGCAACGCCCGACGAACTGTTCATCCACGTGTTCAACCTGGCCCAGGAGGTGGCCGAAAACACCGGCGGCGCGCTAGACATCACCGTGGCTCCGCTGGTCAACGCCTGGGGATTCGGCTTTGAGGGCGGCCCCGAGCCAACGCCAGAGGCCATCGACAGCATACGCCGCTTCACCGGCTACGAGAAGGTGAGGCTCAGCGGCGGGCGCATAGTCAAGGACGACCCGCGCCTCAAGCTCGACTGCAGCGCCATCGCCAAGGGCTACGGCAGCGACGTGGTGGCGGCCTACCTGCGCAACCGGGGCGTGGAGAACTTCATGGTAGAGATCGGCGGCGAGATTGTCACCAGCGGCGTCAGCGAGCGGCGCTTGCCGTGGCGCATCGGCGTGACAAAGCCCACCGACGACTCGCTCAGCACCGGCCAGGAGATACAGACCGTCATCAACGTCACCGACAAGGCCATGGCCACCAGCGGCAACTACCGCAACTACTACTACAAGGACGGCAAGAAGTATGCCCACACCATCGACCCGCACACGGGTTACCCCGTGCAGCACAGCATACTCTCGTCAACCGTCATCGCCGACGACTGCGCCACGGCCGACGCCTACGCCACGGCCTTCATGGTGCTCGGGCTGCAGCGCGCCCAGGCCATACTCAAGGAGCACCCCGAGCTGATGGCCTATTTCATATATTCCGACCACGACGGGAAGAACCGCACATGGTTCTCGCCCTCGCTCCGCGACAAAATCCAGGAATAGCCCATGCCCACCCTCAAACTTTTCGACACGCTGACGGCCCTGCCCCTCTTCAAAGGCATGGGCCACGACGAACTGTCGCGGCTGGCTGGGCGCACCAAGTTCGACTTCATCAAGCTCCAGGCCGGGCGCATGGCCGTGTGCTGCGGGCAACCCACGGGCCGCCTGCTGATGCTCGCCGGAGGACGGCTGCAGGCAAAGACGTACTCTGCCGACGGAGCCTACTGCATAACCGAAGAGATCGACGCGCCTTACACCATCGAGCCAGAACGCCTCTTCGGCCTCCACCAGGCATCGGCAAGCACGTTCACGGCCCTGACCGACGCCAACCTCATAGCCATCAGCAAAGTAGAGGTGGCACGCCTCTGCGACGAGTTCATCGCCTTCAGGCTCAACCTGCTCAACCTGCTGGCCACCGAGGCGCAGCGGCGCACCGAAAGGCTATGGCTCGCCCCGCCCTCCGACCTGCGCCTCCGCATAGCCAGCTTCGTGTCAGCGCGCTGCCTTACGCCCAGAGGCCGCAAGCAGGTAAGCATACTCATGGAACGCCTAGCGGCCGAGGTGAACGACAGCCGCCTCGACGTGTCCCACGCACTCAAGTCCATGCGCGACGCGGGCCTAATAGAGCAGGGGCGCGGGCTGATAACCATCCCCGACATCGAGCGGCTCACCGACGGGCTGAAGTAGCCCGCCACAGACAGCCTGCCGGCAATCTGCCCGGCCACGGCGGCAGCCGCCGCAAGTCCACCGCCACAAGCCATGCATACATAGCCCCGCCCCATGCGGGGCTTTTTCGTGCGCATCCGCCACTGCCTTGGCCTCCGGCATAAGCCGCTGGTGGCCAGGCACTTGCAAGAACAGGCTGTTTAGGCTTGCAAAACAGGCCATCCGGCAGGCCGAAACGGGCCGTTTCAGACTGCAAAACAGGCCGTCCGGCCAGCCGAGCCCCCACCCACCCTTTTCCGCCAGGCCTCGCCAAGGCAGCCAAAGCACAACAGGTGCCTGCGCAAACACGCCGGGAGACACGCCAACACAGTTAATCTTCGTGAATTGTTCGTAACTTACGCCATTTATATTTATATTTGCATCTTCAAAGAAACCAACGACTTATGGACGAGAACAACAACGAAAATACACAACACAAGAACCCTTTCTTTGAACCATACGGCACGCCCCACGACACGGTGCCGTTCGACAGGATAACCATCGCCGACTTCGAGGAGGCCTTCATCGAGGGCATACGCCGCGACAACGAGCAGATAGAGAAAACCATCAACAACCCCGAGGCACCCACGTTCGACAACACCATCATCAACAAAGACGACGACAGCGAGGGCTACTACGACCTGCTCTCGCGCGTGTCGACCGTGTTCTTCAACCTGCTCAGCGCCGAGACCAACGACGAGATGGACGCACTCGCACAGAAGATTCAGCCCATGCTCACACAGCATGCCAACGACGTGCGCCTCAACCCGCGCCTCTTCGAGCGCATAAGGAAAGTATACCGCAAGCACAGGAAGCTGACGCCCGAGGAGAAACGGCTGCTCGACGACTGCCACGACAGCTTCGTGCGCAGCGGCGCCCTGCTCGACGACGAGGGCAAGGAACGCCTGCGCAAGCTCACCGAGGAAGCCAGCATGCTCTCGCTGCAGTTCTCGCAGAACCTGCTCAAGGAGAACAAGGCGTTCCAGCTGCACATCACCGACAGCAGCCAGCTCGCCGGACTGCCCGAGACCGCCGTCGAGGCGGCCGCTGCCGAGGCCGCGCAGGAAGGCAAGGAGGGCTGGGTGTTCACGCTCGACTACCCCAGCTACAGCCCGTTCATGACCTATGCCGACAACCGCGAGCTGCGCCGGCAGATGTACATGGCCAAGAACACCGAGTGCATGCACGACAACCCGGAGAACAACATCGACATCTGCAAGCGGCTCGTCAACCTGCGCCGCGAGACAGCGCAGCTGCTCGGCTACCGCACCTACGCCGACTACGTGCTCAAGCGGCGCATGGCCGGCAAGCGCAAGAACGTTTACAAACTGCTCGGCGACCTCATATACGCCTACAAGCCCACAGCCGTGGAAGAGATAAAGAAACTCACGCTCTACGCAAAGAAGCTCGAAGGCATACGCTTCAAGCCCGAGCCGTGGGACCTGAGCTACTACTCGCACAAGCTGAAGCTGCACACCTACCACGTAGACGCAGAGATGCTACGCCCCTACCTGGAGCTGGGCAACGTCATCAAGGGCGTGTTCGGGCTGGCCACGCGCCTCTACGGCATAACATTCAAGGAGAACCCGGCCATCCCAACATACCACCCCGACGTGAAGGCATACGAGGTGTTCGACGCCGACGGGGCATACCTGGCCGTGCTCTACGCCGACTTCTTCCCGCGCAAGGGCAAGCAGGGCGGCGCATGGATGACCCAGTACCAAGGCCAGTGGATAGACCGCAAGGGCGAGAACGTAAGGCCCCACGTAAGCATAGTGATGAACCTCACCAAGCCAACGCCCGAGAAACCGGCCCTGCTCACGCTCGGCGAGGTGGAGACATTCCTCCACGAGTTCGGCCACGCGCTCCACGGCATCTTCGCCAACACACGCTTCGAGAGCCTCAGCGGCACCAACGTGTGGTGGGACTTCGTCGAGCTGCCGTCGCAGTTCATGGAGAACTACGCCGTCGAGAAAGACTTCCTGAGCACCTTCGCCTTCCATTACAAGACAGGCGAGCCGCTGCCCGACAAGCTCATACGCGCCATAGTGAAGAGCCGCAACTTCATGGCTGCGTACTCATGCCTGCGCCAAGTGAGCTTCGGCCTGCTCGACATGGCATACTACACAAAGCGCGAACCCTTTGCCGAAGACATCGTGGCGTTCGAGAAAAAGGCATGGGCCAAGGCCCAAGTCACGCCACAACTGCCCGACACCTGCATGACAGTGCAGTTCAGCCACATCATGGCCGGAGGCTACGCCGCCGGGTATTACAGCTACAAGTGGGCCGAGGTGCTCGACGCCGACGCCTTCAGCGTGTTCAAGAAAGAAGGCATCTTCAACCGCGAGACGGCCAACCGCTTCCGCAGGGAAGTGCTGTCGAAAGGCGGCACCGAGCACCCCATGACGCTCTACAAGCGCTTCCGCGGCGGCGAGCCCACCATAAAAGCACTCCTGAGGCGCAACGGCATAAGGCAAAAAACCAAGAAACAGGCATGACACAGCAAGAGAAACAACGCCTGCTCGACCTGCGCTACCTGCGCATGGCGCGCATCTGGGCCGAGAACAGCTACTGCAAGAGGCGCAAGGTCGGCGCACTCGTGGTGAAGGACAAGATGATAATAAGCGACGGCTACAACGGCACGCCAAGCGGATTCGAGAACGTCTGCGAAGACGTAAACAACATAACAAAGCCCTATGTGCTCCATGCCGAGGCCAACGCCATAACGAAACTCGCCCGCAGCTCGAACAACAGCGACGGCTCAACGCTCTACGTCACAGCCTCGCCCTGCATAGAATGCTCCAAGCTGATAATCCAGGCAGGCATCAAGCGCGTGGTCTACGCCGAGCACTACCGCCTCGAAGACGGCATAAACCTGCTCCGGCGGGCCAACATAGAAGTAACATACCTAAATCCGGACGACAATGAACAAGAACAGGTCTAACCGATTCATGCCCCTGATAATGGCCGCGTGCGTGGTCGTGGGCATACTAATCGGCACGTTCTACGCAAACCTTTTCTCGGGCAACAGGCTCAGCATCATCAACTCAAGCAGCAACAAACTCAACAACCTGCTGCACATAATAGACGACCAATACGTCGACACGGTGAGCATAAACGGACTGGTCGAGAAGGCCATGCCGCAGATACTGGCCGAGCTCGACCCGCATTCGGTATACATAAGCGCCAAGGACGTGCAGGCTGCCAACGACGAGCTGAAAGGCTCTTTCTCGGGCGTCGGCATCGAGTTCACCATCCGCAAGGACACCATCCACGTGCAGAACGTGGTGAAGAACGGCCCCGCCGAGCGCGCGGGCATCGTTGCCGGCGACAAGATAGTGACGGTAGACGGCAAGGCTTTCGTCGGGAAGGCAGTCACGAACGACGAGGCCACGCGCCGGCTAAAAGGCCCCAAGGACACGAAGGTGAAGATTGGCGTGGTGCGCTACGGCGAGAAAGGCGTGCTGCAGTTCACCGTAACGCGCGGCGACATACCGCAGAAAAGCATCAGCGCCACCTATATGCTCGACGACGACACAGGCTACATAAAGGTGAAGAACTTCGGTGAGAACACCTACCCCGAACTGCTCATAGCCCTTGCGCGCCTGTCGCAGGAGGGCTTCAGCAACCTCGTGATCGACCTGCGGGGCAACACCGGCGGCTACCTTGCGTCGGCCGTGCAGATGATAAACGAGTTCCTGCCCAAGGACCGCCTCATAGTATACACCGAGGGGCGCAAGTCGCCGCGCCAGGAGTTCCGCAGCGACGGGCGCGGAAGCTACCAGCACATACCCCTCGTGGTGCTCATCGACGAGGGTTCGGCTTCGGCCAGCGAGATATTCGCAGGCGCCATACAGGACAACGACCGCGGGACGGTCATCGGGCGCCGCTCGTTCGGCAAGGGCCTGGTGCAGCAGCCGATAGCCTTCAACGACGGCTCGATGATCAGGCTGACCGTGGCGCGCTACTACACCCCCTCGGGACGCTGCATACAGAAGCCCTACACCGCCGGCGACGGGCAGAGTTACGAGGCCGACCTGCTTACGCGCTACCAGCACGGAGAGTTCTTCACGCAAGACAGCATCAAGCACTCCGGACCGGCATACCACACAGAGCTGGGGCGCACCGTATACGGCGGGGGCGGCATAACGCCCGACATCTTCGTGGCCGAAGACACCACCGGCATGACATCTTACTACAAGGAAGCGAGCATGAGCGGCCTGATCATACAGTTTGCCTACAACTACACCGACGAGAACCGCCCGAAACTGAGCGAGTACAAGGACATGGAGGCACTGGCCGCCTACCTGGTAAAGCACAACACGGTGGAGGATTTCGTGCGCTTTGCGGCCAAGAACGGCCTGCGCAGGCGCAACCTCATGATACGCAAGTCGCACAAACTGCTGGAGCGGTTCATCAACAGCCGGATTATTTACAATATGCTCGACGAGGAGGCTTGGACCGAATACCTCAACCAAGACGACCCCACCATCGACGAGACGCTCAAGGTATTCGACGAGGGCAAGGCTTTCCCCGAGCCGCCAGCCGACAAGAAAGCCAAGGCTACGGCCATGGCTGCCCATGCCTACGACTACCGCGCCACACTAACCCCGCACACATACATGGCCCATGCTTAAGCAAGAACTGAGGCAGGCCATACGCGAACGCAAGCGGCAGCACACCGGCGACGAGCTGGCGGAGCTGTCGCTTGCCGCCGTTTCGAAGCTCATGGCCCACCCGCGCTACCTCGCAGCACGCACCGTGATGCTCTACTGCTCGCTGCCCGACGAGGTTTCCACAGCCCGGCTCCTTGACTGCAGCGGGGGCAAGACTGTGGTATTGCCGCGCGTAACCGGCCCGGCCACGATGGAACTGTGCCTATACGACGGTCCAGTGAGCCTGTCCGAAGGTGCGTTCGGCATAATGGAGCCTACGGGGCAAGCCTTCACCGCCTACCAAGAGATAGACCTCGCAGTAGTGCCGGGCATGGCCTTCGACGCCCAAGGCAACCGCCTGGGGCGCGGCCGCGGATATTACGACCGCCTGCTGCCGCTCTTACCACGGGCTTACAAGATAGGGCTGTGCTTTCCGTTCCAGCTCATAGGCAACGTGCCGACGCAGCCTACAGACATCGCCATGGACGAAGTGATATGCTGAGCCGCAACCATAGGCCGCGCAAGAACCAAGATACACAAAGCCGCGACCGGCCGACTGGCACAACGGCAGAATGCCAAACAAATATTTACAAAACACAAGACAAGACCACGGATGGGCTGTTTCGCGCTGCGAAACGGCCTTTTTTGATGTGCCAAACGGCCCGTATCACGCCTCGATGCTGGCCGTTTGGAACCGCAGGGTCAAACATCCTGCAACGCACTGTGCATCAGGCAGATGCGACAGACAATGCCTTTCAGTAAGTTTTTTCAACAAAAAAGCGGCAGGCGATGCCCAGACTTGCCGCTATTTTTGTATATTTGCGGCATGAAAACAAAACCAAGCAGAATGAAGGATAACCTCTTGCTGCCGGCTGCACTCTGCCTGCCGATGCTGTTGTCTTGCTCTGCAGACACGCCCAGTCCAACGTTCGGCCGCACGACCGTGGTCGTAACGTTCGGCGGAGACATCGAGGCCATGGGCCCTTACGGCGAGTTCAGCGTAAGGGCTTCGCGCACGTCAGACCTGTACATGGGCGACTCGCTGATCAGCGAGTACTCGACAAAAGAGCACGGAATACCCCGCGACAGCCTCGTTTTCAGCATAGTGTACAACACATCGCATGGCAACAGCGGCGTATGGTGCCATGCCGACTTCACGAAAGTGCTCGACTGCGACCGCCACGAGCACATAAGCTGCCGGATAAAGAGATACGTTGACGGCTCGCCGGCCACCGACACGACTTTCACCGCGAGAGCCATCACCCCCTCTATGCTGGACAGCCTCGCGGGCATCTCGCACGAGATACCATACGAATGGCACAGCTTCAGCATGCAGCTGTGAGCCGACGGTCTCAGCAGAAGCGTATGTCGACGATGACCTGGCTGCCCACGCGTGAGTTGAGCAGCTGCACGAAGTAGCTCCGCCTCATGCTCAGGTCGGCCCTGAGCGCCGGGCTCGACAGCCGCACATATAGCGTCTGGTTCATTATGTAGGCGTTGAGCGTGTAGCGGGCAATGGCCGGGCCGGCCACAGCGGGCCACGACTCCACGAGCCGCTTCTGCAACAACGGCGTCTCAAGCCCCTGCAGCCGCAGGTTGCGCATGACGAGGTCGCGTATTGATTGCACGTCGCGCTTAAACATCTTCCACCTCCTTTATCTCCCCGTCGCTTACCCGGAATATCTTGAAGTCGTGCGAGCCGAGGCGCAATATGCGGTCCAGGTGCTCGCGGTTGGTGTCGGTTATGAATATCTGGCCGAAGCCCTCGCCCGAGACAATGGCCACGATGCGCTCCACGCGGGCGGCGTCGAGCTTGTCGAAAATGTCGTCGAGCAGCAGCAAGGGAGTTGGGTGCGATGGTGTGCGGCGCAGGAAATCAAACTGGGCCAGCTTCAGCGCTATGGCGAAAGTCTTGCTCTGGCCCTGGCTTCCCTCTCGCTTCATGGGGTGGCCGGCAAGGGTAAAGGTGAGGTCGTCGCGGTGTACGCCGTGCAGCGAGTAGCCCACCACACGGTCCTTCGCCCTGTCGCGGCGTATCACGTCGAGCAGTGGGCCGCGCCTGCAGTGCGACTCGTAGGTCAGGCCCACGTCCTCGCGCCCCGAAGAGATGTCGTCGTAGAAGCGGCGGAACACCGGTTCCAGCTCGCCCACGAAGGCGTCGCGCCTGGCAAATATTGCCTCGCCCTCGGCGGCCATCTGCTCTTCGAGAATGCCCATCAGCTCAGGGTCGGGCTCGGCCTCGGCGCGGAGCATGGCGTTGCGCTGCGCCAGGGCCTTGGCATAGCGGCCGAGCGCATCGATGTAAGCACGGTCGTACTGCGAGATGACGATGTCCATGAGGCGGCGGCGCTCCTCGCTCCCGCCGCTGATGAGCAGCGAGTCGTCGGGCGACACCGACACGAGCGGCACCAACCCTATGTGCTCCGACAGGCGGCGGTACTCCTTGCCGTCGCGCTTGAAGTGCTTCTTCGAGCCGCGCTTCATGCCACAGTACACCGCCAGCGGCTCGCCGCCGTCAGTCAGGTAGGTGCCTTCGAGCATGAAGAACGCCTCGCCATGGCGCATCACCTGCGAGTCGACGGCACACTGCGCGCTGCGGCAGAACGACAGGTAGTGCACCGCGTCGATGACATTCGTCTTGCCTGCGCCGTTCGGCCCGATGAGACAGTTTATGCCAGGCGAAAGGCTCAGCTCGGCCGCCCGTATGTTCTTGTAATTCAGTATGGAAAGTTTTTTAAGAATCATGCGTCCTCTCCTTGCATTTTAACTGCAAAGTTACGCCTTTTATCAGTCATAGACGAAAAAAGTGAACGATAAATTTCAGTATCTGCAATAAATTCCGTAATTTTGCCGCGCAATTTAAATTGAATTAAAAACAACAAAATAATGGCAAGCACTAAAAACCAGAACGACGCTCAGAACGCATCGAGCGCAGTCAACATCACAGAGACTTTCTTCGGCAAATACAAGAAAGCCATCATCATCGGCGTGGTAGCAGTGATAGTAATCATTGCCGGAGTGATAGTATACAACAACTACGTGGCAGAGCCGCGCGCCGCAAAGGCCAGCACCGCCCTGTCAAAAGGCCAGGAGTACTTCGGCATGGAAGAATATGAAAAAGCGCTCAACGGCGACAGCATAGGCTACGCCGGCTTCATCAGCATAGCCGCCGACTACAGCAGCACCGACGCAGGAAACCTTGCCAACCTCTACGCCGGACTGTGCTACGCGCAGATGGGCAAGTGGCAGGAAGCGGCAAGCTACCTCGAGAAGTTCGACCAGCAGGACGACCAGATGATAAGCCCCGCCGCCCTCGCAGCGCTGGGCAACGCATACGCCCACCTCAAGCAGCTCGACAAGGCCGTTGAGACACTCACCAAGGCCGCACGCAACGCCGACAACAACAGCCTCTCGCCGACATTCCTCATACAGGCCGGCGAGATACTGGAAAGCCAGGGCAAGAAGGCCGAGGCACTGAAACTGTACGAAGAAGTGAAGCAGAAATACTTCAACTCCATGCAGTACCAGACCATCGACAAGTACATAGAACGCGCCTCAGCAGAATAACCATGGCAACAGCTCTGCACAACCTGTCGGACTACGACACCGAGAAAGTGCCCGACGCCAGCAACATGTGCTTCGGCATAGTGGTGGCCGAGTGGAACAAGGAGATAACAGGCGCCCTGCTCAAAGGGGCTGTCGACACGCTCGAGAAGCACGGCGCACTGCCCGAGAACATCCACGTAAAGACCGTGCCGGGCAGCTTCGAGCTTGTATACGGCGCAAGGCAGATGTCGCTCAACGGCAACTATGACGCGGTGATCATACTCGGCTGCGTGATACGCGGCGAGACCCCGCACTTCGACTACATCTGCCAGGGAGTAACCTACGGCATCGCCCACCTCAACACCACAAGCGAGATACCCATCATCTTCGGCCTGCTCACCACCGAAAACCTGCAGCAGGCCAAGGACCGCAGCGGCGGGCGGCTCGGCAACAAGGGCGACGAGTGCGCCGTGGACGCCATAAAGATGGCCAAGTTCTGAACAAATCAAACCGCGAATACCTCGGCGGCGACCTTGCATCGGCAGGGCCGCCGCCTTACATTACAACCCAGGCGCAGGCACGGCTTGCCTGCCTGCGACACAAAAGACAAACGACACACCGCTATGACAAGACTCATCTCATGGAACGTAAACGGCCTCAGGGCCTGCCAGGGCAAAGGCTTCAGCGACTCGTTCCGCCAGCTCGACGCCGACTTCTTCTGCCTGCAGGAAACAAAGATGCAGCAAGGGCAGCTCGACCTGAGCTTCGACGGATATGAATCATACTGGAACTACGCCGACAAGAAAGGCTACTCGGGCACGGCAATCTTCACCCGGCGCAAGCCGCTGTCGGTAGCCTACGGCATCGGCATCGACGAGCACGACCACGAGGGGCGCACCATCACGCTCGAAACCGACGGCTTCTACCTCGTCAACGTCTACACCCCAAACTCGCAGGACGGCCTGCGCCGACTCGACTACCGCATGAAGTGGGAAGACGACTTCCAGGCTTACCTGCGCCGACTCGACGCAAGCAAGCCTGTCATAGTGTGCGGAGACATGAACGTGGCACACGAGGAAATAGACCTCAAGAACCCGAAGACGAACCGCCGCAACGCCGGCTTCACCGACGAGGAACGCCAGAAATTCACCCAACTCCTTGCCGCAGGCTTCACCGACACGTTCCGCCTGCTGCACCCAGACGAGGTAACTTACTCCTGGTGGTCGTACCGCTTCAAGGCAAGGGAGAAGAACGCCGGCTGGCGCATCGACTACTTCGTCACCTCCGAGCGGCTCAACGGCAGTGTGAGGGAAGCCAACATACACACCGAAATCTACGGGAGCGACCACTGCCCCGTAGAGCTTGTGCTCGACATCTGAGCTGCGTGGCAGCAGCATACAGCCAACGAGGCGGCCACACCACAGCACAACAGCCAACGCCACGGCCATCGCCAGCAACAGGCATGGCCACACCAACGCCGCCTCGACACGGGGGCGGGCCGCCAGCCCGCCCCCTGCACCATGGCCCAAGACCATCACCACCACCCCACGACTGGCTATGAGAAAAGGAACTATCCAAAAGCACGAATTCGAACAGCTCTTCCGGGAGCAATATCCGCGCCTTTACCGCTTCACGCTGCAATTCACCACCGATGAAGAAGCAGCCAAGGACATTGCCGCCGACTGCTTCTGGACCGCATGGAAAAACCGTGAGGGCATAGAGAAAGACAACATCACGGGCTACCTTTTCGTCTGCGCAAGGAACAAGAGCCTCAGCCTGCTGGAGAAATCAAGGCACATATCCCACATCGACGGCAAAGACTCCAACACCACCTTTGCCGCAGAGACCGAGGGGCAATGGATTGAAAAGGAAACGATGCTGCAGGAGATGGAAGACGCAATAAGCACCCTGACACCGCGAACAAGGCTGATACTGCAGAAACACTACCTTGAACGCCTCTCTTACAAGGAAGTGGCCGAGCAGCTGGACATATCGACCAGCGGGGTGAAAAAGCACATCGTGAAAGCCCTCTCGGTGCTCAGGGCGCGCCTGGGCCGAACCGAGTGAGCGCCCTGGCCCGCCCCGCCGGCCAAGGCAAGGGAGGCTGAGCACATTCTAAAACAAACAAATATTTCCCAAATATTGCAAAAGGCAGATACCCATCCGGCCGCTTCAGCGTCATAAGTTTACAAGCAACGAACAATGTACGACAAAGAAACCGACATAGAAGAGCAACTCCCGACGGAGCGCGAGGCGCACGACATACGCCTGGCCCTTGCCATGATGGATGGCAAAGGCCCTGACGTGGAGGCCGAATGGGCACTGATGAGCGAAAGAATCGACCGCGACGAGGCCTGCACACGCCACAGGAAGAGGCGCGCCATGCTATGGGCCGCAGTGCCACTGGCAGCGGCAGCGGTGGCCGCCCTGTTCGCCATCGCGGGCAAGCAGCCGCAACCCGCGCCCACGCAGCACACGATAATCACGGCCACAAACGAAAAGCCGGCGATAACGATGGAGGCCGACGGCGAAGAAGCCGTGACCCTAAGCGGGCAGACCATAAACATGGCCAAGGCCGCCCGGGGCGCAACTGCCGCCGCGGGGCGCAACGTCACCATCAGCACATCGAGGGGGCGGGAGTGCAACCTCGAGCTGGCCGACGGCTCGAAGGTATGGATGAACGCCGAGAGCAAGCTGACCATAGCCAAGGACTACGGCCAGGCGAGCAGGACACTGTGGCTCGAGGGCGAAGCCTACTTCGAGGTAGCACCCGACAGCAAGCGGCCCTTCACCGTGCACTCCGGCAAGTTCAGCACCACAGCCGTAGGCACCACGTTCAACATAAACACCTCCGCACCCGCCGGCAAGCCCGACATAGTGCTGGTGGAAGGATGCGTAGACATCAGCCTGGCAGCCTCGCCGGGGAAGCGGCGGATGCACTCCGGGCAAGCGGCCACGCTCGGCGACGGAGGCACACTGACCGTGGCCGACGCCGACACATACCCCTACACGCAGCGCAGGAACGGGTTCTTCTACTTCGAACAAGAGCCCCTGCTCACCATCATGGCCGAACTGGGCCGGTGGTACAACAAGACCGTAGTGTTCGAAAACGAGCAAGCCATGCAAACCCGCCTGCACTTCGTGGCAGAAAGGGGCCAGGACCTGAAAGAAATCATTGCCAGCCTCAACGACATGGACGGCGTGGACATATCGGCTGAGGACGGCTGCCTCGTTGTAAAATGAGCCTGGCAGCCCGCCTGCGGCCCCGGCCCGCCCGGCCCCGGCAAGCGGCGACCGCCTTGCCAAGCCCACCGACACACAATCCACACTCAAGCAGCGCTCCGCTACACGGCTGCCGCCGCACCACATCCACACCCTGAGGCAACGCCTTGCGCCCCGAGCACACAACAAGCTGAGGCACAGGCGGTTGCGAAACAGTACGTTTTAACTTGCGAAACGGCACGTTTTGGATTGCAAAACGCGCCGTTTTACATACCGAAACGGCCTCCCCCGCTAAAAGACACACGCACGGCAAAGCCCCCGCCACGGCGGCTGCGGCTTCTTGCCGCACACAGCCACGCGCAAAAAAAGCACCCCTACACCATGCACAAGTCCGGCCCTTGCCTGTCAAATTGCATATGCAAAATAAAAAAATTAGCACAACAAGGTACCCATTTCGGCAAAATCAAGTCATATTGTCATAAAACCAATCAAATTAACTAAATTATAACAACATGAAACAAAGACTACAACGATTTTGCATCATGCTCACATTGATGTGCTGCATGGCAAATGCGCTCGCGCAAGGCAACAAAGTCTCGCTTACGTGCAAAGACCGCCCGCTGCCCTCAGCGCTGAGCGACATCGAGCGGCAGTGCGGCTACTACAAGATAAACTACAACTACAGCGACCTCAGCCGCCACAAGGTAACGGCCACGATAACAGGCAGCAGCGCCCCCGAAGCCGTCAGCACACTGCTCAAAGGCCTGCCCTACAAGGCCACGGTAAACGGCAAGTTCATACAGATAAAGAAAGCCGACGGCAACCCGCAGGCCATCGAGGCCACCGGCAGGTTGCTCGACCAGAACGGCGAGCCCGTCATCGGAGCCATTGTGACCGTGGCAGGCACCGACAAGCGCACAGTCACCGATGCCGATGGCCGCTACAGCATAAGCGGCTTAGGCACGGATGACGTGCTGCAATACTCGTATGTAGGCATGAAGACCTACAAGCGCAAAGCCGGCCCCAAGCCCGTGACAATCATAATGGAAGACAACACCCACGCGCTGGGCGACGTGGTGATAACCGGAATGCAGCACATGGACAAGCGCCTCTTCACCGGCTCGGCCACCACCATCGACGCCTCGGAGGCCAAGATTGACGGCATAGCCGACATCAGCCGCTCGCTCGAGGGGCGCGCGGCCGGCGTGAGCGTGCAGAACGTCACCGGCACCTTCGGCACCGCCCCGCGCATACAGGTCAGGGGAGCCACCTCCATCTACGGCAACAGCCAGCCGCTGTGGGTCGTTGACGGCGTGATACAGGAGAACGTCATCGAGGTAGACGCCGACGAGCTGTCCTCGGGCAACGCCGAGACGCTCCTCTCAAGCGCCATAGCCGGGCTCAACGCCGATGACATCGAGAGCTTCCAGATACTGCGCGACGGCTCGGCCACCTCCATCTACGGCGCGCGCGCCATGGCCGGCGTGATAGTGATCAACACCAAGCGCGGCCGCTCGGGCAAGACCTCGGTAAACTACACCGGCGAGTTCACCACCAGGCTCAAGCCCAGCTACAACAACTTCAACATAATGAACTCGCAGGAGCAGATGTCCGTATACCAGGAACTGCAGAAGAAAGGCTACCTCAACCCCGCCGACGTGGCCAACGCCAGCCAGAGCGGAGTGTACGGCAAGCTGGCCGAACTGATAAACTCGGGCGACGTGCTCAACACCGACCAGGGCCGCAACCAGTGGCTGCGCCAGCAGGAATACAGGAACACCGACTGGTTCGACCTGCTTTTCTCCAACAGCATCATGCAGAACCACTCGGTGAGCATCAGCACCGGCGGCGAAAAGAGCCAGCACTACGCCTCGGTGAGCCTCATGAACGACCCCGGCTGGTACAAGCAAAGCCGCGTGAAGAGGTACACGGCCAACGTCAACTCCACGTTCACCTTCTCCGACAGGCTTAAGCTCCAGCTCATAGGCAACGCCTCCACGCGCGAGCAGAAAGCCCCCGGCACGCTCAGCTCGGAGGTAAACCTTGTCAGCGGCGAGGTGTCGAGGGCGTTCGACATAAACCCCTACTCATACTCGCTCAACACATCGCGCGTGCTCGACCCGGGCGAGTTCTACACGCGCAACTACAACCCCTTCAACATCTTCCACGAGCTTGAGAACAACTACATAGACCTTAACACCAGCGAGTTCAAGATACAGGGAATGCTCACCTACAAGCCCCTGGCCGGCCTTGAGCTCAGCGTGCTCGGCGCGCTGAAGCGCACCATCTCGTCGTCAGAGCACAACGTGACCGAGAACTCTAACCAGGCAAACGCCTACAGGGCCATGGGCAACACCATCATACGCGACTCAAACCCGTACCTATGGACCGACCCAAACGACCCCTACGCCGTCCCGGTGAGCGTGCTCCCCTACGGCGGCATATACGACAGGAACGACTACCGCATGACATCGTGGGACTTCCGCGGCACGGCAAACTACAACAAGATATTCAACCGCAAGCACATACTCAACATCTTCGGCGGGCTTGAAGCCAACTCCGTGGAGCGCAACGCCACGTGGATGCGCGCCTGGGGCCGCATATACGAGTTCGGCAACATAGCGAACTACGACCCCGACATGTTCGACATGCTCAAGAACGAAGGGGCCAACTACTACACCATCAGCAGCGCGCTGGAGCGCACCGTGGCCTTCTTCGGCAACGCCACGTACTCATACAAAGGCCGCTACATAGGCAACGCCACGCTGCGCTACGAGGGAACCAACACCCTCGGGGCCAACCGCAAGAGCCGCTGGTTGCCCACGTGGAACATATCAGGCGCGTGGAACGCCCACGAAGAAGAGTGGTTCAAGCAGTTCATGCCGACGCTGTCGCACTTCACGCTCAAAGGCTCCTACTCGCTCACGGCCGACCGCGGCCCCTACGACATCAGCAACTCCACGGCCATCATAAACAGCCTGGTGGGCTGGAGGCCGGTTGGCGACGACCAGGAGACCACGCTCGCCGTGACCGAGCTGGGCAACTCGGACCTCACCTACGAGAAGAAGCACGAGCTGAGCATCACCGCCGACATCGGCTTCATGAACAACCGCATCAACATGGAGCTGAGCTGGTACGACCGGCGCAACTTTGACCTCATCGGCCCCATCACCGTGCAGGGCGTAGGCGGCGAGATAGACAAATACGGCAACATAGCCGACATGAAATCGGGCGGCTTCGAGCTGTCGCTCAACACAAAGAACATAAAGACGGCCGACTTCGAGTGGAACACCACGTTCCTTTACTCTCACCAGTACACCGAAGTGACAAACCTCAAGAACACGACCAGGGTGATAGACCTCGTAAGAGGCAACGGCTTCGCGCTCGAAGGCTACCCCGTGCGCTCCATCTTCTCCATACCGTTCAACAAGCTCACCAACGACGGTTTCCCTACGTTCAAGGTGGCAGGCGGCGAAGTGACCACCGACGGCATAAACTTCCAGGAATACTCGGACCTGAGCTGGCTTAAGTACGAAGGCTCCACCGACCCGACCGACTATGGCTCGCTCGAAAACACGTTCAAGTACAAGGGCTTCAGGCTCAACGTGTTCATCGTATACTCCTTCGGCAACGTCGTCAGGCTCGACCCTGTGTTCTCAAACACCTACACCGACCTCGATGCCATGCCACGCGAGTTCAACAACAGGTGGTCATCGTCGGGCGAGGAAAACCGCACCACAGTGCCGGTGATACCCTCGGTGCGCCAGAACTTCCTCAACCCCAACCTCTCAATAGCCTACAGCGCATACAACTACAGCACCGAGCGCATAGCCAAGGGAGACTTCATCAGGATGAAAGAGATATCGATTGACTACACATTCCCGAAGGAATGGATAAAGCCCCTCAAGCTCGAGAACGCGAACTTGAAGCTGCAAGCCACCAACCTGTTCCTCATCTACGCCGACAAGAAGCTCAACGGCATGGACCCAGAGTTCTACAACACAGGCGGCGTGGCCTCGCCTATGCCCAAGCAGTACACGCTCACACTGAGACTCAGTTTCTAAACATAACAACACCAACAAACAAAACGACATGAAAACAAACATAATAATCCTCATGGCCCTGGCCGCCTTGTCGCTGCCGTCATGCCGCGACTACCTCGACGAGATACCCGACAGCCGCATAACCGTAGACACAGACGACGAAGTGAAGGCACTGCTCAACTCAGCCTACCCCAACTGCACCTTCGTCCGCGTGGCCGAACTGGCATCCGACAATGCCGACGACCTCAACGGAGAGGCCAACGGCTACTACGACCGATTCTCCGAGCAATGCTTCTCGTGGGAAGAAGTGACCGAAAGCGACAACGAAAGCCCCACCATGATATGGCAAGGCTACTACTCTGCCATAGGAGCGGCCAACCACGCGCTCAAGGCACTCGACGAAATGGGAGGCGCCGACACCGACACAAGGCGCGCCCTGCGAGGCGAAGCGTTGCTCTGCCGCGCCTACGCACACTTCATGCTCGTCAACATATTCTGCCAGAATTACTCAAAGGCACACAGCTCGACAGACCTCGGAGTGCCATACGCCACCGAGCCCGAAACCACCCTCGACCCAAAGTATGAGCGCGGCACAGTGGCCGGGACATACGAAAAGATAGAAAAAGACCTGCTTGAAGGGCTATCGCTCATCAATGATGCCATCTACACCGTGCCGCGCTACCACTTCAACACCAAGGCCGCATACACCTTCGCATCGCGCTTCTACCTTTTCTACCAACAGCCAGAGAAAGTGATAGAGTACGCCACAAAGGCCCTGGGCGACAACCCTGAGAGCCTCATGCGAGACTATGCCGCCATGGCAACCATGCCGACCGACGACATGCAGCCGCGCTCCATACAGTACACATCTTCGTCCGAGAAAGCCAACTTCCTGCTCCTACCGGTCTATTCCACAGACCAATACTACTTCACAGGAACGGAGACAGGCTCGCGCTTCAACAACAACAGCTACATAGCACAGGCCGAACAGTTCTTCCTCACGCCGTGGGCTCCCGACAACGAAGCAGCAATGCAGTCGCAGGCAATATTCAACTTCTACTGGTTCTACACCAGCGTGTACAACAAATGTATGTTCCCCAAGCAGCCCATCTACTTCGAAGAGGTGAACACAAACACCCATACGGGCTACCAGCGCACACTGGTCGTAGCCTTGAAGGCAGAAGAAGCCCTTCTCAACAGGGCAGAAGCCTACGCGCTTACAAACCAGCCCGAGCTGGCCCTCAAGGACATCAACGTATGGACGGACAACTTCGTGGCCGACAGCGTGTCGTACAACACATACGAATATGACGAGAACTGGAACTACATCTACGCCACAGAGCCCATAAACAAGCACCTCACCATGGAACGCATACGCCAATGGGCCGAAGCATACGACTACTACACGCCGATGGTGCCGCGCCCACGCAAGCACCTCAACCCCGAATGGACAACGCTTACAGAGGGAAGCGACCAGGAAAACCTGCTTCAGTGCATACTGCTCATGCGCCGCCTGGAGTTCCTGCACGAGGGAATGCGGTGGTTCGACATCAAGCGCTACGGCATCAAAATCTACCGCCGGCGCATCATCACCGCACTCAACGCCATGGAACTGACGGACAGCATGGAGTACCGCGACCCGCGGCAGGCCATACAAATACCGTTCGAGGTAAGCTCCGCAGGCATGCAGCCCAACCCCCGCAACGAGAACAGCAGCATGCCGGAATACGCAAGGTGGAACAACAAAATGACCCAACTCAACTTCAACAAAAGATAAAACAACATGAAAAAAACAGCAAAATACATGGCGATGGCAGCCCTTGCGGCAACGGCCATAGGCTTCAGCGCCTGCTCCGAAGACTGCGTTGACGAAGGGATGAGCGTAATCAAGGACTCGCAAACCCCGCAGAACGCACTCGACCGGTGGCTATACCAAAACTACGTGCTTCCCTACAACATCGAACTGAGGTACCGCTGGGAAGACAACGAGACAAGCATGGACTACATACTCGTGCCTGCCAAGTACGAGAACGCCATCCGCATGGCGCGCATACTCAAGTACATATGCTTCGACTCTTTCGACGAAGTGACGGGCAGCAACCTCTTCATCCGCGACAATTTCCCCAAGCAAGTGCAGCTGGTGGGCAACCCGGGGTGGAACAGCAACGGCGGATGGATGTCGCAAGGTAACTATACGCTCGGCTCATCTGAGGGCGGATACAAGATCAACCTGTGGTACGTGAACCACCTGGGCGACGTCATCTACGAAAACTACGTGCCGACCGACAGCGTCATCAGAAGCAGGGAGGAGCTCAACAAGGTGTACTTCCACACCATCATACATGAGTTCGGGCACGTGTTCCACCAGAAGGTGGCCTACTCGACCGAGTTCAACCAGGTCACAGGCACAGGCTACCTCGGCGGGATGTGGAGCTCCACGTTCCTTAGCGAGA
The DNA here is from genome assembly GCA_944320235.1 of uncultured Prevotella sp. Classification (GTDB taxonomy): domain Bacteria; phylum Bacteroidota; class Bacteroidia; order Bacteroidales; family Bacteroidaceae; genus Prevotella. The sequence goes on from CALUGQ010000001.1 coordinate 23,004, forward strand.
CCGACCCCGAGATATATGCCTCAGGCTTTGTCACCGCATATGCGGCATACAGCGCAGACGAAGACTTCGCCGAGACGTTCTCTACTTACGTCTGCTCCACCGAGGAAGAGTTCCAGGCGCTGCTCGACAAGGCCGACAACAAGGGGCGCAACGCCATCAACTCCAAGCTGAGCCTGGTAAGGAGCTACTTCAATGAGAACTGGAACTTGGACATAGACAGCCTGCGCGACGCGATACAAAAGCGCGAGGCAAACCTTGACAACGTGAATTTTGACGACATCAACTTATGACAACTATGACAGCAATTTACCGCAGCATAACACTGGCGGCCCTGACCGCCACCATGATAGCATCATGCCAAATGAAGGAAGACGACATATTCGACATCGACCCAGCCACGCGACAGGACAACTGGATGGCCGAATATCGCCGCGTGTTCAACAACAACGAGCATGGATGGGCGCTCTACACATCGCAGCCCACATACGGACGCCACCCGTCTGTGCAGGCTTTCGCCGTAAGGTTCGACCAAGAACGGTGCACATTCTACAAGTCTAGCGCCACAGGTTCGCTGCCCGGCATGGCGGGAGTGGACAGCGTGCAGAGCCTCTACTCGTTCAAGATGGACAACGGCATCGTGCTATCGTTCGACACATACAACGCTTTCTTCCACTACTACGCCGACCAGTCTGAGTATTTCTCGCAAGACCTGCAGGGCGACTTTGAGTTCTGCCTCGACCGCTTCTCGGCGAACGAGGACACCATCTTCGGCCGCGGCAAGACCAAGCAGCTGCCTTTCTTCATGGTAAAGATGCACATGACGCCCGAGGAATACCAGGCTAAGTCTGACTCAATTGACAACTACGCCGCAACGAACTGCCTCACTGTCATCGGGGGCGACTCGCTGCAGACCCAATTCCTCAGCGGATACAAGAACCTGCTCATCAACTTTCCTGACGTGGAAGGAGGCCCCGTCGTGGAGCATATGTACTCTTACGGCAACCTTACCACCGGCATATACATGATGGAGAACATAAAGTACAAGGGTACGACGGTGGTTGAGTTCAACCTCGACAAGGTGACCGGCACGTTCCACGACCCGCGCTCCGGCGCAAGGATCGTAGGCAGGCCGCTCACCGACTACCTCATGAAGGACGACAGCTACGACAACTGGTTCTTCGGGTACAGCGGCCTGGGCGAATACTCCAAGGGGGAATGGGACAAGATGCGCGAGGCCATCGATGCCAGCGGCTTGTTGACATCACAAAACATAATATCCATAAACTTCGAGCCTTACGCCGACGGCACCATGGACCTTGTAATCAACAAGTGGTATGGCATAGACGAGGTGCGCTACCCCATGGAACTGCGCAAGGTGTCTGACTCTGAGATTGCCATACGACGCAGCGGCGACGAGACGTCGGGCCGCGATTTCAGCTTCTACGATGCCGGACTGAAATACCTCGTGGACGCGTTTGCCAAGCCAGACTCATGGACCACGTACAAGATTACCCACCGCATAGGCAACTCCATGCAGCCCAACGGCTTTGAGCTTACCGACGAGTCGAACCCCGACAACAGTTACTACGTGGAGCCAAACTTCCGCTATTTCCACACCAGTCTGTGGGAGTAAGCAGGCATACCGCAGTGCCGTTACTTGGCAAGGCACACATAAAAACCGAAGGCCGCAGCCCTGCCGATGCAGGTGGTGCGGCCTTCTCTCATATCAGAATGTCTGTGTAAAAAGGTAACCATCAAGGCTCTTGGTTTCTGGCCGACTGCCATGGACTCACTCGGCCACCTCGAAGAGGTATTCGCCCGACCCAATGGCCCAGCGGCTCTTGCCGCCTGCGGCGTCAACGGGGCGTATGTCCTGCCGCCCGCTGACGGCGCGCCCATACTCGGTTATGCGGCCCGGGTCGGCCGTGGGCAGCGTAACGGTGGCCCGGCAGCCTGCCGGTACCGCCACGCGCAGGGTGTACCGCCCGCCGCTGCGCTTCCAGCTGCACTCTATCCTGCCGCGCACGCTCTCGTAGGCGGTGGTGGCCCAGGTCACGTCGCCCGCCTCCTGCGGGTCAATGATGATGTCGCTGAAGGCCACGGACTCCTCGCTTTGCCTTATGCCGCCCAGTCCGCCGAAGAACCACTCCATCAGGTGGCCGAGCATGAGGTGGTTGTTCGACACGTCGTTGTATGCCTGCCACGATTCCGTGAGCGCCGTTGCCCCGTGGGCGAGCTGCCAGCCGTAGCCCGGCACGTCGTACTTGCTGTTCATCCTGAAGATGGTCTCGCCCATCCCGGCGGCCTGCAATGCCTGCACCACGTAGCGGTAGCCCACGTCGCCAGCGGTCAGCGCGTAGTCGCGCCCGGCGATGTCTGCCGCAAGGTTTCGCTCGACCTTGCTCCGCATTCCCGGCTCCACCAGCCCGAGGCAGAGGCTCATGCCGCTCGCCGTCTGGCTGTTCCGCTCGTATGTGGAGTCGGCCTTGTTTAAGAATTTCGCGTTGTACGCCGCGCGTATTTCGGCAGCGAGGGCGGCATACCGCTGCGCATCGGCATCCTTGCCGAGCAGTCGGGCCATGTCGGCCATGAGCTTTGTGTCGTAATAGTAGATGGCCGTTGCTGTCAGGGCGTTGCTCGTGAGCTGCGCCTTGCCGGGCTTCTTTGGCCCTATGTCAAACCAGTCGCCAAGCCCGTAGGCCACTATGTGGCCGCTGCTGCGGCTCGTGAGGTAGTCCAGGTAACGCTGCATGGCCGGGTAGTGGCGCTCTATGAGGCTGCGGTCGCCATACCACTTGTAGAAGTACCACGGGCAGATGATAAACGAGCTGCCCCACTCCGGCGTGTCCTCGAAGCCGTCGCTGAAGCGCACATACTCCGGCGCGATGGTGGGTATGCAGCCGCCCTCGAGCTGCGAGGCGGCCATGTTGTCCATCAGGTCGGCGTAGATGGCCCTCATGTCGAAGCGGTACTGCATGGAGTACTGCATCAAGTGGCTCTGCTCCTGCCAGCCAAGCTTCTCGCGGTGGGGGCAGTCGGTGAGCAGGCTCGCCATGTTGCTGCGCATGGCCCAGTCTATCAGGTTGTACGTCTGGTTGAAGAGCGGCTTCGAGCAGGCGAACGTTCCCGCCTCGGCGGCGTTGTTGCACGTGTGCAATCCCTCGATGGAGACAATCTCCGGCAGCCCCTCCGGGTTGTCCTCGCCGGCAGGCACGGCCCCTTCCACCTGCACGTAGCGGAAGCCGTAGTAGGTGAACTGCGGCTGCCACTGCTCCACCGCGCTGTCGCCGCGCGTGGTGTAGGCAAAGTAAAACGGCCCGCCTATGCCGCGCTGGGTAACGGCGTTGCCCCTGCCGAGCAGCTCGCCGGGGCGCAGCACTACCTTGGCGCTCTTGCCGCTGCGCACCTTAAGGCGCACGATGCCGGCGAAGTTCTGCCCCAGGTCGTACACCCAGCGGCCCTCGCCGCTCTTGAACCGCCGCTGCACGGGCAGCACGTCGCGCACGGCCACTGCGCTGCCTGCCTGCGACACCAGCCTTATAGGCTGCTCCACCTCCACGGCCTTGGCCCAGCGGCTGTCGTCGAATGCGGCGTCGGAGCACCATCCGGGCTGCTCGCGCGTGGCGTCGTAGTCCTCGCCGCCGTATATGCTTGAGTATGTCACCGGGCTTTCTGCCACGCGCCACGACTTGTCGCTGACCACAGTCTCTTCGCTCCCGTCCTCATAGCGTATCACGAGCTTCAGCCTCATCTTGGGCGCGCCATACGACTGCAGCAGCTTGAAGTATCGCTCGCGCGGTATGTTGTAGAAGCCGCCCCCGAGCATCACGCCCACCACGTTGTCGCCCACGCGCAGGCTGTCGGTAAGGTCGAACGTGACGTAGAGGGCTTCCTTTGCGTATTGCGTCCACCCCGGGTCGAGGAAATGGTCGCCGGCCTTGCTGCCGTTTACGAACATATCAAACTGCCCGAGGCCGCAGACGAAGGCCAGGACCTGGCTCACGGGCTTCTTCACGCGCACCACGCGGCGCATCATCGGCAGGCGGTACATACCCGTCTTCTCGTCGCCCAAGGCGCGTTTTACGAGTGGCGAGTGTATGCCGGGCAGCACCTTGCGCCCGTCTTTCTCCATGGCTATCCAGCGGCTCCCGGCCCAGTCGGCCTCGGTGGGCAGCCCCGTGGTGAACCGCGCCACACGGCTCCAGCCGGAGCTTTCGCCCCGCCGGCTCCACGACTGTACGCGCCAGTAGTACGTGGTGGCGGGCTTCAACGGCTTGCCGCCGTAGTCTACGGTGACGGAGTTGGCCGAGCTTACGCGCCCGCTGTTCCACACGTTGCCCTCGCCTGCGGCAAGCCGCTCCTCCGAGTCGGCCACGACCACCTGGTAGGCGGCCTGCTCCGTGCCGCGCTCCTGCGCCTGCAGCTTCCAGCCGAAGTGCGGCTGCTGCGCGTCGATGCCCAACGGGTCGGCCTGCCCCTCGCAGGCAAGCCCGTAGACGCTGTATTGCGCCTTGGCGGCATTGCCCGCCACAAGTGCCAGGGCGCACAGCGTCGCGAATAGTTTTCTTTTCATAAAAGTGTTGACAAGTTATTGGGTAAATTACAATGTGGGTGCAAATATAGGCATAAAATATTGGAAAACAGACATCGGGCGTGTCGAAAATGTATCACGCACGCCATCCTTTTGCAAGGCGGCAGGGTGGCTTCTAGACACCGTTCAGCCCGGTGCCGAAGCGCATAAATATAAGATTCGGGCTGCATATATCCAGACTTTGCGGCGCAAGACGGCTTCTGGCAGGAGGCCACTAAAAGCCCTTTGGCGGGCTGAAAATGCCGTTTGACGTAACCGCTTGATAGCCAATGCGTTGCAAAACAGGCCGTTTTGAAGCCTGAAACAGGCCGTTTTGGCTTGCAAAACGACCCGTTTCGCAACACAAAACGGCCTGTTTTGGAAAACCGGTAGGTCTCCGCCGCTTTCCGGTATGGCCTTGGCGGCCATTCCGGGGCGGCAGAACCGCCCGCCGGAGTGACTCCCGCCGAAGCATATTTATGCAGGGCGTGCGGGTCTGCGGCCTCTCCCCACAGGGGAGACGGGAGAGGGGCTTCTCAGAGTTTCACCGTCACCGGCTTGCCCGAATACCTCACGCTCTTGCCGCGGGCGGCCACGTCGCCGGCGGGAGTACCCTCGCCCACGAGCACGACGTTGAACTTGCGCGACTTCATCATGCCCTTGAACTTGCCGTTGCGCTGGCCGATGGTGAGTGTGCGCGAGCTGTCGTCCCAACGGAACTCGATGGTGGTGTATGCGCCCTTCTCGTAGTTGTAGTTGTCGTTCTCGTCTTCGTAGAGCGTGAACGTGGCGTCGGCGCCCGGATATACGCGCACCTCAAGGTTGTCCCAACGCTCCTGCTCGGCCCACTGCACGCGCGGGCCGTAAGGCACGATGGAGCCTGCACGCACGTAGACTGGCATGATGTCGATAGGCACCTCGCGCATGATGGTCTGCCCGCCCTTGTGCTTCTTGCCTGTCCAGAAGTCGAACCAGTCGGCGCCCTCGGGCAGGTAGACATCCACGGATGCCGCCTTGCCCATGTCCTTCATGTGGCCGTAGCGGCGGCTGTCCTGCCACGTATAGAGCGAATCCATCACGGGGCGCACGAGGAAGCTGCGCCCGAACATATACTCCGTGCCGAGGTTGAGCACGCGCTTGTCGGCGGCGAAGTCCATCACGAGCGGGCGCATGATGCTGCCGCTGCGGCTCGTCACCTCCCACGTGGTGCTGTACAGGTAGGGCAGCAGGCGGTAGCGCAGGTGCGTGTACTTCTCCAGCGCGTCGTAGGCCCAGTAGCCCTTCTCGCCAAACTGGTATATCTCCACGGCCACGGGGCTTGAGTTGTGGGAGCGCATGATGGGCTGGAAGGCTCCCCACTCGTACCAGCGCACGTGCAGTTCGTGGTAGGCCACGTTCTTGATGGCGTCGCGGTAGCGGCTGGCGAAGAAGCCGCCGAGGTCCGTTCCCCAGTATGGTATGCCGCAGAGGCTGTAGTTCAGCCCGGCGGCGAGCTGGCGGCGCATGTTGTCCCAGGTGGAAGTCACGTCGCCGCTCCACGAGTGGGAGGCGTAGTGCTGCTGCCCCAGGAACGACGAGCGGGTGAGCAGGAACACCCGCTTGTCGCTCGTGGCCTGCCGCTGGTGCTCGTACACGCCGCGGTTAGTAACAAGCGGGAAGGCGTTATGCACGCTGCGGAAGCTGCCCAGGTAGGTCTTGACGTCAAAGTCGCTGTCTTTTATGTCAAAGTGGTCAGGCTCCGTGGAGTCAAGCCACCACGCATCCATGCCCAGGTCGAAGATGTTGCGCTTCATCTCGGCCCAGTAGAGGTCGCGCGCTGCGGGGTTGAACGGGTCGTAGGGCTTCACGCCGGCCTTGCGCGGCCACGTCTCGAAGTTGTAGAGTGCGCCTATGCTGTCCATCTTGTGGTACATATCCGTCCATGGCCCGAACGAGGCCCACACTGAAATCATTATGTGGGCGTTGCGGCTGTGCACGTAGTCTACCATCTCCTTGGGACTTTTTATGCGCGGTTCGGCCTGCAGGGCCTTCGGGTCTTCGCCCTTTGGCAGGAAGCGCATGTACTCCGGGTCGCCAATCTTGTTGACATAGCGCGGGTTCTGGAACTTCATCGAGTTCCAGTTGGAGTCGCATCCCCAGTACTGCCAGTCCTGAATGATGCCGTCGAGCGGCACTTGCAGCTCGCGATAGCGGTCCACCACGCCGCACAGCTCGTCGGGACTCTTGTACCGCTCGCGGCTCTGCCAGAAGCCGAGCGTCCAGAGCGGGTACATGGGAGCTTGGCCGGTGAGCCGCCTCACGCCCGCTATCACGCCGTCGGCCGTGCCGCCGTAGATGAAGTAGTAGTCGGCGCAGTCGCCCACTTCCGACGTGAACGACATCTCCTGCGGGTTGTCCGTGAACACAGTCGGCGAGTAGTTGTCCCAGTAGAGGCCGTAGCCCTTGGCCGAATGCACAAAGGGAATGCAGATGCTCATGTTCTGGTTGCGCAGCAGCAGGCGCTGATTGCGCTGCGACACGAGGCCCGTCTGCTGCTGCCCGAGGCCGTAAATGACCTCGGCAGTATCGAGCAGGAATGCCTGGCGCACCTCGAACGACGGCCGGCCGGCATCGTCGCGCGGCGTGAACTGCGTGCCGTAGTCCTTGTCGCGCAGCATCTGGTTGCCCTTTGCGTCGGCGAAAGCTATGCCACCCGTCTCGGTGTCCACACTCACCGTCACCTTCCCGCTGGCCACGGTGGCCGTCGTTCCGCTTCCGCCGTAAGTGAGCTGCACTGCCCCGGGCTGCATTATGACTGGTATGCTCACCTTATTATAAGGCTTGCCGGCGGGCTCTTTGTAAACCCTCACGATGTTGTCGGAGTAGAACTCCACCTTTACTTTAAGCCCCTGCGCCTCGAAGTCGAGTCCACGCTGGGTGCGGGTGGCAGGCCCTGCGGCTGCCGTGGCGGCAAAGCAGGTGGCAAAGGCCACCGCAATGATGCTCCTGATGATTCTCATAATGATGTCTTTGTTTGTCTGTGTAACACTGGTTTTACGGATGCAAAGTTAAGTATTTGCGCCGCAAGCACAGGCAAACGATTGTTGATTGTATGTGCGCAAATGTTGAAAAGACGGCTGAATGTCAGCCTTTCCGCCCGTTTTCGGCCAGCAGGTAGTCTGATGGGCGACAACCATATTCGGCCTGGAAGCATTTGCTGAAGTAGCCCGGCGAGCCGAATCCCGTTGCCTCGGCCACCTCAGCCACGCTCCGCCCGCCGCTGGCCAGCATCTCAGCAGCCCGCTGAAGGCGTATGCTGCGCATGAAAGCCACGGGTGACTTGTCGAGCAGGGCGGTCAGTTTGCGGTACAGTCCTGTGCGCTCCATGCACAGGTCGCGGGCAAGCTGCTCCACGGTGTAGCCCTGGTTGGCCATGTTCTGCCTCACCAGTGCAGTGACACGGCTCACGAACTCGGCCTCCACAGGCGACAGTTGCTGGCCTCGGCCGCCGTCGCCCGTGGTCTCGCCCAGCACTACTCGCCCGTCGCCCTCGTATGCGTTAAGCCGCTCGGTGAGCGTCTTCACGCGCTGCATCAGTTCTTCCTCGCGCGTGCGCAGGGATGCCTTGCGCCTCACGTGGCGCCCGTAGAGCGCAAAAGCCAGCCACAGCAGCAAGGCCGCAAGCACGGCATAGGCGGCATAGGCCCACGGGGTGGCCCACCAGGGCGGCAGAATCATGAACTCGACGCGGCGCACGTCGGCCCCGCCCCACGCCTCCGGGTTGGTCGATGCCATTACCTCCAGCACATAGTCGCCGGGCTGCAGGCCCACGAAAGGCAGGTAGAGCGAGCCGCGGTCGTCCACGGGCGAACCGTCAGTGTCGGCGGTTACGGTGTGCCACTCGCCGCCCGTGGCGGAGAAGCGGTAGCGGTAGCACGTGCTGCGCGGGCGCACATAGTTCATGGTGGAGAAACGGAAGGCTATGGAATTCTGGTCGTGGGCGAGGGTCATCCGCTCGATGTATGGCGGCGTTACGTCCATGAGTACGCGCCCGCCATATTCCCTGCCGGTCTGCAAAGCCTCGCCGTTAAGGTAGACCGAGGCCAGTATTGGGCTGACGCGGATGTCTATCGGCTGCGTGTCGAAAAGCCCGCTGAGGGGCGACGTGTAGAGCAGGCCCTGATCATACGTGCCAAGCCACAGCCCGCCCTCGCGGTCGAGGCAGACGGTGTTGATGCCGGCAGAGAGCATGGTGCCGTCGGGCAGGCGCAGTTGGGGGTGGCTATGGGCCTTGCCCGTGACGGGGTCTATGCGCAAGTAGCCCTGCGGGCAGGTGGCATAGAGCGCGCCTGAGGCAGTGACGGTCAGTGTATGCAGCGAATAGGGGGTGCGCAACAGTGTACGCCACGCCTTTCGCACAAGGCTGAATGCCAGCAACACGGAGCCTGATCTGCCCATGCGCACCTGGTACAACAGGCTGTCGCCGCTCGCTGCCACAAGCGAAGTACGGCTGTAAACGCGCCATGTGTCACCCGCGAACGGACTTCCTTTGTAATCAACTTTGCCATCTTCGCCATACAAGGCCAACTGCCCTGTGTCAAAAAAGGCACAGATTCGACCTCCCAACGCCTCAATGTCTTGCAGCCGCCCGGCTTCGCGCGGCATAATGAGGGCATGGCCGCCGCCGGCACTCAGCACGCTGTCGCCCCTCACGAGCCAGGCCCTGCGGCGTGAATCGACATAGAAATCGGCCACGCCGCGCCACAGGCCAACGGCCTCCAACGGCCGCTGCCGCATACGTCGCAGGTCTACACAGGCCATGCGCCGGTGCTCTTTTACCCACAGGTTGTCGTGGTCATCAATATAAAGATGTGTATGCCCGGTATATGCAGGCAGTTCCAGCCAGCCTGTGTCGCCCACGGCTGCCGACGTAAACCGCTGCCCGTCGTACACATCGACGGCGTGGCCGGTGTAGACGGCTATGCGCCCGTCGGGCAGCTGAACCATCTGCAACACGCTGTTGGCGCTCAGCCCGTTGGCAGTGTTGAGCGTGTAGAACGTGGCGCCGCCTGCGCGCAATGCAAGCGGCATAACAAAGAGAACCGCCAGCAGCAACACTACTGCGCCATGGCGGCACAGACAACCGGCATGACAGTCCGCAAAGCTCAAATGCATAACACTTTTATCGTCATCAATTTATACTAACCGGCCACAGCGGCAAGTGGTATTTTATCTTGACAAAGATTGTTTCCGCCAGGCCACAGGGCTACATTGCGTGCCGAAACGGGCCTCCACGGGCCGCGAAACGGCTTGTCTGGGCCTTGAAAACAGGCCGTTTCGCACAGCGGAACATACTGAAGCGCAACCCACTGTAAGCCAAGCCGTTACATCAAGTCATCCGGGAAGTAACATTGTTTTACAAAACAAGCGGCCAAAACGCAACGGGCCGCCCCTATCCATGGCACCCCTTGCCCCCGGCCGGCAGCATCTGCCGCGCGCCAAGGCCGACTTCATACTGCAAAAATATAATAAATAACCTACCGTTGCAATTTATTGGCAGTATTTTTATTAATTTTGCACCGAAAAAAACGACAGCTTAGAAATGAAGAAACTCTTATCACTGATGGTTGTGCTGGGCCTGGCCATCGCCGTGAAGGCGCAGATGGTAGACCCTGTACACTTCACGTCGCAGCTCAAGATGCTCGGCGGTGACGAAGCCGAGATTGTGTTTTCGGCAAAGATTGACAAAGGGTGGCACCTCTACTCCACCGAGTTGGGCAGCGACGGGCCTATATCCGCCTCGTTCAATGTCAACAAAATGGACGGTGCCGAGACCGTTGGCAAGCTGCAGCCGAGGGGAAAGGAAGTCAAGCAGTTTGACAATATGTTCGGCATGGAGCTGCGCTTCTTTGAGGGCAGTGCCACGTTCGTGCAGAAAATACGCTTCACAAAGCCCAACTACGACATAGACTGCTACCTGGAGTACGGCGCGTGCAACGACGAGATGTGCCTGCCGCCGTCGCAAGTGGCGCTCGTGAAGGCGGGCAAGTCGCCCTCAGTGGCTGCCGCCAAGGCCGAAAAGACTGAAGATAAGGCCGAAGAAAAGCCCGAGGCGAAGGCCGAAGATGCTGCCGCACAGGCAGACACGGCCAAGGCAGACACAGCCAAGGCCGCCCCGGCAGTGGCGGCGGCAGGAGACAAGTCGCTCTGGGAGCCGGTGATAGACGAGCTTAACGCCTTCGACGAGAGCACGCAGAACAGCTCGCTGCTCTACATCTTCCTGGCCGGACTCGTGGGCGGTTTCCTCGCATTGCTCACCCCCTGCGTGTGGCCCATCATCCCGATGACAGTGAGCTTCTTCCTGAAACGCAACAAAGACCGCGCCAAGGCCATACGCGAGGCTGTGACATACGGCATCTCGATTGTGGTCATCTACGTGCTGCTGGGGCTCGTCGTCACGCTGCTCTTCGGCGCGAGCGCGCTCAACGCGCTGTCAACCAACGCCGTGTTCAACATCTTCTTCTGCCTGCTGCTGGTAGTGTTTGCAGCGTCGTTCTTCGGCGCGTTCGAGATAACGCTGCCCTCGTCGTGGAGCAACAAGATAGACCAGAAGTCGGAGAACACCAGCGGACTGCTCAGCATCTTCCTCATGGCGTTCACGCTCACGCTCGTATCGTTCTCATGCACCGGCCCCATCATAGGCTTCCTGCTCGTGGCCGTGTCAACGCAGGGCAGCATAGTAGGCCCCACGCTGGGCATGCTCGGCTTCGCCATCGCGCTGGCCATACCGTTCACGCTGTTCGCCATGTTCCCCAGCCTCTTGAAGTCGGCGCCCAAGTCGGGCGGGTGGATGAACGTGGTGAAGGTGGTGCTGGGCTTCATCGAGCTGGCCTTCGCACTGAAGTTCCTGTCGGTGGCCGACCTGGCCTACGGCTGGCACATACTCGACCGCGAGGTGTTCGTTGCGCTGTGGATAGTGATTTTCGGCCTCATGGGCATCTACCTGCTGGGGTGGATAAAGTTCCCGCACGACGATGACGACCGCCGCACCAACGTGCCGCAGTTCTTCCTGGCCATGATTTCGCTGGCTTTCGCCATATACATGGTGCCGGGCCTCTGGGGCGCGCCGCTCAAGGCCATAAGCGCCTTCGCCCCGCCAGTGAACACGCAAGACTTCAACCTGCACGAGATGTCGGTGGAAGCTAAGTACACTGACTACGACGAGGGTATGGCGGCAGCACGCGCCGAGGGCAAGCCCGTGATGGTAGACTTCACCGGTTTCGGCTGCGTGAACTGCCGGAAGATGGAGGCCGCCGTCTGGACCGACCCGAAAGTGGCCGACATACTGAACAACGACTACGTGCTGATTTCGCTATACGTCGACGACAAGACACCGCTGCCGGAGCCTATGCAGGTGGAAGAGAACGGACAGACGCGCACGCTGCGCACCGTGGGCGACAAGTGGAGCTACCTGCAGCGCACCAAGGTGGGTGCCAACACGCAGCCTTTCTATGTGCTGCTCGACAACGATGGCAAGCCGCTCAACGGCAGCCGGTCATACGACGAGAACCTGCAGGAGTACATAGACTTCCTGCAAAAGGGCCTTGACAACTACTCAAAGCGCTGACGCACCATGCTGGAGAAAGAGACAAGGAGCCGCATCGTAAGGCTCATGCGCAAAGAAGTGGTGCCTGCCATCGGCTGCACCGAGCCTATGGCCGTGGCACTCTGCACGGCAAAGGCCGCCGAGACACTGGGCCGCAGGCCCGAGGAGATAAGCGTGCTGCTTAGCGCCAACATACTGAAAAACGCCATGGGCGTGGGCATTCCCGGCACGGGCATGATAGGACTGCCCATAGCCATAGCCCTCGGCGCGCTCATAGGCAAGAGCGACTACAAGCTCGAAGTGCTCAAAGACCTCACACCCGAGGCCCTTGAAGAGGGCAAGGCATACATCGCCGGGAAGCACATCGACATCAAGCTCAAGCAGGGCGTCACCGAGAAACTGTATATAGAGGTATGCTGCAAGGCCGGAGGCAGCGAGGCGACCGCCGTCATCGCGGGCGGACACACTACGTTCGTGTATGCCGAGAAGGACGGCGAGGCCCTCTTCGACAACCGCCCCAAGACCGCGGCGGGCGAGGAAGAGGACGACATCATGCTCAATATGCGCCTTGTATATGACTTCGCCACCACCGCGCCCGTGGACGAAATCAGCTTCATCACCGAGACCAAGGACTACAATATGCGCGCCGCCCACGAGGCCATAAAGGGCAACTACGGCCACAACCTCGGCAAGACCATCGACCGCCCGCTGAGCCAGGGCATCTTCGGCAAGAGCATTTTCTCGAAGATTCTGGCCCGCACCGCCTCTGCGTGCGACGCCCGCATGGGCGGAGCCATGATTCCGGTGATGAGCAACAGCGGCAGCGGCAACCAGGGAATCTGCGCCACCAACCCCGTGGCGGTGTACGCGCAGGAGAACGAGAACACTGAGGAGGAACTGATACGCGCACTGACCTTGAGCCACCTCACGGCCATTTACATCAAGCAGAGCCTCGGAAAGCTGTCGGCACTCTGCGGCTGCGTGGTGGCGTCAATAGGCAGCAGCTGCGGCATAACCTACCTCATGGGCGGCAACTACGAGCACGTATGCCACTCGGTGAAGAACATGATAGCCAACATAACGGGCATGATATGCGACGGGGCGAAGCCGAGCTGCTCGCTGAAAATATCGTCGGGGGTGTCAACGGCCATACTCTCGGCCCTGCTGTCGATGGAGGGCAAGTGCGTGAGCAGCGCCGAAGGAATAATCGACGACGACGTTGACCGCAGCATACACAACCTGACCTCAATCGGTGCCGACGCCATGGCAAGCACCGACAACATGGTGCTCGACATCATGACCCACAAGTGCTGAGCCTCCATACGGCAGCAAAGAGGACATCATGCCGACGGTGTTGCCGCCAGCATGATTCATTTAAGGAACCTAAGACAAAAGCTACAATGATGAAAACAAAGCCTATTCGCAGCCTGCTCACGCTCATGGCAGTGCTCTGCGCGGCTTCGGCCATGGCCAGGGCGCGCACAATAGCCCGCCCGCAGTACGTGTGGAACAGCACCGAGGGGTTGGAAGTGGAGAGCATCACGCTCTCCGACACAGCCACGACCGTAGCCATCCTCTACACCGGCAGGCCCAAGGAGCGGTTTTCCATCGCCCCCACGACCGCCCTTACCGCCACAGGCGGACTCTCGTACCCATTGCTGTGGGCCTACGGCATAGAGCCGGGCAAGAAAGTGCGGCTGCCTGAATCGGGGCAGTTGCGGCTGAGTCTCGTGTTCGAACCCGTTGCAGAAGGCACACGCGAAGTGACGCTCAGCGAGACAGCCACGCCACGCAAGCGCGGCAAGACCATCGCCGGCATACGGCTCGACGGCCAACTGCCGCCGCTCGCCCTGCCCCAAGGCGTAGGCCAGCTGCCCGACGACACGGCATCACCACTGCCGGAACCTACATATAAATATGGCGTGGCGACGGTAAAAGTCCACCTGTTGGAATACCAACCGGCCATGGACGGCATCAGCGTCAGGTGGAAACAACTTGGCATCTTCCAGCCAAACATATCGGTGTTGCAGCCTGTCGGCATAGACAGCACGGGCTGCAGCACTGTCAGCCTGCCCGTGGCCGCCACCACGCCGCTGGTGTTCCGTGCCAGCCCGTGGCCATACGACATCATCTGCTACGCCGAAGCAGGCCGCACCACCGACATTTACGTGAGCCTGCGCGAACTCTCGCGCCGCAGCTCCGCGCTGCATAAAGGCGACCGGGGCCACGGCCCGATAGCCTACTTCAGCGGCCCCCACGCCCTGCTGGCCCAGGAACTGACCGACAACCCCAACCCCTGGTTGTCCTTGTGGAATCAGGAAGGCATAGAGCACTGGAGCGCGGAGCGGTACGCCGAGCACGTGGAGAACCTGCACCGCGAACGCTCCAGGCGGTGGGGCAAGCTGCCCGTGAGCCGCGCCACGCGCGAAGTGGAAGCGATGACAAACGATTTCGAACTGCTCTCCAACCTCGAAATGGGAACGGCAGCGCTCAGAAACGCCCGCCTCAACAATGGCGTGATGAGCAGTGAAGAAGACACACAGGAGTTCTACTACAGCCTGCAAGACTCCATGCGCAGCCACATGAAAAGCTGCGGCGCACTGAAATCGCTCAACAACCCCAAGGCGTTGTTCTCCACAGGTTACTCATCCTGGATAGGATTTTATCCCGACGATATGCTCATAAAAGCCTTCGGAACAAACAAAGGAACATACTTCACCGACAAAAAGGCAGGGGATCTGTTCCAAAAGATAGCTTGGGAGCACACCGCGCTGACCGCCGCCGACCGCCAAACCATGGACTCGCTGCCCGCCAGCTACCGCGAATACTTGGAAGAGGCCAACGACTCGCTGCTCCAAGAGAAGGCCGACCGTGAGCGCAGGGCCATGGCCATGCTGCGCCAAACGCCCGCCGCGCCAGACTCGCTGCTGCTCGACTCCATCGTGGCGCGATACAAGGGCAAGGCTGTGGTGGTGGATATGTGGTACACACGATGCGGCCATTGCATAAGAGGATTCCAGGACACGAAGGCCATCCGCGACGAGATGGCCGGCCGCGGCGTGGTGTTCGTCTACTTAGACAACACCGACTGGTCGTCGACCGATGCGTGGAAATACCTCGCTGGCGACTTAAAGGGGGAGCACTACAGGCTGCCGCTAAGGCAATGGAAGCACATACTTGAAAACGACTACCACGGCACCGGGGCGCCAACATACGGCTTCTACGACCGAACGGGCCGCCTGCGCAACGTACACTGTGGCTACATGGACGCCCCGCTCTACAAAAAGCAGCTTACGAAGCTACTCGAAAAATGAGACGAAACAAACCCTAAAATTATCATAAAAAACGAGAACGGCACTGCCATTCTCGTTTTTTTTGAGTATTTTTGCCTAGCATCCGAAAGATGCAACGGCTAACAATCTACCTAAAACATAAGCAAAATGAAAAATCTCAAGATGTACATCAACGGCGAGTTCGTTGAGAGCAGTTCCGGCAAATGGATTGAAGTGCTTAACCCCTCCACCGAGGAAGTGATCAGCCGCCAGCCGGAAGGAACAGTGGAAGACGTGAACCGCGCCCTCGACGCCGCCCAGGCAGCGCAGAAGGCATGGGCTGCCACGCCTGCGATAGAGCGCGCATCGTACCTGCACAAGATGGCCGACGGCATACGCAAGCGCAAGGACCAGTTCATCGACATCATCATGCGCGAGCAGGGAAAGACCCTCTCCTGGGCAACGACGGAGGTGAACGTGACGGCCGACTACTTCGACTACATGGCCTCGTTCGCCCGCCACATCGAGGGCGAAGTGATCCCGAGCGACCGCCGGGGCGAGACAATCATCCTCACGAAGCGCCCAATCGGCGTGGTGGCAGGCATCCTGCCGTGGAACTTCCCCTTCTTCCTCATAGCCCGAAAGGCAGGCGCAGCCCTCATAGCAGGCTGCACGATAGTCATCAAGCCGTCGCAGCTCACGCCTGAGAACTGCACGGAGTTCGCCCACGTTGTAGAGGAGTCGGGCCTGCCCGCAGGCGTGATAAACATCGTGACCGGGCGCGGCAGCGTCATAGGCAACGAGATGGCGGGCAGCCCCAAGATAGGCATAGTGAGCGTGACGGGCAGCGTAGGCGCAGGCGAGAGCATCATGAAGGCCGCCGCCACGAACATAACCAAGGTGTCGCTCGAGCTGGGCGGCAAGGCCCCGGCCATAGTGTTCCCCGACGCCGACCTTGAGGCGGCAGCACAGTGGGTGCTCGACAGCCGCATAGGCAACAACGGCCAGATATGCAACAACGCCGAGCGCCTGTATGTGCACAAGGCTGTGAAGAAGGAGTTCACGGAGATACTGAAGCGCAAGTTCGAGGCTGTGAAGGTGGGCGACCCTTGCAAGGACCACACCGTAGACATGGGTCCGCTCGTGGAGAAGCGCGCCCTGGAGAGCGTGGAGGCCAAGGTTGAGAACGCCGTGAAGCAAGGAGCGAAGGTGCTCTGCGGCGGCCACCGCGTGGGAGACAAGGGATATTTCTATGCCGCCACGCTGCTCGACGACTGCACGCAGGACATGGACATCATCCACGAGGAGACGTTCGGCCCGGTGCTGCCCATCGTTGAGTTCGAGGACACCGACCAAGTGATAGCCTGGGCCAACGACGTTGAGTACGGCCTGGCATCCTCTGTGTTCACCAAGGACATCGACACGGCTGCCAAGGTGACGCGCGGCCTGGAGTTCGGCGAGACGTACATAAACCGCGAGCACTTCGAGGCGATGCAGGGATTCCACGCCGGAGTGAAGAAGAGCGGCATAGGCGGAGCCGACGGCAAGCACGGAGTGGAGGAATACCTCGTTACCCACGTGACTTACCTCGACACCCACTACGAGTAAGCAAGGCGCAAGCATACGGCAAAGGCCGCCGCACTCACGATATGTTGAGTGCGGCGGCCTTTCCGTATCCGCCAGCCTGTCGGCGGCACGCCGGTCAAAAGCCAGCGAAGTCAGCGCGGCGCAGCCCCCAGGGAGGCCGGGCTGTCAGAAGTTTACGCCGAAATTCAAGTAGAAGCAGCCTGTGCGCGAAGTGTCAAAGTCGCTGTGGCAGATGTTGGCCAAGCCGAAGTCGTAGGCCATCTCGGCGTAAATCATCTGGTACTCCGCGCCGCAGCCAATACGCAGTCCGCCATCGAAGCGCTTGAAGAAGTTATCAGAGAACGACGAATATACCTCGCGGTTATCCTTGCTCGTGCCGTAGTTCTTGACCTTGCCGCCCACGCCGCAGGCCAGCCATCCGCCCGCAAAGGGCTGAATGCTGAAGTTGCCGTCGATGTCGTACTTGTATTTTGCCAGGATGGGCAGTTCGATATAGTTCAGGTCGTAGGTGAACTTCACCCTCTCTGACGTCACGCCGTCAGAGACCTCCACCCGGCCGTTGCCGCCCTTCTCGGTGTAGAAGAGGCCTGTTTCAAGGTAAACCGGGGCGGCAGGCGAAAGCTGGAAGCCAATGATGGCGCCGATGTTAAGCCCCGAGCGCACGCTGCCGCCGTCGAGGATGTCATCGTCTGAATTGACCGTGGCCAGCGACCAGCCCAGCCGCAAGCCGTAATACACATTGTGCTCCTCGGTGTATGACGAGTTGAACGGCCCTACATACTGAGCCATCGACGGCATGGCCATGATGGCGGCAACAGCCGTCAGTAGCATCTTCTTCATCATTCTGGTTTAGTTCTTAAATGTTTATAGGCTGCAAAGGTAGGCGTTATTTCGCTAACGGCAAAATGATTTGTATTAAAAATCCTTGAAGGCGGGAAGCCTGCGCGTGCAGACGGAGAGTCTGTAACCTTAAATATTTTTCAGCAGGTGGGGTGGTTCTTGCCTGTCGCTTCTGCCGTCCACATAACCTCCTGGCGCTCAAGAGGTTGCCGTTACAGGACGTTTTACACCGCCAAACAGGCCGTTTTAGAGTTCCATTCTGCCTGTTTCAGCCCAAAGGGCAGCCCGTTTTGCAACGCATTCCCCACCATGCAAACACACAGCCACAACGCGGTAAACATAATTTACCACCAGCAAAAACGGCAAATTGGCCGGTGCCAAACTTGTAAAACGCAAAAAGGCTGCGCCATGTTGCCACGAATCAGCCCTGAACACAGCCACAGGGCCACCGCTTAACGGACTGGCTAAAACAAAAAGGCCGCGCCAACAGACATGGCGCAGCCTTCTTTTACCTTTTTACCCTTTTACCTTTTTACCCTTACTTGAGTTTCGGCTTCAGCTCATCGGGCGAATCGTTGGTGAACATATTCACCGCCGGAGCCTCGTTCTCGAACAGGTTGGTGATGACCTGAGGGTCGAGTGTGATGGCGGGACGGAACTCATCGCTCTTCATGTAGTCGATGATGGCCTTGCGCATCTGGCGCGCCACGGGCCTGCTGTCAAGGTCGCCGCTGATGTCCATCGTGGTCATGAGCAGGCGGCCTCCCGCCACGTTGGCCTCGACAAGCATTCCGAGCTTGCGGCTTATGTGCCATGTGTCGATGGGCTGTATGGGCGGCTGGTAGGCTGCGGGGAAGTCGCGGAGGTTCATCACCTGCGCCTTGTTGAGCAGTTCCCACCAGTTCAGGTTGCTCCAGTTGTCGGTGGGGAACTGGCGGAAGAGCGGATGGGCCGTGTCAATGCTGGCTCCCGTGGTGTGCGGCGGGCGCATCTTGAACCAGCTCGTGTTCCAGAACACAGGCAGGTAGGTCTGCTTCACGTCGTTGCCGAAGCGCACCTTGCCCGCCGCCTCTATCAGCACGCGGCCTCCTTTCTGCAGCGTTGCCACGGCTTTCGCGTCGAGTGTGTCGGTGACAAGGATTCCTTCGGCCTCTGGCATGGCCGTATCGGCGGGATAGACCCAGAAGTCCCAGCTGTTCTCTATCTTCTGGCCAACATCGTTCTTGGGCTTGGTGGCCACGGTGAGCGTCAGTTTTGTCGGTTCGGCAAAGGCCGAGAGCGGCATGGATACAGTGCCGAGCGCCCTGTTCTTGCCCACAGTTATGTCGCCACTGAAGAGCTGCCCCGAGGCCACCTCAGCCCCCTTGGCATCGCGGACGGTATATGTGGTGAGCGCATCGACGAGCGTCTCGCGGTATGCGTTGTACATCTCCACGCCCACACGCAGCGTCTCTTTGTTTGTGTAAACGAACTTGGGGAACTTTGCCAGCGGCACTATCGGCGAGCAGAAACGGCTCCACTGGTCGGCGGTGCAGTAGCCCTTCTCGCGCCAGAACACGTTGAGCACACCCACGAGGGCCGTACCCTGGCCGCTGTAGTCGTTGAGAGCGAGCATCTGGAAGCCCGCGTAGTCGGGCGTGCGGAGGTTGCGCTCCACGTCGTATTTATAGGCGAGGGTCTGCAACTTGCCGCTGGCCATGAGGAATTTCTCGGCCTGCGAGGCCATGCCGTTGTCTTTCAGCAGGTCGGCGAATATCTCGAAGTTGCGCGCTTTGTACGCCCCGGTGTACTGCGAGGTTTCTTTCAGGTCAGGGAACGCGCACCACTGGCCCAGCTCGTGGCTCAGGTAAGGCTCGTTAACGTCGAACACTATCGGCTTGCGGCCTTTTTGCGTCACCTGCATAATGTTGGGAAGAAAGTCGTCAGTTGACTGCGGTGCGCGTCGGTCCCAGTCCAGTCCGCGCGCGCCTCCCTTGACGTGGAACTCGCTCTTGGGGTCCCAGGCCCATCCGCCGCCCACCGACGCACCGCAATACACGCGGCGGCGGTCGCCCGTCTGCTTCCAGTGGTCAACGAAGTCGCCTACCCACGTCACCCAGTCGCCCGCAGGCTCGTTGCCGGCGGCCAGCATACAGAACGAAGGATGGTTGCCGTAGTGCTCCACCATGCGCTCCGTCTCCTGCAACAGATAGTGGTCTATGTTCATGCCGCGGTTCAGGCGCACGCCGTGGTTGGGCCACGACGGCCCCTCGGGCTGCAGGTAGAAGCCCACCTTGTCGGCAGCCTTGAAGGCCGCTTCGGGCGGACAGTAGGAGTGGAAGCGCATCATGTTCAACCCATACTCCTTGCACTTGCGGAACACAGCGAGCCACGACTCCTCGTCGGTGGGAGGGTATCCCGTGAGCGGGAAGCAGCAGTTCTCCACCGTTCCGCGCATCCAGATAGGCCGTCCGTTAAGGTAGAACTGGCGGCCGCGCACCTCTATCTTGCGCATTCCGAAGTCGGTTGTCACGGTGTCAGAGCCGAGCACCGAGGTGAGCGTATATAGGTTAGGCTCGAACTCGTCCCACAGCTTCACGTCGTCGCCCATGGGCAGCGTCACCCTCACCACTCCGTCGGCGTCGGCCACGAGTTTCTTGCACTCGTGGTCCTTGCCCGCCACGTTGAAATGCAGGTCATATTTTCCCTTTCCGCCAACGATGCGTAGCTTCACGTCGATGGTCTTCGCGTCGATGTCGGGATATATCTGCACATTATTTATATACACCTCGGGGCGCGACTGCAACTCCATCAGCCCGGCAATGCCGTTCCAGTCGCCCTGCGTCTGGTCGGTAACGCTGTGAGAGTCCTGCCCCACGCACACGTTCTCTATGCCGTTGTAAACCTTCACGGCAATGTCGTTGTCCTGCCCCGGCACGAGATATTCGCTAACGTCGAACACGTGAGGCACGCTCAGCGACGAGTCGCGGCCCACCTCCTTGCCGTTAATGAACACCGTGGTCTCTATGTGCGGGCGCTCCAGATGGAGCAGAACGCGCCGCCTCTTCCACTCTTTCGGCACGCTGACCGTGCGGCTGTACCACGCGTTGCCCACATAGTGCTTCTCCGGAGTGAGGAAGAAGGGAAACTTCATCTTGCCCGGCTGGCGGTATTTCTCCATGTACGGGTTGAAGAAGAACGACGAGTCGTACAGGCTGCTCACCCATTTCGTCTCCACCGTCACCTCGTCTCCCTTGCCGTTGGTGAGCATGGAGCCGGGCAAAGTCACCTTGTCATTATACTCAGGCTTGTCGCCCTGTGCGAATTTCCATTCGCCCGACAAGTCTATCCTGTCTTGTGCAGTGGCCGCCATGCAGGCCATTGCCGCCAATGTAAGCAAATATTTCTTCATAATCTGTTGGTTACTGACACTTTAAGCACCTCTTCTCCCGGCTCGCCGACGTTGGCCTCGCGGGGGAAATAGACAGGCATATCCTTCTGGAGCGGCAGGATGCGCAGCTCCAGCTGCTTGCAGTCGGCGGGCAGTCGCCACAGGCCGAGGAGGAACGGGCGGCCGTTGTAGAAGTTGTCGGCCACAAGCTTGCCATCGGCATAGAGTCTGGCCACGTCGCCGCGGTAGTCTATCTGCAACAGGCGGCCTTTGCGAAGGCGAGGCTCCGGCAGGTCGATGGTGTAGACGGCAGCCGCATCGAAGTCGGCGTCAGACGGCTGCTCTGCCACCTTCATCGCCCCCATCTTTATCTGGCGCGGCGCGCCAGCCTCCCTCACCTTGGTCAGCTTGACACCCACCGCGAGGTCATCAACACCGTAAACCGGCAGGAAGAGCCTACCGGCCTCGTCGGAATCGAGCAGGTAGATGTTGCGGTAGACGGGCTTCTCCGTGCCGCGCGGCTTCACGTTCCTGAGCGTCTTGCCGTCTACGCATATCTCGGTTGGCACGCCTTTTATCTGCTCCAGGTATATCTTTCCGTCGCGCTTGGCAATGATTTGCGCCGTGGCATACTTTATGCCGTCTATGTTTACGGGGAAGATGCAGGCCGTGCCGGCGGGTATGGTCATCGGCTTGCGTGGGAACTTTACGCCCAACACATCGAACTGCACACCCTTCTTGTCGGTCAGGTTCTGCAGTCTCTCATAGTTGTTCACGAAGACAAAGCCACTGTCGCCCAGCGAACGGTATGCCCAGCGCAGGTGTGTGTCGTCACCCTTCTTGATGTCTTGCGGACATGGGAAGGTGGCATCCATCGGCGCGAGCGTCTCCGCGAAGTCGTGCATGAACAGGTGCAGCTTGCGCAGGAGGTAATAGTGAGGGTACGTCTGGCCGTATTCTCCAAGCGGGGCGTAGTACTCGTAGCTCTTCACGGGCAGGTCGTTGTGGTTCGTGGCGGGCGAAGCCTGGCGCTCGTTGAGGTGGGTCAGCTTGCCGTCGGGGTTGGTCCCGCCGTGGTACATATAGTAGCCGAGCAGGTTGCTGCCGCTGCCCAGTTTCACCACTGCCATCGAATAGGCATCCTCGGGGTACACATATACGCGGCGATGGTACGAGGGAATCATGCCGCCGCCAAGCTCGCAGGTGAAGTAAGGGTACTGTTCGTCGCCCTTGCTCAGCCTTTCTTTCTGCTCTCCGAGCTGCTCGGTGGCTATGGCCGTGGAGCTGCGGAACGCCTTGAAGTTGAAGGCTTTGTAGTAGTTTCCGGCCGTCTCCTTGGTTGAGCGGTCCCAGAAGCCGTCGGCATAGTCGCCATATAGCGGTATCATCTCGCCGAAAGGCACGGGCCTGGTAAGCTCGGGCCAGCCCGTGCGGGTGTAGAACGGCAGGTCGAAACCTATCGAGAGGGCGAGCTTCTTGAGCGCCATGAGGTAGTTGCCGTTGCGCTGCTCGTTGTCAAACTGCACGGCAACGACCGGCCCTCCGTCCTTCCACTGCATCCCGATCACCTGCGAATAGATCTGGCGGTAGAGTTTGTCTACATACGCCATGAACTGCTTGTTGGTGTCGCGCGTCTTGCATCCCTTGGTGAACACCCAGTCGGGGATGCCGCCGCAGCGCACCTCGCCGTGGCAAAACGGGCCGATGCGCAGTATGACGGGCAGCCTCTCTGCCTTGCAAATCTCGAGGAAGCGGCGCAGGTCGCGCTGCCCGCTCCAGTCGAACACGCCCTCCTGCTCCTCTACATGGTTCCAAAAGACGTAGTTGGCAATCATTGTCACTCCGCCTTCCTTCATCTTGCGCACCTCCCTCTCCCACTCGTCGGCAGGTATGCGGGAGTAATGCACCTCGCCCATCACGGGAACCACGCGCCTGCCGCCTATGATAAGGCTGCGCGAATCCCACTTAACCTCCGGCACGCCGGCCTGCAACGGCAGTGCCGACAGAGCCGACGCAAACATCAGCGCCATCAGTTTTGTCTTTGTCTTCATACAGTACTATTGGTTATTTTATAGTTTATCTTTTGATAGTTTTGGGTTATTGGAAAAATTCTATGATGCAAATTTAACGATTATCGGCCACATACGCAAGCTGACAAACATAAATATGACCCGGCGGCATAATATCCTGCGCACTGCGAAACAGGCATAGGCATCGTGCCATGAAGCCGCGCCACGGCCTCGGTTCTGCCATGCCTGAACAACACCTGGAATCGCCCCGCCTACAGCCCTCTGCCGAACCGTTTTGCGAAACGTGCCGTTTTGCAGTGCGAAACGGCACGTTTCAGGCTCTAAAACGGGTCGTTTCGGAGGCCAAAACGACCCGTTTTGCAACGCATTGAATATCAGCACGTTATACAGAATGCTGTCAATGACTTACTGAAGGGGAGCAACCCGTGGCGGAAGAGGCCGCACGGGTTGCCGCTGCAGGCATCACAACAGCAGGCCTTGGGCCACGAGCGAGCGCAGTGCCTGCACGCCCTGGTGGTTGATGTCCAGCTGCTCCACCTCGGCGAGGTAGCGCATGGCGTGCTTCATGTCGCCCAGGCCGCAGTAGCCGAGGGCAAGCATGTACTTGCAGTGGATGACGTTCTTGGTGTCGAGCGAGTCTTCCCATATGAGCAGGTCGGGCAGCGACACGGCGAAATAGTCCATCACCACCTTCTCGAACACGTGCTGCTTGCCGTAGTTCACGAGGCGGTAGAAGCGGCCGTTGGCCTCGTCGCGCCTGCCGAGGCGCAGCAGCGCCATGCCCTGGTAGAATATCTTGTCGGGCTTGGCGTCGTTGTAGTACATGGCGGCGGCAGGCTCCTGCGGCCCTACGGTGGCCTTCTCCCAGTGCCCGCGGGCCTTGGCCTCGTCGCCGAGCGCACTGTACGCGCAGCCGAGGAAGTAGTGGAAGTCGTTCTCCTGCGCCCCTTCGAGGCGGCCTTCGCCGAGGTTATGGGGATAGACGAGGCACTCTTCGAGCAGCCGTATGGCCTTGTCGGCATCGCCTGCGGCCAGGGCCTGCTTGGCCATTTCGAGGCGGCAGACCTGATATTGGGCCGTGACCTTGCCTTCGCCTCCCTCCCACGGGTGGAAGATGTGGCCGTCGATTATTGCCATTGCCTCCTCGAAGCGGCCCGTTTGGTTGAGTAGCGTGGCCTCTTCGAGCAAAAGGTCGTCGCGGCGGGCTATTAGTTCGGGATGGCGCATGAGGCGTTCGAGCCTCCATGCGTGGGGCTTCTGCAGCCTCTTGTAGAGCTGGTCGAGCTCCATGAGCACGCGGGCATCGGTCTCGTCGAGGCTGAAGGCGCGCTCCATGCACTCCAAGGCACGGTCGTGCTCGCCGCGCTTGTTGAACAAGACGAGCGCAAGGTTGCGCCACACCGTGGGATATTGCGGGTCGAGCTGCGCCGAACGCTCCCACAGGTCGGTGGCCACGTCGTACTGCCGTTTGTCGTAATAGAGGCAGCCGAGATAGTAGCGGGCGCGGGCATCGCGCGGATTGGCCTCGATGGCGGCACGCAGTGCCAGCACGTCCTCAATGCGGTTGGGGAAGCAATAGGCCGGATCGGCACCGGCGGCGCGGGCAAAGGCGGTGCCGTCGCCCGCCCATCCCATGTAATAATAGGTCATGGGGGTGGCCGCTCCTGCGCTTACGGCCATGCTCCAAACGGCCACGGCCTCTTCCGCGCGGCCCATCTGCATATAGTCCAAGGCCAGTTCGTCGTAGTTGTTGGGCGCGCCGTGCATCAGCGTCTGCAGCTCGTCGAGCACCGCCATGTCGCCCGTCAGCAGGTATTTCTCGTAGAGGCAGCCGTAGTTGAAGCGGTCGAGGGCCAGCGACTCGTCGCAGAGGGCTATGGCGTCGGCCTCGCGCCCCACGGTTCGCAGTGCCGTTGCCATGAGCGCGCGCGCCTTGTGGTTGCGGCGGTTGTTGTCGAGGGCGCGCCCGGCTTCCTCGATAGCGTCGTCGGGGCGGCCCTGCATCAGCGACAGCTGGGCGGCCGCCGTATATCCGGCATCGGCCCAGGCCTTATTCCAAGTGGACTTCCAGAACAGTTCGTAGGCCTCATCCACGCGGCCAAGGCACTTCAGGCAGAGAGCAAGGTTGTACAGCGGCTCACCGTCGTAGGGGTTGGGATTGCGGCGCATGAGCACCCTGACGGCGCGGCGCAGGTAAGGCTCGGCCACGTCGAAGCGGCCGCGGCGCAGGTACCACAGGCCGAGAGCGTTGTTGCAACGGTAGTCGTCGGGGTCGCGGCGCAAGGCCTCCTCGTAATAGTCAACGGGCGAGAAGGTGGCGTGACGGTACTGTTCGAGATGCAGACCGGTGAGATAGAGCTGCTCCGTGGTCTTTATTTCGCAGGGCTGCAAGGCGGCTTCGGCGGCGTTGGGTATGGGGCGTATCTCGTCGGGCTCGGCGTGCCAAGAGAGCGAGAGGGCGCGGCGCCCGCCCTCTTTCACTATGTACAGCTCTACGGTGAGGCCGTCTATGGGCGTAACGCCGGTGGCAATGGTCTCGTCGAACAGGGCCTCGGGGGTCATGTCGAGAGTGCGGTCGTAGAGCGTTTTGCCCCCCTCGTCACTGCGGACGAGCACCTGCACACGGGCCTTGCAGGTGGCCTGAACCATCAGCCGCACCCCTCCGTCGGCCTCGGTGATGTTCATCACGAGGTCGCGCGAGGCGTTCTTGACTATGCCAAGCTCACGGTAGGGCATGAAATACTGCGTGAAACGCTTTTCCTCGTAGGGCATGAGCCACGTGAAGTCGGGCTGGTTCTCGGTGTAGACCCCGGCCATCAGCTCTATGTAAGGGCCGTCGGCGTCGGTCAGGTTGCGGTCCCAGGCGCGGCCGAAGTCGCCGTTGCCCCATGTCCACTGTTTCTTTCCGGGCGACAGGTGGTGGCTGGCCACGTGGAGCATCCCGCCGCGCGAGTCGTTCTCATAGCCGCCCTCGAAGTCGTACTTGGAGTTAACGGCCATGTAAGACGTGGGCACCTTGATGTTCTTATAGTTCGATATGTCAACCCCGGCGGAGTAGTCCATCTTATAATATGTGCCGGTGGCTATGGGGAAAGAGCTCACGGCGCGCTTGCCGTGGTCGAAAACGGCGTTGATGTCGGGCGGGAACACGCTCTGGTAGTGGTCGTTGACGGCCACGGCGGGGTTGGCCCACCACAGGAATGTCTGCGGCATGGGCGTGCGGTTGTACAGGTGTCCGCGTATCTCAAGGCGGGCGCAGCCCGGGCGCAGGGTGAAGCCGGCCATGCCCTTCTGGTGGAACATACGCTCCGTCTCGTTGACCCACACGGTCACTGAGCCGTCGGCGTGCTCCTCGATGGTGCTGTCAACGGGCAGGAATGTGGACGGACGGTGGTGCTGCGGCCAGTTGAACTCTATGCCGCCCGATATCCACGGCCCGGTGAGACCCACCAATGCGGGCTTCACCACGTGGTTGTAGTAAACGAAGTGACGCTGCTTCACCTTGTCGTAGGCCATCTGCACGCGGCCGCCAAGCTCGGGCAGAATCATCACTTTGATGTATTCGTTCTCAAGGAACACGGCGTTGTACTGCTTGTCCTCCTTCTCGTCGGCTATCGACTCGATGACGGGATAGGGATAAACCACTCCGCTCGACCCCTGATAGACGCGCTTTTCGAGAAACATAGGGTTCTTGTCGGGCTTGCCGACTGTGTAGGTGGGTATCGTCACCACCTCTCTCCATGCTTTTACCATAGTGCTAAATATATGCCCCTCCCTGCCCCTCCCCGTAGGGAGGGAACTGCAAGCCAAGGTCTTCAGCCCTGAAACTGGAGGGGAATTGCCATTACTTTAATTATAAATTTGTTTTTATTATTCTCGTAACGTCGCTCCTTGCCATTGCTCCCGAGCCACAGGCACCCTTCAAACCATTGCACCGGGGATGGCAATGCCGCAATAGACTTTGCCATTGTCCGCTAACTCCGAAGCGAAACGCAGTGAAGCGATAACTCCTTATGACTCCATTTCACCCCCTCTACTCTTTGTCCACCATCTCCTTCTCCAGCTCTTCGAGCGACTTGCCCTTGGTCTCTGGCAGGCGGAAGGCGAAGAACAGCAGGCCAGCGAGGCACACGGCGGAGTAAATCCAGAACGTGCCGTAGCTGCCGAGTGCGGTGTTGAGCAGCGGGAAGGTGTAAGTGAGCGTGGAGGAGCCCACCCACAGGGCGAAGGTGCAGGTGGCAACGGCCACAGCGCGCACGCGATTGGGAAACAGCTCGGATATGAGCACCCACGTGCAGGGGCCGAGCGTCATGGCGTAGCATGCTATGGCGAGCACCACGAGCACTATCATGAAGAAGCCGGTGACGTGGAAATAGTAGCACACACCGAGTATAAGATATATGGCGCAAAGCCCAGCGGCGCCGAGAAGCATGAGGGCGCGGCGACCAAGACGGTCGACAGTAAAAATGGCAACGACGGTGAACACCACGTTGGCCACGCCGGTCACCACGATGTTGAAGAGCACGTCGCCTATCTCATAGCCCGCCGATTGGAAGATTTCCTGCGCGTAGTTGAAGATGACATTGGTGCCGCACCACTGCTGGAACACGGCAATGACCACGCCGAGCAGCAGCACGCGGCGGAACGGGCGGCCGAAGAGCATGCGCAGTCCGCCCTGGCTGGCATCGGCAGCGTTGGCCTGCTTCACGGCTGCCAGCTCGCCGTCGGCGTAGTCTTTGCCACCAATGCGCGTCAGAATCGAGAATGCTTCGGCGTTCATGTCTTTCAAGGCAAGCCAGCGTGGGCTCTCGGGAATGAAGAAAGCCAGCACAAGGAACAAGGCCGAAGGCACGGCGGCAGCCCAGAACATCCACCTCCAGGCCATCTGGCCGTTCCACGACGCGGCTATGAACTCAGCCGTGGTGCCGTCGGGTATTGGGTCGGCAATGAGCCAGTTGGTAATCTGCGCACCGAGGATGCCGAGCACGATGGTCATCTGGTTGAGCGACACGAGCTTGCCCCTGACCCGCGCCGGCGCCACCTCGGCTATGTACATGGGCGACAGGCCGGAGGCCACGCCGATGCCTATGCCGCCGAAGAAACGGGCCACAAGAAAGGAATGGAACTCGGAAAAAGCGCCCGTGGCCACCGACGAGAGCAGGAAGATGAGCGCCGAGACTATAAGCAGCCGCTTGCGACCTATGCGGTCGGCCAGCCAGCCGCACACCATCGCGCCTATCATGCAGCCCACCAGGGCGATGGTCATGGCCAAGCCCTGCGCCGAGGGCGAGTCGGCTATGCCGAAATACAGTTCATAAAAGGGCTTCGCCCCGCCGATTACCACCCAGTCGTAGCCAAAGAGCAGGCCGCCCAAGGCCGACACGAGGCAGATGAAATAGACGAACGTCTTGTTGTAGCTGTACATAATGACAATGTTTGTTTTTTGTTTTCGGTTATTGGTTCTGCCTGCAAAGATAGCCATAAAAAGCACACCCGGAAATAGACAAACCTTGTTTTAAAGATGGACTTTCCTACTGTCCAGCCGCGCCCCGGCATTGATTGGCACGCGCCTGCAACCGCCGCGGAAAGCGAAGCCTGCCGCATTGCCTCGCAAAACGGCCTGTTTCGGCCTGCTTAACGGCACGTTTTTGAACGCAAAACGGCACGTTTTGCAAGCCAAAACGATCCATATTGGAAACCGCCTGATTACCAGCCATTTACAGAAACGGCATAATCCGCCGACAAAAGTGGCACGAAAAAGCGTGGCAAAAGCCCTTTTTGCACAATATTATTTTGCCGGACGGCACAAAAACACTAACTTAGCAGCACAAAAAAACAAGGCTATGAAACAGAAAGACGGATTCAGCGGCGAGCAGGTCATAGTGCTCCCCAAGATGGCAATCGACATGGAGAGCAACGACCCGCTGGCCTCAAGCCTCTACATAACCGACATTGGCTACTACCCAAAGGCCGCAGGCCACTACCGCGAGCGCTCCGAGCCGATAGCGCAGTACGTGCTGATATACTGCGTGGAAGGCCGCGGGTGGTTCAGCGTCGGCGGCGGCAAGCAGCCAATAGCCGCCGACCAGTACGTGATACTGCCTGCCGGCAAGCCCCACGCCTACGCCGCCGACGAGCACGAGCCATGGACTATCTACTGGGTTCACTTCACGGGGGAGCACGCCGCCATATACGCCGATGGCGCAGCGCGGCCTAACGACGTGAAGCCGGGCCTGACATCGCGCATCAGCGAGCGCGGGCAACTCTTCGAAGAAATATTCAACACGCTGCGCGACGGCTACGGACTGGAGAACCTTCGCTACGCATCGTCGCTGCTGCACCACTACCTGGCATCCATGCGCTACCTCACGCTGTTCCGCAACGCCGACCCCAAGCCGAAAGCCACCGACATCGTAGGCGCGGCCATACACTTCATGGAAGACAACGCCGGGAAGCGGCTCACGCTGAGCTTCCTGGCGGCCTACGCCGGATACTCGCCCACACATTTCTCAGCCATGTTCAAGCGGCAGACAGGCTGCAGCCCGCTGGCCTACTTCAACCTGCTCAAGATGCGACTGGCCTGCCGCCTGCTGGCCTCCACCTCGCTGCACATCAACCAGATATGCCACAAGGTGGGCATAGAGGACTGCTATTACTTCTCGCGCCTTTTCACCAAGACCATGGGCCTGTCGCCGCGGAAGTACAGGGAGGGCAGCACGAAGCCGGCAGGGCGCCCATGACCTGCGGCACGAAAAAGCCCCGCGCACACTGTCTGTACGCGGGGCAGTAAACAAGAGGCATGGCTATGCAGCCACGCGCCGTGGCCACGCCGGCACAAATCAAAGGGCCACCTTGCCAGTACGTCCGCCCTGGCGGAAGATATAAATGCCACGGTCAAGGTCAAGGCCGTCAATGCTCTTGAACGTTCCTACCTTTTGCCCGCCTACGGTGAACAGCTCAACCGGCGCATCGGCCCGCCCGGGAGCAACAATGCCCGAGACAACCCGGCTGCCGGCCTCCAGCTTTATGCAATCCCACATGACACCGCCATTCTTGCCTATGCCCGACATGGCGAAGGTGACGGTGTTTGTGCCTTGCCTCAGCAGCGACGCGGGAAACTCGCAGGTCTCAACGCGGTGCTTGCCGCCCAGTACTGCGCTGCGGTATATGCCGGCATCGTTTTGCCGCAATGCCCATTCGCCCTGCCGCTCGCCGTTCACGATGATTGCCACCGTGGGATTGTTGGTCACGCCAGCCATCGACGCAGTAAGCAGTGCGTTGCCCGCCAGGGCTTCGTCCACATCGAACGTCACCGTCCATTCCCCGTTCTTGGTCTGCGCGTAATACCAGTCTTCGGCCTCGTCGCTTTCCCCTACGACATAGTCAAGGTCGGCCGGCGGCAGCTCCCAAAGGCCGTATGCACGGCAGGTATCGCTATACCTGAAGCCGTCTGACTTGCGGTTGTTCTCGCCTATCTGCCAAAGCAGGCGCTCCAGGCGCACCGGGGTCCAGTCTACCGTGCCGAGGTTCACGTCGGCATCACCAACCTCTATCCCCTCAATCTCAAGCTCGTCGGTCACGTCGCCTTTCGTCGCATAGCCATAGAGGGTATAGTTTCCCTTGCGCACATTGGGTATCTCGAAAGAGCCGTCCTTGCCGGTGAGCGTCCAGAACATATACCCCTTGCCTTGCGAATAAGGGTCGCTGCCGGGCTCGGCCAGCACGAGCATCACGCTGTCGCAGGCCTGCCCCGTGGTGACGTTGAGCCTGCCTCTCACCGATGCGCGCTCGTTCTGGTAGAGTTCGTGCTCAAACCAGGCAAACGGCCACTCGGCCTGCTGCTGCGTGGCCATGCGCTTTGCGTCGGCAATCATGTCTTCCTTCGAGGTGCCTTTGTTCAAGTAAATGAAGAAAGGCCCGTAAATCTTGCTTTCACCGTCCTCGTAATGCTGCGCCGAGCCACCGAAGTGCTCTCCCTGTATCATCTGTATGGTGATGGGCGACTTGCTGGTTGCGTGTACGGTCAGCTCCTGCCTCATGGGCCCTCCGTTGAGCCACTCATGGCTGCACGGTATGTTCCATACGCCCGTTGTGTAGTTCATGAGCCCGTGCAGGCTGTCGTTCACCACGTATTGGGCCCAATTGTACTTTGTATAGATGGAACCGTCGGCCATTCGGTAAGTTGCGTCCTGGATGGTGTTCTCCTCTCTCTCGGCAACGCTCATCTCCGAGTTGGTAGGTATCTTGCCACACATCACGTCATCTACATAGCCGTTCACGAACGAGGAATTGAGGCGTGTGCACACACGGGCCTCGCGCAGGTTGACCTCATGCGAGCTTTCCGTGCCGTGGGCTACGACATAGATGTATACCCCGCTTATGCCCTTGCGCATTATGAAGCCCTGGTCAAAGCGCAGGTCGCCTGTGGTATTGCTGTACACCACCTCCGCGTAATCTGCCGTCTGCTTCACTATGCGCGACTCAGTAGGGTTAAGCCCCGTGTTTGAGCTGGCCGTATAGTCAAAGTAAACGCCGCTGCTCCCTATCACGTTAGGGCGGCCTGTGATGGTCATGTTGTTTATCCTGCCGTCGCTGCCTATGGTCACGGACACAATGCCGTTGTCCATCTTGTAGCTCCCGCCGCTTTTCGTCACGCTCACATCGTCCTGCGCCAGGGTTGCCACTGCGGCAATTGCGGCAAGCCCGGCCGTGAGAAGTAATCTCTTTTTCATGCTGTAAAATGTCTTAGTTTATAGTTATAGTTAGCATTGCCCCATAAAGAGCGACATGCAAAGGTAACACTTTTTATGAAAAAAAACGAAGGACGGCATGAAACAATTGCCGTTTTCACTTCTTTTGCACGCCTGCGCCATCAGTGCCAACAAAGCAAAGATGGCGCAGGCGGTGCCTCAACGGCGGCAATGGCCCAATTGCCATGCGCTCATTCCGCCTCCTCCACCAGCCGCAGCAGCTCGTCGGCCTGACTGGGGCGCGGTATCTCGCCCTTCACGGGGCGGCCCCGGCGGTCGAGGAGCAGGCTGAACGGGAAGTGCGGCACGCCTACGAAGCGCTCCAGGGCGGCCTGGCTGCCGGCAGGCAGGTTGAGGCTGACAGAGCCTGGGGCTTCGAGTGCGTAGCGGCGGGTAAGCTCGCTGAAAGACTCACCGTCGGTATCGTTGGCCAGGAAGATGTACACGATGTCCTTGCCGCGCAGTTTTTCGCGCATGGCTTTGACGTACTTGAGCTCCGCGCGGCACGGCCCGCACCACGCGCCCCAGAAGTCCAGGTAGACCATCTTGCCCCTGTAAGGGCTTACTATCTGCTCGAAGAGCTGAAGCCCGGCGGTCTCGGTGGAGTCGAAGCGCACCACGAGGGGCTGCTGCGCGGGGCATACTTCGGCAGGGGTAAGCCCCGCGTCGAGCACGAACTTAGCAAACTTGTATATCTGTCTGAAATTGGTCAGGGCGCATGACGGCGGCACCTGCCGCGCCTCGTAGTCGGCGGCAAACTTCAGTATGGTCTCGCGGCAGATGGCTGGCATCTTGCCCGTGGCGATGAACTCGCGGCGCAGCGGCCCGGCCTCGTCATCGTTCAAGGCCGACCACATGGTGTAGATGCTCTCAAAGGCATGGTCGTAGCGGCAGTAAGCGGCCATGCAGCGGCGTGCGCGCGCCGAGAGCGAAGGCCGCGCGGCGCAAACGGAGTCGACGAGCCGCAGGCTGCGGGCATAACTGCGCTCGAAAGCGGGCAGCGCGGAGTCGAGCGGGGCGTCGTGCCAAGGCGCCGACCATGCGTGGAGCGAGGCCGCACCTACGGCCATCAGCTCGTTGTTGAGCCTGGATAGGCTGCCCATGCAGAAGGCGCGGCCGTCGATGTCATCGACGTATAGCAGCGCCGTGTCGCCCGGGTTGCAGTACACCATGGCGTTCGACCAATGGCCGTGCGCACCAATCGAGTCGGCCAAAAGGCGGAAGCAGGCCACGCCGCTCGTCGGGAAGCGCAGCACCACGCTCCCGTCGGCGTTGGGCAGAGGCTCGCGCATCAATGTTTTCTGAATGGAATCGGTAGCTACTTCGCAATAGAAATAGAACTCGCGGCGGCTGCGCGTGAGGCAGATGAGCGTGGCGGTATCGGGGCGCAGCGACCTCACAGCCCTGTAAGGAGTATCGTCGGGCATGGGGTATTCGGGCACGAACGGGCCGGATAGCTCGGAGCAACGGTAGCTGCGCCCGTCCACGACGACCTTGCCCCGCCTCAGGCTGACGCTCACGCGGCGATGCCCGTCAGCCAGTTGGTAGCCCAGGCGCGATGTCTGCTCGCACCGCCAGAGGCGATTTTCGTACACAGCGCAGCTGTCGAAGATGCCTATGAGCCACTCACCGGTGGCGTCGTCGCGCAGGCACAAGCCCGCGCCATCGGCTTTCGCGGCGGCTTGCATGGCCGCAACGACGAGGAAGAAAGCCGCCAAGAATTGTTTCAAACCTTTCATGTATTACGTTGATATATGGTTTGACATTTCCTTACAAAAGCCATCCCGCGCCCACTGACCTGCCGTCTTGAACGGCAAAGAGGCCCGTTTACGGACATGAAACGGCCCGTTTCATATTGCAAAAGAGGCCGATTGGCCAACAGGGTAAGCCTTTTTGGCAATGCGCTGGCGCACAGGACTTTGCGCGACGAAAGCCGGACAAGGAAAAGACTTTACAAAAGACTCCGCCCGGGCATGCCCGCTGCATTCATTCCGCGGCGCGACGGCGCAACCGCCGGCGCAACTCGCGCTTGCGCCGTATGTGTTCGAGGCGCTCAATGGCATGGCGGCGCGAAAGGTTTATCTGGTAACGGTAAACCCCGCACGCCAGAAGGAAATAGGCGGCAGCCTGCGCCCACAGCGCGCGGTACTCCGCTGCAACCTCGGGCAAGGCCGCACCCATGGTGTTGACCCTGATGTATGCCCGTATGCCGAATGTTGAGGGAAAGAGCCACGATATGCTCTCCCAGAACCAAGGCAAGTTGCTCTGCGGCCATGAGATGCCCGAGAGGAACAGCAGCGGCACGGAGGCGAACACCACGAGCAGCATGACGTTCTCGCGGTAGCGCACGATGCACGACATGACCATGCCGAAAAAGATGCACGCAAGCACGTAAGGCAGCATGATGGCAAGCAGGGCCGAAGGCTCGGCCAGCACCACGAAGCTAAACAGCCTGGGCACGGCCAGTGCCAGGTAGGCAGCCAGCACGGCGTAAATCATGAAGTAGCACAGTGACTTTCCGAACACGATGCGGAATATCCCTTGGTAACTGCGGCTGAAGGGGATTAGGTCTTGGTAACGGTTCGTCTCGCGGGCGGTGCCTGCCGAAAGCCCTATGCCGAGCACGAGCGTCTGCTGCAAGATGAGCATGAGCACGCCCGGCAGTATGAACGAGCCGTAGCCCCCGGCGGGGTTGAACACCGGCACCGGCGTGACTGCCAGCGGGCTGACGGTGACAAGGTCCTGGCGGGCGGTAGTGCAAGCGGCCAACTGCGCCTGCAACCTGCCGTTCATCTCGAGCGACACGGCCATGGCAGCCTGGTACACGGCCTTGTAAGTAAGCATGAGGCTCATGTCGCAGTATACGCTGACGGCCGTCTGCTCCATGCGCCCCAGGCGCGTGGCGAAGTCGGCCGGCAGGTAATATATGCCTTTCACCACCTGGCGGCTAAGCAGCGAGCGCGCCTCGTCCATGTCGTTGGCATGGCACAGCACGCGCACGTCGGGCGAAGCGTCGCACCGCCTGGCGAACTCACGGCTCATGGCCGTATGCGAATCGTCGACAACAACCACCGGAACCTCGCGCACCACCTCGTTGTTGTATATCCATGAATAAAGCAAAGGGTAAAGCAGCGGCACAAGGATGAAGAATATAAGCATGCCCTCGTCGCGCACGACATTGCGCATCTCGTCGGCCCAGATGTAGCCGGCATCGGCCAGGCCGCCGCGTATCTTCTGCAAAAGTCGTCTCTCTCTCATGGCTCAGGGTATGTAAACGTAAGTGAGCATGGCGTTCCTTATCTTGCGCAACACCATCAGCGGCATCAATGCAAATGCCACGAGGGCGGCTATGTGGAACCATGCGTCGAGCAGCTCGTAGCCGTTGAACACGGTAACCTGGTAGACCATGAAGTAATGGCGCAGCGGGAAGAGCCACGAGAGCGACTGCAACGGCGAGTCCATCCCCATCACGGGGAACGCCGACCCGGCCATCGAGAAACTCAGCACAGCCCACAGCGAGCACACGCTCATCGACATGCGGAGCGACGGCATGAGCCCGAAGGCGAAGATGCCGAACCCCTGCGAAGCCACCACCGTGACGAGACCGAGCGCCAAGATGCGCAGCACGCCGCCCGGATGGGGGAAGCCGAGCACCCCGAACACATAATACATATAGCCATAAACCATGGCCAGGAATATCAATGTCTGCGGGAGCATCTTGCCGGCAAGGGCAACCACGATGTTGCCGTCGGCCATGGCAAGCCACTGGCGCGAACGCTTGAACTTAAGTTCAGTGCCGATGGAATAGGCCGTGACGAGGAAGATGAACAGCATGATCACGCCCGGCACGAGCACCGTGCTGAGGTATATGTTGTAGTTTGCCCACGGGTTGGATATCTGGTGGAGGTCTATCACGATTGGCTGGAGGAAAGCCTGTATCTCGGCAGGGGGCAGGCCCTTGGCCTGGAGCGTCGCCATGCCGACCGACGCCGAGCCAAGCGTGGTGATGGTGGTGAGGTCGCGGTAGAGCAAAGTGCCTGCCGCGTAGTATGACATATTATAATAATAGGACACCGAGGGGCGGCGTTGGGCAAGCAGCTTGTCCGACGTGCCGCGAGGGATGTACAGGAAAGCGTAGATGTCACCGCGCTGCATGGCGCGCCGGGCCTCGCGCACACCGGGGTAGCGTGCCACGACCCGGCTCGTCTGGAAGGCGTCAAGGCGGCGCACAAGCTGGCGCGACGTGGCCGTGTTGTCAAGGTCTACCACCCCCACTGGCATGTCGACAGGCACTCCCTCGTGCATCATCGACGTGAAAAACACCATCGACAACAAGGGGAATGCCACCATACAGAACCAGTATATGGGATTCCTGCGCAGTATGCGGCACTCGCGCCACGCTATGCGCATGACCTGGACGATGTACAACCTTGCCCGCACGCTATCCGTCATTTTTCCTTTATCACCAGCGACATGCCCGGACGGAGGCCTTCAAACTTGCTTTCCGGACGGGCTTTCACCTCGAATGTCTTCAGGTCAAACTGCCCGTTGGCCTTAGTAGCCTTCCATACGGCATAGCTTCCCTCGTCCTTCATGTAGTACACTTTCATGCGTATGTCCTTGTCGAACGCCGGAACGTAAGCGCTGAAAGTGGTGCCTACGGCAAGCCCGCGCAACTGGTCCTCACGCACGTTGAACGTTCCCCAGAGGTCAGTCATCACCGAAATGGACATTATCGGCGCTCCCGTGCCAACGAGTTCGCCTACCTTCGGGTAGATTTCGCTTACCTCGCCGTCCATCTGAGCGACCTGCACGGTCTCGTTGATGTATGAGCTAACTTCGGCCACAGCGCCCTTTGCACGGCTCACCTGTGCCGCGGCGGCCATCTTTTCCTCACGCCGCGAACCGTTTACGGCCATGTCATACTGGCTTTGCGCGGCCTTTTCCTGCGCTTCCATCGCCTTGTAATTGGCGTAAGCCTCGTCGCGCTTCTGCTCCGTCATGACCCCCTCGTCGAACAGGCGCTGCACGCGCTGGTATGACTTCAGGGCTATCTCGTGGCCTGCCTTGGCCTGCTGCAGCACCTGGTATGCGCCGCGCACCTGCTCGGCACGCGCCCCGCGGCGCGCCATCTCGTCGAGCGCAGAGGCTGCATCCTCCGCACTGCGGGCCTGGGCCAGCTTTGCCTCGACGTCGGGGGCGTCGAGTATTACGAGCGTGTCGCCCTTGCGGACATAGTCGCCCTCCTTTACCCGCAGCTCAAGGACGCGCCCTGGCACCTTGCTCGACACGCGGTATTCGGTCACTTCGACCTGGCCTTGAATAAGTTCCGGCTCGCGGCCGAGGGCGAGGAAGCCTATGGCGGCCACCACAACCACCACCGCCGCAAACCCGGCGACGGCGAGCAGTATGTTGTTATGCTGTGATTTTGCTGACATGATCAATCGTCTAATGTACCAAGAGCCTTCCTGAGGTTGACTTGGCTGAGTTTAACTTCAATCTCCGCGTCTATCTTTTGCGCCTGCGCCTTGACCCAGGCTGTCTGCGCTTCCATTACGGTAGTGCTCTGTATCACGCCCTCCCGGAACCCGAGGTTGGCGCTGCGCAGGTTCTCCTCGGCCTGCTCCGCACTGGCCCGGGCCATGGCCAGCTTCCTGGAAGCCTCGCTAACCTTGAACGAACTTTGGCTTACCTGAAGCTCCACCCCCTCGCGTGCCTCCGCCAGTTCAAGCGAAGCGATGGCCGTGGCGCCCTTTGCGGCCTTGACCTTGTAGGCGACGTCGCCCCAGTTCCATATTGGGACACGCACCAGCACGCCCACACTCCACACGCCGCCGAACTTGTTTTGGAAGCCGTTGAAGACATTGGGATTGCTGAACGAGTAGCCTCCCATGAGTGCGACCTGGGGCAACCGGCCTGCCTTCACGAGATTGGTGGCCTGCCGGCTGATGTCTACCATGGCCTGGAGCATCTGCAGTTCGGGGCGGTTCTGCATCGCCTGGGCAGCCTCTCCTGCCATTGCGGTGTCGCCCAAGGCAAGGCTGTCGGCCTCCTCGTCGGCCAGGGTGATGTCTGTATCGAGCGGGAGCCCGCATATCTGGCACAGCAACATGCGTGCCAAGGCGAGCCCGTCGTTGACCTGTGTCAGTGACATCTGCGCCTCGTTGACCTTTACCTTGACGCTCAGTCCGTCGGAGCGTGTGGCCACTCCCTGGCGTATCATCTTCTGCACGTCGCCGTCGAGGCGGCTCACCAGCTCGAGGTAGCTCTGTGCCAGCCGCTGCTTGTGCTTGAGCGACACGATGGCCCAGTAGGCGCGGTCGGCCTCGTAGATAGTCTGCTGCCGCTTGGCGTCGATGCCGCTGCGCGCCATCTGCTCGCCGAGGCGCGCCATCTTGTTCATGGCCACGATGCTGCCGCCCATGAAAACGGGCTGCATGAGCATGACTGAGCCGGCGAAGATGTTGCGCGTGTCGGTGCGGAAGGCGTCGACCACCTTCTGCCCCTCGGCGTTGAGCGCCGAGGCCAGGCCGCTGACTTGCGCCCCGAGGTTGCCCATGGCCTGGTCGGTGGAGGTGCCAAACACCTTGAGGGCCTCGTCGAGCGCGGCTTTCTGCTCGCCTGTAAGCCCTGCGCCGAAGCCCTCGAGCGCGCCGGCCAGGCCCGATGTGGCCGTGGTGCCTATGCCCGAGAGGGCCGCCTTCTGGTCGTCGTTGAGTATCGACAGCTCGCGGCTGTTGTACATATAGCTGCCCACCGCGCTTATGCGCGGCAGGTACTTGGTGCGTGCTGACTTGCGCACGTTGGCGGCCACGTCGGCCTGAAGCTCCGAGATGGCCAGCTGCTTGTTGTTGCCGAGGGCCAGCGCGCGGCAGCTGTCGAGGCTCAGTGCCTGCTGCGCAGCGGCCTGCGTGACTGCCCCCGAGAGCAGCAAGAGCCAAGCGAAACCTTTCATATGGCAACTTTTTGTGTCGGGGTTACTTGCTGAAGGTGAAGTTGCGCGAGCCAATCATGTTGCCGTCAGCGAAGATGCTGACGGTGTATGTGCCCTTGCTGAGGAACTCGCCCACCTGGCGGTACATGGTGACGGGGGTCTCCTCGCCGGTATACTCCACGCTCTTTTTCATGGAGCACTCCAGGCTGCGGTTCTCGTAGTCGAACGTGCCGCCTCCGCCGAGCACGTCGCCCGAGGGGGTGGTGATGCGAACGTAGAACGTGCGCACGCCGTTGGTGGCGGTGACGTTGCGCGTTATGCGGAATGACACCTCTATCGACTTGCAGTCTTTTATCCTGCGCACGGCCTTGCCGTTCTTCTTCTTGGCTATCATGTTGATGCCCGTGGCATCGAGCTGGGCTGCGATGGCCACTTTCTCCGAGAGCGAAGCCTTCTCGCTGCTGAGCCCCGCTATCTGGCGTGTGGCCTCGTCATACTGCCCCCTTACGCGGGTGTTCTCGTCGCGCAGGTCCTGGTTGAGGCGGTTGAGCGAGTCGATTTCGAGCACGTAGCTGCGCAACACGGCGCGCACCGTGGCCAGTTCCTTCTTCAGGCGGGCTATCTCGCGGGCGTCGTTGCTCTTCACCTGGCGCAGCTCTTCGAGCAGTTGCTGCGTGCGGAGCTGCTCCTGCGTGAGTTGCGCAACGAGCGAGTCGTTGTTTATCTGCATCTTCATCTCGCTGTACTGGCGGGCGAACTGCTCATACTCATTCTCCATTTCCTTCTTGTCGAGGGCCGCCAGTTCTTCCATCTCCTTGTTCACCTGGCGCTGCTTGACAAGACCCACTGTGAGGTAAGCCACACCGGCCAGCAGCACGACTATCGCCACCACGAGCGGTATCAACACTTTTTTCTTCATACTTTCTTGTAGTTTAAACAGATGCAAAATTATAGTTTTAAAACGAAATGGCAAAAGAAATGGACATGGCAATAGACTTATATACCTATTTTTAAGATTATTACGGAAAAAGAGAACATTTTTAGCACGCTGCAAAACCGGCATGGCAACGCCACCGCCCCGCCTGCCCGCAAAGGGCCGCGAGGCGGAAGCGCAATGCCCGCGCCCCCTGCGACGGCCGGGCCGCGCCGCAGGAGGGTTGCCGCCATCCTGCATGATTGCGTGAAATATGTTTACACGGATTGGAGGAAGCCCCGCTTGGGGCTGCAAAACGGCCGGGAACGGCCTGCGGAACGGGCCGCCTTGCGGCGCGGGGGAGGCCGTTGCGACGGCCCAAACGGGGCATACCTGCAACCGCCTGGCAGCCATACACTTGCATGGACGGGGCAAAGAGCGCCGCGGAGGTAAACAAGTTTTACAGCCAAAAACAAAAAAAACAGCGGCAAACAGGCGGCGGTATGAGAAAAAACACGTATATTTGCAAGGTAAACGCAGCAGCATGGACAAGCGCAACCCCATTTACCGCGCATACGACCTGTATGCCGACGGATTCCGTAACATGACGCTCGGCAAGACGCTATGGGCAGTGATACTCATCAAGCTGTTCATCATCTTCGCCGTGCTGAAGCTGTTTTTCTTCCCAGACTTCCTCGAGGCCAACGCCGGCAAGGGCGGCGAGGCCGACTACGTGGCCACAGAGCTGATAGACCGCGGCACGGGCCTCGGCGGAGGGCAGCACTGAGACAAACCTAAAAACAAAGCAAGATATGACAGACATCCTTCTGAACGTAGACGCTGCGGCCGTTGACTGGGCCAGGGCGCAGTTTGCCCTCACAGCCATATACCACTGGCTCTTCGTTCCGCTTACGCTGGGCCTGGCCGTCATCATGGGCATCATGGAGACGTGCTACTACAAGACGCGCAAGCCTTTCTGGCGCGACGCGGCCCGCTTCTGGCAGCGGCTCTTCGGCGTGAACTTCGCCATGGGCGTGGCCACGGGCATCATCCTCGAGTTTGAGTTCGGCACGAACTGGAGCAACTACTCATGGTTCGTGGGCGACATCTTCGGCGCGCCGCTGGCCATAGAGGGCATAGTGGCCTTCTTCATGGAGTCGACGTTCGTGGCAGTGATGTACTTCGGGTGGGGCAAGGTGTCGCGCGGCTTCCACCTTGCAGCCACGTGGCTCACCGGCATCGGCGCCACGCTGTCGGCCTGGTGGATACTGGTGGCCAATGCGTGGATGCAGTATCCCGTGGGCTGCACGTTCAACCCCGACACCATGCGCAACGAGATGACCTCGTTTGCCGCCGTGGCACTGTCGCCGATGGCCGTCGACAAGTTCTTCCACACGGTCACCTCGTCGTGGATAATAGGCGCGCTGTTCACCGTGGCCGTGAGCTGCTACTACCTCATGCGCCGCCGCCACCTGCGCCTGGCCACCGAAAGCATAAAGATAGGGGCAGCCGTGGGCCTCGTGGCTGCGCTGCTGGCCGCCTTCACCGGCGACAACTCGGCCTACCGCGTGGCGCAGGTGCAACCCATGAAGCTGGCCGCCATGGAAGCCCTGTACGACGGGGGCGACAGCCAGAGCCTCACGGCCGTGGCCCTGGTCAACCCCTTCCGCCAGCCCGACTACGCCAACGAAGGCGAGCCGCCGCTGCGCATAGGCATACCC
This sequence comes from uncultured Prevotella sp., assembly GCA_944320235.1. Lineage (GTDB taxonomy): Bacteria > Bacteroidota > Bacteroidia > Bacteroidales > Bacteroidaceae > Prevotella. Next base: position 64,576 of record CALUGQ010000001.1, read on the forward strand.
AACATGCTATCACTGCTGGCCACACGCCAGGCCGACGGCTTCGTGCCGGGCATAAACGACTTGCTGCGCGGAGGCTACGAGCTGCCCGACGGCAGGCCCGCCATGTCGATGGACGAGAAGATAAGGCGCGGGCAGGGAGCCATACTGGCCCTGCAGGAGTACCGCCGGCTCAAGGCTAAGGAAAAGACCGAATACCTTGGCGGCGAGGAGTGCGAGCGGCTCTACGTGCTCGGCGAGAGCCTGAAGGAAGACATGAAATACTTCGGCTACGGCTACCTGAAGGACAAGTCGCAGGCCGTGCCGTACATCCCCGTGTGCTTCTGGGCCTTCAGGGTGATGGTGGGGCTTGGCGTGGTGTTCATAGCCTTCTTCGCCGCAGTGCTGTTCTTCGCCTTCCGCCGCGACATCAGCCGCCCCCGCTGGCTCCACATGGCAGCCCTCGCCATGCTGCCACTGGGCTACGTGGCCAGCGAAGCAGGCTGGGTAGTGGCCGAGATGGGGCGCCAGCCATGGGCCATACAGGACATGATGCCCACGTGGGTGGGCGTGAGCGACATCGGCTCGGCCAACGTGATGGTCACGTTCTTCATCTTCCTCGCCCTTTTCTCCACCCTGCTCGCCGTAGAGGTGAACATACTGCGCAAGCAAATCAAGAGGGGGCCTGAGGAAAGCCTGGATGAGACAAAAGCCCAAAGCTGAGGGCCAAGAGGGCCTCACATTCAAATCAACCCATAACGAAACAACAACCATGACATACGAATTTTTGCAACAATACTGGTGGTTCCTCGTGTCGCTGCTCGGCGGAATCCTCGTGTTCCTGCTCTTCGTGCAGGGCGGCAACTCAGTGCTCTTCTCCATCGGGCGCACCGACGAGGAACGCCGACTGCTGGTAAACTCAACCGGGCGGAAGTGGGAGTTCACGTTCACCACGCTCGTAACGTTCGGCGGGGCGTTCTTCGCCTCGTTCCCGCTGTTCTACAGCACCAGCTTCGGCGGGGCCTACTGGCTGTGGATGCTCATCCTCTTCACGTTCGTGCTCCAGGCCGTGAGCTATGAGTTCCAGAACAAGCTGGGCAACCTGCTCGGCGCGCGTACGTTCCAGTGGTTCCTGGTGGCCAACGGCATATTGGGCCCGCTGCTGCTCGGCGGCGCGGTGGCCACGTTCTTCAACGGGTCAAACTTCATCGTGGAGAAAGACAACCTCGTGAGCGGCGCGGCACCCATCATCAGCCGCTGGGCCAACGCCAGCCACGGGCTCGACGCACTGCTCGACCCGTGGAACCTCATACTGGCCTTCGCCGTGTTCTTCCTCGCCCGCGTGCTCGGACTGCTCTATTTCATCAACAACATCAACGACGACGCTATACGCACACGCTCGCGCCGCGAGCTCAGGCTCAACGCCGTGCCGTTCGTGCTGTTCTTCGTGGCCTTCCTCGTGCGTACGCTCGTCAAGGACGGCTTTGCCGCCGACGCGGAGACGGGAGCCATATCAATGGAACCGCTGAAATACCTCAGCAACCTCGCCGATATGTGGTACGTGGCCGCCGCGCTCATCATCGGCGTGGCGCTCGTGCTCTACGGCATAGGGCGCACCATTGCAGCAAAGGCGTACACCAAGGGCATCTGGCCTGCAGGCATAGGCGTGGTGCTGGCGGTCTGCGCACTGCTGCTCACGGCCGGGTGGAACGACACAGCCTACTACCCATCAACCGCCGACCTGCAAAGCTCGCTCACCATCGCCAACTCATGCAGCAGTGAGTTCACCCTGCGCACCATGGCAATAGTGAGCATCTTCATCCCCTTCGTGCTCGCGTACATATTCTATGCATGGCGGTCAATCGACAAAAAGGAAATCGACAGGAGCGAAATAGCAAACGAAGAAGCCTACTGAGGCACGAAGGCAGCAACACACAACGGCCCGCAAGCGGCGGCCTACCAGTGTTTGTACCATCAAGATGCTTGCAAGTTCGGAATATTTTCCGTAACTTTGCAGGCATCTTAAGCATAAAACACATGACACCAAAAGAAGCAAGGAACGAACGCCTGGCGCAACACCTGGTGCGCCACCTTGAACGCCGCAACATGGCAGCCTGCTACTGCCCGACGGCTGCCGAAGCCGTGAAGAAGGTGAGCGAGCTGATACCCGACGGCAGCAGCGTCACATGGGGCGGCTCCGTGACCATACGCGACATGGGCATCCCTGCCGCACTGCACGCCCGCGCCACGCTCAACGTGATGGACCGCGACATGGCCAAGACCCGCGACGAGGCGCAAGAGATTTACCGCCGGGCCTTCACGGCCGACTACTACCTGTCGGGCGCCAACGCCATCAGCGAGGACGGGGTCATCGTAAACATCGACGGCACGGGCAACCGCGTGGCAGCCATCACCTTCGGGCCGAAGCACGTGATATTCATCGTAAGCCTCAACAAAGTGGCACAGACGGTCGAAGCCGCCCTGGCCCGAGCACGCTCCACGGCCTCGCCAATCAACGCCGCACGCTTCGACATAAAGACTCCGTGCCAGAAAGACGGCGTATGCCACAACTGCAACTCGCCCGAGAGCATCTGCAACTACGTGCATTTCCTTCGCAACTCGCCAGGCCGACGCCACACAGTAATCCTCGTGGGCGAAGACTATGGCTATTAACAATCTCCGCCCATGGTCGTTTGCATCGCCGAGAAACCAAGCGTAGCCAGGGACATCGCCCGCATCCTTGGAGCCACAGCCAGCCACGAAGGCTACATGGAGGGCAACGGCTACCAGGTAACATGGACATTCGGCCACCTCTGCACGCTCAAAGAGCCCGACGACTACACCCCTATGTGGAAGCGGTGGAGCCTCGGCGCACTGCCGATGATACCCAAACGCTTCGGCATAAAGCTCATCAACGACCAGCGCATCGAGCGGCAGTTCGCCGTCATTGAGCGGCTTATGCAGTCAGCCGACGGCATAATCAACTGCGGCGACGCCGGCCAGGAAGGCGAACTGATACAGCGCTGGGTCATGCAGAAAGCCAAGGCAACATGCCCCGTGAAGCGCCTGTGGATATCATCCATGACCGACGAGGCCATAACCGAGGGATTCCACACGCTCAAAGACCAGGCCGCATACCAGCCACTCTACCTCGCCGGGCTGAGCCGCGCCATCGGCGACTGGCTCCTCGGCATGAACGCAACGCGCCTCTACACACTGAAATACGGCCAGAACCACCAAGTGCTCAGCATCGGACGCGTGCAAACGCCCACCCTCGCGCTCATTGTCAACCGCCAGAAAGAAATCGAGAACTTCAAGCCGGAGCCTTACTGGATTCTCTCCACGACCTATCGCGACACGCTCTTCAGCGCGACCAAGGGCAAGTTCACGGCCAAGGAAGAGGGCGAGAAGTTCCTCGCCACAATCACAGGCAAGCCGTTCCGCATCACCGACGTGCAGAAGAAGAACGGCACCGAGGCCCCTCCCCACCTCTACGACCTCACTTCTTTGCAAGTGGACTGCAACAAAAAGTTCGGCATGAGCGCAGAGATGACGCTCAACATCATCCAGTCTCTCTATGAAAGGAAGCTGACGACATACCCCAGGGTGGACACCCAGTACCTCAGCGACGACATCTATCCCAAGTGCGCAGCGACGCTATCCGGCCTCCGCGGCTATGAAACACTGACCGCGCCGCTGGCCGGCAAGCCGCTGAGGAAGTCGAAAAAGGTGTTCGACTCAAGTAAAGTCACCGACCACCACGCCATCATCCCCACCGGCATACCGGCCACCAACCTCACCGACATGGAGCGCCACGTATACGACCTCGTGGCCCGCCGATTCATAAGCGCGTTCTACCCTGACTGCAAGTTTGCCACAACCACCGCCATGGGCAAAGTCGAAGACATCGAATTCAAGACCACCGGCAAGACAATACTGGCCGATGGGTGGCGCACGGTATACGCAAAGGACGTGCAGGCAGCCGCAGACGACGACACCAAGGGCGACGACGAGGAGCGCACCCTGCCACAGTTCGCCACCGGCGAGAGCGGGCCTCACACGCCGAGCCTCACGGAGAAATGGACCACGCCGCCCAAGTTCTACACCGAGGCGACCCTGCTCCGCGCCATGGAAACGGCCGGAAAGTTCGTGGAAGACGAGGAACTGCGCGCCGCCCTCAAGGAAAACGGCATAGGGCGCCCGTCATCACGCGCCGGGATCATCGAGACATTGTTCAAGCGCCACTACATAAAGCGGGAGCGCAAGAACCTCATCGCCACGCCAACGGGCATCGAACTGATAGACACAATCAAGGAAGAACTGCTCAAAAGCTGCGAACTTACCGGCATCTGGGAGAAGAAACTGCGCGACATAGAGCACCGGAAATATGATGCAGGCCAGTTCATCGAAGAACTGAAACAGCAGATAACGGCCATCGTCAACAGCGTGCTGGCAGACAACACCGCCCACCGCGTAACCACGCTCACCGCCGAAGACCTCAAGAAGAAGATGGCCCCGAAAGTGGCTCAGGCACCAAAAGCCAAGGCAAAGCCTGCCGCAAAGAAAGGCAAATCTGGCTTGGAGCCGGGCGACGGGCTCATAGGCCAGCCCTGCCCCCGGTGCGGGCAAGGCACCATAATAAAAGGAAAGGCGGCCTACGGCTGCAGCCGCTGGCGCGAAGGATGCACCTTCCGCCTGCCTTTCACAAACACTACGGCCGACAAATAACGGCCATCCACCACCACGGCAGGTTTTGCACAGCAAGCGCAAACCCTGCCTTTTCGTTTCCCCACGACAAGCTTTCAAGGCACCAAAACGCCCATTTAACGCCCTTGCCATAATAATAACGGCCGTTTTCCGTTATTATAATGTCATGCGACACACATCAACCATAACCACAATCATGACCGTGGCCCTGCTCCTTGCGGGCTGCGGCGCAGACTCGCACATGAAGAAAGGCGACAAGTTCTTCGCGCTTGGCGAATACTTCGACGCCTCCACGCAATACAAGAAAGCCTATTCGGCCACCCCGCCAAAGGAGCGCCAGCTGCGCGGGCAGCGCGCGCTGAAGCTGGCCGAGTGCTACCGCCGCATCAACTACACGCAGAAAGCCATCGCTGCCTACAACAACGCGCTGCGCTACAAGCAGGCCGACAGCATGACACACCTGCGGCTCGCCCAGCAACAGATGAAGACCGGCAACTACAAGGAGGCGGCAAAGAACTTCCAGGCCGCGCTCGACAGCCTGCCGGGCAGCCGCCTCGCCGCCACAGGGCTGCGCTCTGCGCGCATGGCCCCGCAGTGGAAGGAGCAAGGCTCGCAGTACACCGTGAAGCGCGAGGACTTCTTCAACTCGCGCCGGGCCGACTACTCGCCGATGCTCGCGGGTGACAACAACGACCAGCTTTACTTCACGTCTACACGCACCGACGCCAAGGGCGACGAGCTGAGCGGCATCACCGGCATGATGAACGGCGACATCTTCGTGGCGACAAAGGACGAGAACGGCAAGTGGCAAAAGCCCGAGGCCATCGACACCGAGCTTAACTCAGAGTTCGACGAGGGTGCCTGCTCATTCTCTCCCGACGGCAAGACGATGTACCTCACGCAGTGCACCACCGACCCGTCGTACCCCCGGTACGCCACAATCTGCACCTCGGCGCGCTCCGACGCCTCGTGGGGCAAGCCCGCCGTGCTGGAGCTGACTAAGGACACGCTCTCAAGCTACGCCCACCCTGCCGTCTCGCCCGACGGCGAGTGGCTCTACTTCACCAGCGACATGCCCGGCGGCATGGGCGGGCTCGACATCTGGCGAGTGCGCCTCACCGCCGCCGGCACGGGCGGGGTCGAGAACCTCGGCGAGCCAATCAACACCCCCGGCGACGAGATGTTCCCAACGTTCCGCCCCAACGGCGACCTCTACTTCTCGTCCGACGGCCACCCCGGCATGGGCGGGCTCGACATATACATAGCCAAGCCCGACTCCGCCGGAGGCACATGGCACATAGAGCACCCCGGATTCCCCCTCAACTCGCAGGGCGACGACTTCGGCATGACCTTCGAGGGGCTGCGCAACCAAGGCTACTTCTCCTCAAACCGGGGCGACGCCAAGGGCTGGGACCACATCTACAGCTTCGTCAACCCCGAGATAGTGCAGACCGTAAAGGGGTGGGTCTACGAGCAGGAAGGCTACGAGCTGCCCCAGGCCGTGGTCTACATGGTGGGCAACGACGGCACCAACCTCAAGCTCAGCGTGAAGGGCGACGGCTCGTTCACACAGCAGATACGCCCCGGGGTGGACTACGTGCTGCTCGGCACGTGCAAGGGCTTCCTCAACCACAAGGAGCAGCTGCGCGTCGAGCCCGTGACGGAGTCGCAGGAGTACGTGCTGCAGTTCCCACTGGCCTCAATCACCGCCCCCGTGCTCATCGACAACATCTTCTACGACTTCGACAAGGCAACGCTCCGCCCCGAGTCCACACAGGCACTCGATGAACTGATAAAACTGCTCAACGAGAACCCCAACGTCACCATAGAGCTGAGCGCACACTGCGACTACCGCGGAGCCATAGAGTACAACCGCACGCTCTCGCAGAAGCGCGCCGAGAGCGTGGTCAGCTACCTCGTGGAGCACGGCATAGCCGCCGACCGCCTCTCGCCCGTGGGCTACGGCAAGGAGAAGCCAAAGACCATACGCAAGAAGCTCACCGAGACATACACCTTCCTAAAAGAGGGCGACGTGCTCACCGAAGACTTCATAAAGGCCCTCAAGCCCGAAGAACAGGAGATATGCAACCAGCTCAACCGCCGCACGGAGTTCATCGTGCTGCGCACCACCTACGGGATGTTCGACGAGCAAGGCAACCTCAAGAACCCGCCGCAGCCCAAGACCGAGGAGCAGGAAGCCCCAGCCGAGCCCGAATGGACGCCGTGGTAGCAACCGGCTGTACATCAGCCTCTTACGCGCCCAGGCCATTCCGGACACCAAGACAGGCCGTTTCGGGCTGCGAAACGTGCCGTTCCAAGCTGTGGAACGGCACGTTTTGCATTGCCGCATTGACGGCATGACGGGCAAAACTGCAGCGCAGGCTACTTTTTAATGGGCAGACTGGCAATGAAAAGAATATTTTTAGTACCTTTGCACTAATGCGGGGAACCACCAACCTCCCCCCATAACAAGTCAATGAACCTCGGACAAGTCTACACAAAGCCATCGGTGGCGCACTACATGACGAACCTGCTCTCCCTGCCCTACGGCGCAAGGGTGCTCGACCCGTGCTTCGGGCGCGGCGCATTCATAGATGCCTTGATTGCCATGGGGCGCTATTCGGTCGACGGGGTGGAGATAGACGCCGAGAGCTATGAGGCGTGCCTCGACCGCGAGTCGGCGGCCTGCCGCCTCCACCATGCCGACTTCTTCTCTTTCGACGCCACGGGCAAGTACGACGGCGTGGTGATGAACCCGCCTTACGTGAGGCAGGAAGAGATAGACTTACTGGCCGACAAATACGGCATCTGCAAGGAAAGGCTGGCGGCCAAGGTCGGCACTGAGCTTGACGCAAAGGCCAACCTGTACATGTACTTCACCATACAAGCCCTCCACGCGCTAAAGGAAGGCGGCCAGATGGCCATAATATTCCCCAACAGCTGGGAGCGGAGCCGCACGGGAGCAAAATTCCGCAAGGCCATGGCAGCCCTGTGCAGCATAGAAGAGCACATATCCATAAACGGCAACCCGTTCGTAGGGAAACCCATTGTCGACGCCGAGATACTCAAGCTCCGCCGTGGCCACGGCAAGGCAGCCACCGTCTACAAGGAGATAACGATAGGAAACGACGCCGTGACCGAAAGCCCCAAAGACGGCGCACCTGCCGTGGAGCTTGAAAACACCGTACCCCTGGCCTGGCTGGCCGACGTGCGCCGGGGCAAGACCACGGGCTGCAACCGCCTGTTCATCAACCCCCCGGTAGCGTCAAACCTGCGCGACATACTGTCAAGCCCCAAGGACGTGGCAGGCTTCTCCACCTCCACGGCCCGCACAGACAAGTACCTCATGATAACAGGCGCATCGGGCCGGCTGCCAGCCGAGACCGAAGCATACCTGCGGCAGTGCGCCGAGTGGATAGCGAAGCAGCACTGGCCGAAGTCGCTCTACGGGCGCATACAGCAGTCAGACCGCTGGTACGTCACGCCAGGCATGGCCCCCGGCGACATCATCTTCCCATACATCATCCGCGAAAACATCCGCTTCATACGCAACGACCGCCACCTGCTGACGCGCGACAACTTCTACTCCATCACCTCGCCCGTGCAGACCGGCCTGCTCATGGCGCTGCTCAACAACCACTACGTGTGGTACCAGCTCGAACAGTGCGGCAAGACCTACGGCAACAATGTGCTCAAAGTGCAGAAGTACGACGTCGACAACCTCATGGTCATCAGCCCCGAACTAATATCCGACGGCGACAAGTCCACACTCACGTCGCTTGCCGACGCACTCGCCGCCACGGCCGACATATCGCTGGCCGGGCGCATAACAGACGTGCTGGCCGGGTATTACGGCGCCGGCGACATAAAGACAATGTTTGAAAATGCAAGGAACAAACGTATCAGCAAGCGCGCATGACTACCGCGTGGTGAGCCTCTTTTCGGGCGGCGGCGGCCTCGACCTCGGCTTCAAGCAGGCCGGGTTCAACATCGTATGGGCCATCGACAACGCACGCGATGCCGTAGAGACTTACCGCGCAAACATCGGCAAGCACATCGTTTGCGCCGACATAAACAGCATTGCCCCGGCCGACATACCGCAACCGGACATCATCATCGGCGGCCCGCCGTGCCAGTCGTTCTCGCTCGCGGGCAACAGGCACGTTGAAGACGCACGCGGACAGCTCGTATGGACATACCTCGAAATCATCAACTCCAAGCTCCCAAAATTCTTCCTGTTCGAGAATGTCGTCGGCATCCTGTCGGCAAGGAACGACAAGAAAGAAAAAATCATCGACCTGCTCATGGCAAAGTTTGCTGCTATGGGCTACACACTGTCGTTCAAGATTGTCAACGCTGCGGAATACGGCGTGCCACAACTGCGCCGCAGGGCTATAATCATAGGCTCACGCAAAGGCAAGGTGGAGTTTCCGCCACCCACGCACAACGCCGACGGCACGGGCGGGCTGCACCGCTTCGTCAGCGTGAGCGAGGCCCTTGGCGACCTGCCGCAGCCCGCCAAAGGCTCGCCCATCGACCACGAACCGCCCGCCATGAGCGAGCTTGACCGATACATCGTGGCCCACGTCAAGCCCGGAGGCAACTACATGGACATACCCGCAGATGTGAAATCCGAACGCATCCGCCGCCTGCAACGCGACGGCGGCCACACCACGTGCTACGGCAGGATGCACCCCGACCGCCCCGCCTACACCATAAACACATACTTCAACCGCCCCAACGTGGGCTGCAACATCCACTACAGCCAAGACCGCCTCATCACCGTGCGCGAAGCGCTGCGCCTGCAGAGCTTCCCCGACAGCTACCACATCGTGGCAAAGAGCAAGACGGCCAAGAACCTGATAGTGGGCAACGCCGTGCCGCCGCGCCTGGCATACGCACTGGCCGAGAACCTGAAGCAATACTTATACTGACACAACCATGGCACTTCAACACAGCGACAGGGAAGTGGAACGCTTCCATCCTATATGCGACAAGAGCCTGCAGGCCGCCTTGCGAATGACGGGAATGGCAGCCAACTACTGCGTAGAGCACCACAAACGCACGGGCGAACTGATAATGGACTTCGCCATAACGAACAAGGCCACCGGCAGGATAGCATGCGTCATCGAGGTGAAGCGCACCCCGTCGGCCGTGAAAAGCTCACGCTATCAATACCAGGCCATGTCTTACCTGCAACAGACTCCGCCCGCACTGATAGAACGACCATACTATATCCTGACAAACATTGAGTGCTCCTGCCTGTTCAGGTACGATGCGTCGAGGCCCAACGTACACCAGCAAATGTTGGCGCCGGGGCTGACCTGGAACACCAGCCTCGCCGGCACAGACAATGACGAAGAGCTTGCCGACATCACAGCGAACCACTTTGCCCGGCTCCTGGAGACGGTTTTCAGCGACAACGGACAATACTTGGGCGGCATAGACGCCATCGTAGCCCTGCTCACCGAAGCTGCCAACATGGGCGAAGCCGAATGGAACAGCCGCTTTGCACGCACGGCTTACGAGTACATACGCGGCGCGCTTGACGGCATCCGCCGCGATGCAGGACTGAAAGACATCCGCCAATACGGCCAGCAGCTTGCCCCGCTGAGCAAGGCCATTGGCAGGATTGACTTTGCCGGCATATTTGCCGGCAAACAATACGCAGACTCACCAAAGCTCAAGCCTGGCACACTGGCCGACATCTACGCACTTGGCAAAGCCAACATCGATGCCGACGAGGTGGTATCGGCCATCCACCAAATTGTGTCAGAGGGCCTTGAAGGAGAGGGAGAGGTGGCCACAGACATCGAACTTGGCCGGCTCATGGCCGTGGTTGCCCGCCACCTTATGCCCGAAATCGGCGGAAGGGCCTGTGACCCGGCGGCGGGCAGCGGCAACCTTTTGTCGTGCCTGTGCGAAGTTTATCCCGGTTTAAGGCCATCGCAAATAAAGGCCAACGACAAGAAGCGCATATTGCTGCAATTGCTCACGCTGCGACTCGGACTTAAATTCCCTGCCCTCATAGCCCCAAACGACGCGCCGATGGTTACCGCCTGCGACATTGCAGACTTGCCGCCCGAATACTTCGACGACATAAGCCTCATGGTCATGAACCCTCCGATGGTCGCTTCCATATCGTGCGGCGCAGAGCGCAAGCGCCTCTACGACCGCATAAGGCAGACGGGCAAGGCCCCCGCCACCGACACGGGGCAGCCCCCACTCGAATCGGCATTCATCGAACTGGCCAACGCCTTGGCCAAAGACGGCACGGCTACCGTGGCCCTCTTGCCACGCACCCACCTCACCGCCCTCGGCCCTGCGGCCATAGCCCTGCGCCGGTTCCTGCTCGACGACTTCGGCCTGTCGCTCGTTTTCAACTTCCCCGGCACGGGGCTGTTTGAGAACGTGACCAAGGACACGGTGATCGTGGCCGGGCGCAAAGGCACAAGGCCGGAACAAATAGCCATGCTCTGCACCATGGACACGGTGGCAGACACCGACCTCGGAGCCGTGGCGAGAATCCTTGAAAACGGCGGCAACGCCCGTTGCGGCGGACTGGAATGCCTGCGCAAAAGCCGCGCCGAAATGGAAGCTGGCATCCCCACCGGCTGGGCAACGAGCGACTCGCTGACAATGGAGATAGCCGAATTTGCCTCACGCTACCTTGACAACAACCATGGCATAAAACGCTTAGGCTCTCTCCAGGCCAACATTTACCGCGGCAAAGTGGGCAACAAGGGGCTTAGCGGCCTGCTGTTCCTCTCGCCGAGAAAAGAGCCTTGCCGCTCAATGGCACCCGAACTGGTCGCCATGCTCTCGCCGGGCATGAGGAACGCCAAGGCCGACGAAGCCGAAGTGACCGGTGGCGACTGCCTTTTCCTAAATGCGGACTTGCTGCCAGGCGAAGCAGTGGAAGCCCTCGTAGACAGCTACATCAACTCCACGCCAAGGCAAAGCAGGCAGCGACGCGACCACAAATCGCGCACAACAATACTTGACATACTGCACGAAGAGGCACGCAACGCCAGCCGGGCAAACTCCGTCCTGCTCCCGCGCGACCTCCGCCGCTACGGTCGCGTCTACCGTTGCGCACATGAAATGTTCGTATCAACCAACTTTTTCGTCATCGAGGGGCTCGACTCCATGGACTCACGGCTGATGGCCTCGTGGATGACTACGGTGTTCTTCCAGTTGAGCTGCGAACTATTCGGCAAGAACCAGGAGGGAACGCGCAAGATGGAAGGCGGCGAATTGTCCATGACCCACATACCTGACATGGCGCGGCTTAGCGCGGACGCCAAGGCAAGAGTCGCCGAATCGTGGCCACCGCCTTCCTTCATCGACCTGCAACACCCCGAAGCGCGGCCCGCTGACGAGCTTTGGGCCAACGCCTTGTTTGGCGAACGGGGGCATGATATTCTCTGCCAAGCCACCGACTTGCTGCTGCGCAAGGCCACACTGCGGAACAGGTGAGCAACCATTGGCATACGCAACGCGGCTAGACAACCTCAAACCGAAACATGCGCCCCGCCCGGAAAACTCTTTACAACCCCCATCCCGCCGCCCCGCCGCTGCCGTCTTGCAGGGCGAAACAGGCCGTTCCAGGCTGCGAAACGCCCCGTTCGGAACTGCCGAACAGCACGTTTTGCAGTGGGAAACGCACGGCTCGGCAACCCGCTGGCTGCCAGGCTGTTGCTACAGGATGACGGGATTGCGAAACAACATGAAAAACCATGACAAAAGGAAAGCCCTTTCCGCACCCGCTTGGCTGATTGCCTTGCGGGCGCGGAAAGGGCCATATCTTGTGTCGTGGCGGCCCGAGCGGAGCCTGCCGTCACCAGGCGCGCTCCCTGTCCAACGCCTCGCGGACAACCAGCGCCAGCACCACGGCCACGGCCACGGCCATGTGGAGCAGCGCGGGGGGCTGGGCCGGGGCCACGGGCGCGGCTGCCGCCTCGGCAAACCACGCAATCGCCTCGGCAAACCATTCGGCTGCCTCGCGCCACAGGCGCAGGGCCACGCAAAGAACCACGCAGGCCGCCACGCAGACGGCCCACCAAAGGCGCACGCGCCTCAGCGTGCCGTCGGGCAGCGAGCGCATCACGCGGCGGCTGAAGCCGCCGTCGGGAATCTCGGCATGGGCGGCCTCGCTGAACAGCCGCCCAAGGAGCTTGTCGTCATTGCTTGTCATATCCATTTTTCCTAAGGTAATCGGCCAGCCGCTCCTTGCCCCTCTTGAGGTGCGACTTCACCGTGTTTATGGGCAAGCCCGTTATCTTTGCTATCTTGCCGAGGGGCTGGCCGTCAATCAGTTGCAGCGTTATGCAGGTGCGCTGCTCGGGGCTGAGCAGTGCCAGGGCGCGGTAGATGTCAATGCCGAGGCCCGCGTCGGGTGGCGTGGCGCGGGCCTCCAGTCCGGTGCGCCCGTCGATGTCGAGAGTGGGGCGGCTGGAGCGCGCATGGTCGCAGAGCACGCGGCAGGCTATGCGGAAGAGCCACGTGGAGAACGACGAGAGCCCGCGGAAGCCCGCCAGGCCCAGGTAGGCCTTGACAAACGTGTCCTGCGCGAGGTCGTCGCTGAGCTGCGCGTCGCCAAGGGTCTGCGCCATGAAGAAGCGGCGCAGCCTCGACTGGTGCCTGCATACGAGCCTGTCGAAGGCGCGGCGGTCGCCGAGCAGGGCCACGCGGGCTGCAAGTTCCGTGTCAGAGGGTTGCCTGTCCATGTTCACTCCTGTAGGGGTTCCTCGCCGCTCCCTGCCTCGGTGCCTTCGCGCTTCTTCGCAGCCGAGGTGCGGGCGATGACCATCTGGCCGCCGCCGTAGATGGCCACGAACAGCGCTATGCCTATGGCCCAGCCCCACTCCATGAAAGCGAAGAGACAGGCTAGGCCCAAGCCTATGCTCACGTTCCTTATGCCCTTGCGCCACACCAGCTCGGCCGGCTCCAGCCGCCCGGGTGCCAGACTGTCGGGCAGGGGCTGCCCCTTGGCCATGGCCATCTCGGCGAGGCGCAACTTCTGCTTGCGGTTCTTGTAGATGAACCAGAAGAGCAGCGCGAGCACGCCCACGGGGGCAAGGAAGAAGATGACGAGTATGGCCACGATGGCCATGGCGGCCTCGCCGGTGAAGCCCATCATGCGGCGTGCCACCTCCTCCATGGAGTCGCTGTCCATGCTCACGCTGTAGGTGGCACCCTGCGGAATGACGGCCACGGCGGTGTCGGTGGTGTCTGAATAAGCGTCTATGCCTGCCGTATCGGCGGCGAGTGCCGCCGGGGCAACGGCCTGCGCGGCGGCGGTGCCGGCGGCTGTTTCGGTAGTGAATCCGAGCGCCAGCAGGGCGCAGGCGGCCAATGTGATGATTTGTTTCTTCATGTCTCTCATTTTTATGTTTGTTTTGTCTTATAGACGCATAGCGGCCCACGGAAGTTGCAAAGGTGCGATTTTTTTTCTAATTTTGCAAGCGCAAACCATAAAACGATGACTCTGCCCGAAGCATTCACTGAGCAGACGCGCAGCCTCATGGGCTGCGAGCTGTACGACAGGCTGCGAGCCGCGCTGGCCGAAGAGCCGCCCGTGAGCATACGCACAAACGCGGCCAAGCTGCGGGGGCGCGTGGCCGGGGGCGAGGCCGTGCCTTGGTGCGGCGGCGGCTTCTACCTCGCCGGGCGCCCGGCCTTCACGTTCGACCCGCTGTTCCACGCTGGGTGGTACTACGTGCAGGAAGCCTCGTCGATGTTCCTTGACCGCGTGCTGCGCCAGTACGTCACAGGCGCCACGCTGATGCTCGACCTCTGCGCCGCGCCCGGCGGCAAGTCTACCTGCGCCCTCGGGGCGCTGCCCCCGGGGAGCGCGTTGGTGTGCAACGAGCCTGTGCGCCAGCGTGCGGCCGTGCTGGCGGAGAACATACAGAAGTGGGGGCGGCCGGAGGTGATGGTCACGAACAACCTGCCGGAAGACTTCGCCCGCTCGGGGCTGGCGTTCGACGTCGTGCTGTGCGATGTGCCGTGCTCTGGCGAAGGTATGTTCCGCAAGGACGTGGCCGCCATAGGCGAGTGGAGCCCGCAGGGCGTGGCGCGCTGCGCCGCCCTGCAGCGGCAGATAGTAAGCTTGGCGTGGCAGTGCCTGAGGCCGGGCGGGCTGCTGATTTACTCCACGTGTACGTTCAACGCCCGCGAGAACGAGGAGAACGTGGCGTGGATTTGCTCCGAGCTGGGAGCAGAGCTGCTGCCGGTCTGCACCGATGCGGACTGGGCGATCAGCGGCTCGCTATCCCCAGCCGTCACAGGGCCGGTATACAGGTTCCTGCCGGGGCTCACGCGGGGCGAGGGCCTGTTCATGGCCGCCATGCGCAAAGGCGGCGACGGCGAGCCGTGCCTGGCCGCGCCAAGGCGCAAGGGGCGGCGCGAGGCGAAGCCGGGCAAAGCCCCGCAAGCGGCAGAATGGCTGCTGCAACCCGACGGTTTCGACACGTTCACGGTGGCTGACAGCATGGTGGCCGTGCCGAAATGCATTGCCCCGGCATACGAAACGGCAGCACGCCGGCTCCGCATAATCCACGCCGGAGTTACGCTCGGCACGGCAAAGGGGCGCGACATTGTGCCCTCGCAGTCGCTGGCGCTGTCGACCGGGCTGCGGCGCGAAGCGTTCCCCACCGTGGAGCTGACTTACAGCCAGGCCATCGCCTACCTGCGCCGCGAGCAGATAGCGCTGCCCTGCGGCACGCCGCGCGGCTTCGTACTCGCCACATACGGCGGGGCGGCACTCGGATTCGCAAAAAACATCGGGCCGAGGGCCAACAACCTGTACCCGCAAGAGTGGCGCATAAAGAGCACGCACACACCCGACGACGACGCACGCCCGCAGGTCATTGACACCGCCTGGGCCCCTGGCACACGCACATAGCACAACAGAAACAACAAAGACAGAAATGAAACAATACTTAGACCTGCTCAGCCGCATCCTCAACGAGGGAACGCGCAAGAGCGACCGCACGGGAACGGGCACGCTGAGCGTGTTCGGCCACCAGATGAGGTTTGACCTGGCCGACGGCTTCCCGCTGCTCACCACGAAGAAGCTCCACCTGAAATCAATCATCTACGAGCTGCTGTGGTTCCTGCGCGGCGACACCAACGTGAAGTACCTGCACGACCACGGCGTGACGATATGGGACGAGTGGGCCGACGAGAACGGCGACCTTGGCCCCATCTACGGCCACGAGTGGCGCTCATGGCCCGACTACCGGGGCGGCACCATCGACCAGATAGCCAATGTCGTGGACCTCATCAAGCGCTCGCCCGACTCGCGCCGCATGATAGTCAGCGCGTGGAACGTGGCCGAAGTCGACAGCATGGCGCTCCCGCCATGCCATGCCATGTTCCAGTTCTACGTCGCCGAGGGCCGCCTCAGCCTACAGCTGTACCAGCGTTCGGCCGACACATTCCTCGGAGTGCCGTTCAACATCGCCTCATACGCTCTGCTGCTGATGATGATGGCGCAGGTGACCGGCCTGCAGCCGGGCGAGTTTGTCCACACAACCGGCGACACCCACCTCTACCTGAACCACATCGACCAGGCCCGCCTGCAGCTGACCCGCACCCCGCGCCCGCTGCCACGGATGGCCATCAACCCCGAGGTGAAGAGCATCTTCGGCTTCAGATACGAAGACTTCAGCCTCGAAGGCTACGACCCGTGGCCCCACATAAAGGCCGAAGTATCGGTCTAGGCAAGCACTAAGTGAACATTGCACCCACCAAACCAACACGCACAAAACGGCAAACAGCACACCATGAGAATAAACATTATAGCCGCAGTGGCGCGCAACCGCGCCATAGGCAAGGAAAACAAACTCATATACTGGCTCCCTAACGACCTGAAGAGGTTCAAGGCACTGACCACCGGCCACACCATAATCATGGGGCGCAACACTTACCTGTCGCTCCCCAAGGGGGCATTGCCAAACCGGCGCAACGTGGTATTGAGCCGCACTGTAAGCGAACTGCCCGGCTGCGAGTGCTACAGCTCGCTCGACGAGGCCCTGCAACACTGCCCCCAGGACGACGACATATACATCATAGGGGGCGCAAGCGTCTACAGGCAGGCAATGGAACGGGCCGACCGGCTCTGCCTTACCGAGGTGGACGACACACCAGAAGGCGCAGACGCTTTCTTCCCGGAATACGGGGAATGGCACGAAACTGGCCGCGAGGAACACCCTGCCGACGAGAAGCACGCCTTCAGCTATGCGTTCGCCGACTATGAAAGGAAAGGGGCTGATGGATAAAATGAGGCAGATTAAACCTTAAAGCCTGCCATCCGTCATAATAAAAAACCAATACGATTATGAGGAAGCATTTGTTTTATATCGCCATCGCGGCCTTTCTGGGCTTCAGCACCACGTCGTGCATAACGCGGCCACCCCACCGCCACGGCACAATAATAGTGGAAGAGCATCACCACGGCAGGCATCACAAGAAGCCGAAACCGCCGAAAAAAGCCAAGAAACCGAAACCGCCCAAGAAGCCAACGCCACCGCCACCAGCACCGCCCCACCACAGATAGGACGGCACACGGCCTGGACAACACTGGCAGGGGCTGACAACAGTATGCCGAACCCCGCCGCCTGCTTTCCGGGATGCACTATCCCGGAAAGCAAGCAGCGGGGTTCCGCCTTTCCGCCCAAGCCTGCACACAAGGCAAGGCAAGCGTCACTGAAAGCAAGCCAAGCCGAGCCGAGAGGCCACGGCCCGATGCCCTATTCGGCCATGTCGTCATTGTCGCCGAACGGAATGTTGCCAATGGGCAGCTGGCGGTCAATGGCTGTGTTGAACGCGATGATGGTCTCGCTGCGCGAAAGGCCAAGAGGCTGGAGCTTGTCGTGAATGATGTCGAGCAAGTGATGGTTGTTGAAAGCGTATATCTTGATGAAGAGGTCGAAGTCGCCCGTGGTATAGTGACATTCAACGACCTCGGGAATTCTCTTCAGTTCCTCGACGACCGAGTCGAATTTCTCGGGATTCTTAAGGTTAAGACCGATGTAAGCACACGTTTCATAGCCTATTTTCTCGGGATCGATGATGAACTGTGAGCCCTTGAGGATGCCCATGTTGGTAAGCTTCTGAATGCGCTGGTGAATGGCAGCCCCACTGACATTGCACACTCGGGCTACCTCAAGGAAAGGTATCCTGGCGTCTCCTGCAATGAGACGCAGAATCTGTTTGTCTAACTTATCCAATCTTTGGTATGTCATGTCGTATTTCTTTTGTGGCACAAAAATACAGCTTTTTCTTGACATATCAAACAAAACTATAAGCAAAATGCTTTAAACAGCAACGAAGTATCAATGTTTTCCACTTTCCTCGGCTGAAAAAAGCACTCGTTGCACGTGCGCCGCCCTCAATGCGCGGGTCACATCCTGTATGATGCCCATTGGCACGTCGCGGTCGGCCTTGATGCTCACGGTCATGTCACGCGCGTCGGAAGGCGACATGGCAGCTCGCTCGCGGGCCACGAACTCGGCCACGTCGGCCACGGTGGCAAGCTTGTCGTTGAGCTGTATGCACGTGGCCGGGCCGCCTGATGAGCCTGCCTCGCCCATAGGGCGGCCTATGTAGATATAGACCGTGGCCGACTTGCGTGTAAGTTTAGTCAGTTCAGTTCCATGTGGGGTGCGGTACTCAACCTTCAGCTGGGTTTCCCGGATGTGGGTGACAATCATGAAGAAGAAGAGAACGGTGAAAATCAAGTCGGGCAGCGAGGCGGTGTTAAGCCCCGGCACCTCGCGGCGTGTCGGTCTGAAACGGCTCATCTGCCACCTCCTTCCTCCTCTATCTCGCCCTCCGAGAGGCGCATGGGGTAATAAGCGGCGACGGCCTGCCGCTCCGCCTCGGAGCATTCAGCGTAGCCGTGGCCGAACCGCTGCCTGGCCAGACGGTCGCGCAGGCCGCCGTAGGCTGCCATTATGGCGTCTTGCACGCAGAAGTAAGCATCGTAGGTGGCGGCGCGGTCAGCCTGTATGAAAATCTGGTGGTTGGCCGTTACGGCACACCGCCCGAGCAGGGGGATGTCGCGCGGCAACCTCTCGGGCAACGTAGCGAGCCCTTTCGGGTTTTCGACGAACTCGGCGACCTTGGCCCTCAACCCTCCGGCGGCCACCTCCTCGCCGTTGCACGTGATGCGGTTGCCGGCATCAATGCTCACCAGCAGCACGTCGCGGCGCTTCGCCTCGGCCACTTCCTCCTGCTTTTCCTGCGGCATGGGTGGCAGCTGCCGGTGAATGCCGTTGTCGCTGTCCATCGACGTAGTGACAAGGAAGAATGTCAGCAGCATGAACGATATGTCGGCTGTCGACGTGGTGTTAAGCTCCGGCACGCGGTGTTTCCTCTTACGTTCCCTAAGCATAGGCCCCTCCTATCTTCCCTTGCGGCCTGTACGCCGGTTGAGCCCCGACATCCCGACGGCCACGAGCGCAATGGCCACGAGGCCCAGAACGGCCGACGTGCCGATGAACATATCGGTGAGTTTCAGCCACAGCTCATCGCCATATACCCTGCCGTTGACGGGCAGGGGCTCCGACGAGCCGAAGGCAAACGTCAGCGCCAGCGTGACCACAAGCAGAAGGGCGACACCCAGGGCGATGCGCCCTGAAGGCACTCCGTTGGTTTCATAGCGGCTGCCTCCGTGCAAAGCGGCGCCCCGCACCATGGAGACCACGGCCACGGCCACGGCCACGGCGCAGAGCACGTAGGTGTAGCCGAGCAGCGTGTCGGTGAGCAGCGGAGCGTTGAAACCGGGGTCTTCGGCGTAAGGCATATCGTAGCCCACGACGAAGAACGCGCCGAACATCAGCGCCGTCATGGCTATGAGCAGGGCCAGCACGCGGCCTGCCAGCCTGTCGGCCGAGAGCCATCTACGCCTATTTTTGCCCGTCGTGCCCATTGCAGGTAAGTTTGTACCGCATTATCGTGTCCAGGAGCGTGATTGAAGATTCCTCCATCTGCGAGGTGATGTGCTCAATCTTGGACAGTATGTAGTTGTAGAATATTTGCAGTATGAGCGCCACTATTATGCCGAATATGGTGGTTATGAGGGCCACTTTCATGCCTGCTGCCACGACGGTGGTGTTGATGTCGCCCGCAAGGCGTATCTGGTCGAAAGCCATGACCATGCCGATTACGGTGCCGAGGAAGCCGAGCGACGGCGCCATTGATATGAACAGCGTTATCCACGAGCAGCCTTTCTCGAGATTGGCTGCCTGCACCGAGCCGTATGACACGACCGAACGCTCTATGTTGTCTATCGACTCGCCTATGCGCACCAGCCCCTGGTAGCAGATGGAGGCCACGGGGCCTCGCGTCGCGCGGCACAAGCCCTTGGCCCCGTCGATGTCGCCGGCCTCCACGCGGCTGCCCACGTCTTCCATGAACCGCTTGGCGTTTATCTCCGAGAGGGTGAGGTAGATGATGCGCTCTATGCAGAACGCAAGGCCGAGCACGAGCGCGAGGGCCACGAGCGACATGAACCCTGCGCTGCCTTCGATGAACTTTGTCTTCAGCTGCTTGTGGAAGCCGGCGCTCTCTGCGGGTGCAGCCGCGCCGCCGTCGGCATCGGCCAGCTCGGCGTCATCAACCACATTGGCGGCTGCCGTGTCGGCAAAGGCTTTGCCGACGGGGGATGTTTCTGCAATCTCAGTGGTGTCTTTATCGGGAATCGCCTGCGCCATAGCCACCGGGCTATATGCGAGCAAGGCCATAATTGCGCACAAGGCAATTAACTTTTTCATAGGCGTGGCAGAACGAATTAGTACGTCTCAGCGGAGAGAGGGGGATTCGAACCCCCGTGACGCTTTTGGCGTCTACACGCTTTCCAGGCGTGCCTCTTAAGCCACTCGAGCACCTCTCCTTGCGTTTTGCGGTGCAAATTTACGCCAATAAAATGTATTTCATGCAACAACTGCCGCTATTTTACATTTCTTTAACGCGCTTAAACGCGGACATACAGCCTCGCCTACACGCAGCAGGCAGCCGCATGGCTAACCTAACGGGCCGAATATGCGGCGCACTGTGGCGTTGGTGGCCTCGGCCAGCACGCCCTGCTCCACACCGTAGCACTCGGCGGCGCGCGCCAGCACATGGCTTACGAACGCGCTCTCGTTGCGCTTGCCGCGCATGGGTACGGGTGCCATGTAAGGCGCGTCGGTCTCCAGCACGATGCGTTCCATCGGGATGTGGGGCAAGACTTCGGGCAGGTGCGACTTCTTGAAAGTAAGCACGCCGCCTATGCCGAGGGCAAACCGGTCGAAGCGCAGCAGCTCGTCGGCCTCGCGCACGTTGCCCGTGAAACAGTGGAACACGCCGCCGGGCAAGTCGGTCTCGTAGCGGCGCAAGAGCGCCACCATCTCGTTCTGCGCCTTGCGGCAATGTATCATGAGCGGCAGGCGGGTCTCCACGGACCAGCGCACCTGCTCCTCGAAAGCCTCAAGCTGCTCGCGCTCGTACTCGCGGCTCCAGTAATAGTCGAGCCCCACCTCGCCTATCGCTATGAAACGGCCGGGGAGCAGCCGCCGCATCTGGGCGAGCACGTCGCGGAAGTCGGCGCGCACCTCCTCGGGGTGAAGCCCTGCCATGGGGTGGGCAAAGCCCGGGTAGCGGTCGCACGTGGCCAGGACGCCGGCTACCGATGGCAGGTCGATGGCAGGCACCAGCACATGACTGACGCCTGCCGCCTTGGCGCGGGCCACGACCTCATCGCGGTCGGCGTCAAACTCAGGGCCGTCGAGATGCGCGTGTGTGTCGATGTAGTTCATAATCAAATATCAATAATCATTCATTCACGATGAGATTTCTGTGTGGATAGCGCGGAACCGCCCGCTTGCAATGCCTCAGGGATGTAATCATTTTTCACCATCCAGCGCATGGAACAGCCCCAGCTTGCAAGTCACTGGCTGCCAACAGGTTGGCATGGTGGCCGGTTTCACTGTGCAGAACGGGCTGCACTGCCGCGCCGGACTGGCCGTTTGGCCGCGCGCAACGTGCCGTCTTGCCGCGCAAGAAGGCACGCCCAACGTAGCGAGGCAAGGGCTGTAAACATTCTTCACTCACCCCGCCAAGCCCGGAGCCGGGCCGGTCAGTACAGGTGGGGCTCCTTGTGGCGGTAATAGTACACCACTCCCAGCTTGCGGCACTCGGCATAGCGTACCTCTGGCGGACAGGAGGCGAAGTGGGCCTCTATCTGGTTCCACAGGTCGAGCAGCACGGCATCCACCTCGGGCCTGAGCCGCTGCACGGCGGCCAGCGCGGCCTCGGTCTGGCGGCGGCGCATCTGCTGCTCGTTATAAGCATCGCGGAATATGTCGACGTGTGTGGCCACCTTGCCGATGGTGGGGTTATAGATGGGCATGCCGCCGGCGCGCACCCGCTCGCGCTCGCCTTCGTACACGCGCCTGCCCCACTCCAAGATGCTCTCGGCCGACTTGAGCGGCGGCAGGGCCGTATCGTCCGGGCCGAAGCCGTATAGCTGCTTGTGGGCAGCCTTTATCTCGCCGCGCTCCATGGCGAGGAACAGCACCTGGATGAAATGGCTCACGAACATGGCAGCGTTGCGCTGGAGCTTGTCAGTCTGCCCCGTCTTGCGCTTCTGCGCGGCCATGCACACGCGGTATTGCTCGCAGGCGGTAAGCAGGCGGTCGTAAGCCGGACGGCAACGGTTGAGCACCTGCCAGTCGACCACGCGGTTGCGCACGGTGTAGATGTCGTTGCAGTCGAGCACAGCCTTCAGCGCCTTGAGCCTGGCCGCATCGGTCTTTGGCAATCTTCGGTAGGGCATGGATAGCGTTTTTGTTATTGTTGTCAATGAGTCAAGCAGCCTCAGGAGGCCTGTGCAGCCACCCTTTGCGGCAGGGAAGCGGCGGAGCAGCAGGCTGGCTGATGCTTCCTGCCAGTCGCCGGCGGCGGGGCTTTATTACATATCAGCCGCTCTCAAAGCCCGGTCAGCCACGCATCTCCACCCGCCTTGCTTCACTCCAGCCATAGTCTATAACCTTCAACCGGCCATCGGCCGGCAGTTCAAGGACCAGTAACTCCCGATTCACAATTTCCTGTGCATCATCTCGCGGGCGTATGCGCGCAGCTGCTCCTTGCGCCCCTCAGCCACGCCTACCGCCGAGAGGCACTCGTTTGCACGGCTGAAGTAACCGTTTATGCGCTCCTCGCACAGGCTGCGTATGCCCAGCTGGTCGTAGATGCGGGTGACGGCAGCCACCTTCTCAGAGCGGTCAAAGTCGGTTGCGGTAATCCAGCGCATCAACTCGGCACGCTGCTCCCCGTCGGCACGCTGGCAAGCATTGATGAGCATGTAAGTCTTCTTGTTCGACACGATGTCGCCGCCGATGGCCTTGCCGAACACGGCCGGGTCGCCGTAAACGTCGAGCAGGTCGTCCTGCAGCTGGAAGGCCAGCCCTATCTGCTCGCCAAACTTGTAGAGCGCGTCGGCATCAGCCTCGGGGGCGTCGGCCAGTATGGCCCCCATCTTGGTGGCGCAGGCCAGTAGCACGCTCGTCTTCAGGCGTATCATCTCTATGTATTCGGCCTCGGTCACATCGGTGCGCCGCTCGAAGTCCATGTCGTACTGCTGCCCCTCGCCTATCTCCAGTGCCGTCTCGGTGAAAAGGTCGAGCACGGGCTTGAGCTTCGCCGGGTCGCACTGTGCCATGCGCTGGTAGGCCAGCACGAGCATGGAGTCGCCCGACAGGATGGCGGTGTTGGCATCCCACTTGCGGTGTACGGTAGGCTTGCCCCGGCGGACATCGGCATTGTCCATGAGGTCATCGTGCAGCAGAGTGTAGTTATGGTACGTCTCCAAGGCGCAAGCCTGCATGAGTATGCTCTCCGGGTTGTCCTTGTAAAGGTTGTAGGCGAGCAGCATCAGCACGGGGCGGATACGCTTGCCGCCTATGGAGAGCACATACTTGATAGGCGCGTAGATGCTCTCGGGCTTGCGGTCATAGCTCAGGCCGGCCAGGAAACCGTTGACCCTGCCGAGCAGTTCGGTTGATGTAAGCATATATTCAGTTCTATTTCGGTTTTGCAAATGATGCCAGCGACGGCGGCAACAAGCCACGGCCTCTCACGGCAGGTGCCGCCCCGAGCGGTGCCTCAGAGCTTGAACACCACGGGTATGCACACCATCGTGCGGCATGGGCGGTCGTTCTGCACGCCGGCTGTCCACTTAGGCATGGTGCGCAGCACGCGCATGGCCTCACGGTCGAGGTATGGGTGGGCCTTCTTGACCACCTGCAGCCCGCTTATCGAGCCGTCGCGCTCAACCACAAACTGCACCACCACGCGGCCTTCTATCTTTTGCCGCTCGGCGGCCAGGGGATAACGGAGATTGCGCGTGAGCCACTTCATGAACTCGACGGCCCCGCCCGGAAACTGCGGCAGGCTCTCAACAACGCGGAAGTCGAGCGGCTTGTCGTCCATGAGGGCGGCCTGCGCCCCTTCATCGGCCGCGGCAGCCTCCTGCTCGGTCAAGGGCGGCACGCTGATGCGGTCGGCCTTGATGGCATCGAGTATCTCTTCCATGATTTCTTCCTCGGTGGCCGGCTTGTCGTCCACAAGCCTTGTCTTCAGCGGAGCCTCGCTGTGGCGCTCCGGCACGTCGATGAGGCGGAGCGCAGTATGGGGAAGCATCATCGGCACAAGCCCGTCGTCGTGCTCGGGCAGCTCATCGAGGATGTCGTCGTCTGTCTCCTCGGCTACCGGCGCCTTGTCTGTATACTCAAAGACGACAAAAAAAACGGCCAGTACCAGTATAAGCCCGAGCAGGAACCACGTCGCCCTGCCCGACTCCAAATCGGCCGCCATCGTCTTCTTTATCTCCATACACAGCATAATATTCGCCGCTGTTTCACGTTATAAAACAGTGACTGCAGCATTTGCAGCTACAAAAATAGCGCAGATATTTGAAAAAAGAGGTAACTTTGCCGACAAAATCGTTCGATGAAATGAAAAAAGTTGTTTTTGCATTGCTTTGCACCGCCATTGCAACAGGAACGCAAGCGCAGGAAAGCCAGACAGGCTACAACTTCCTGCGGCTGCCGGTGAGCGCGCACGTGGCTGCCCTCGGTGGCGACAACATAACGATAATAGAAGACGACCCCACCCTCGCTTTCCATAATCCCGCACTGATTACCGCAGTCAGCGATATGTCGTTGAACCTCAATTACATGAACTACATGGCGGGCTCCAACACGGCCAGCGCATCGTTCACAAAGGCGTGGCGCGAACGAGGCACCTGGGCCGTAACGGCGCAATACATGGACTACGGCGAGATGAAGGAGGTTACGGCCGACAACGTGGAGTTAGGCACTTTCTCGGCAAAAGACATCGCCATCGGGGGAGCGTTCGCCTACGTGTTCAACGAGAGGCTGGCAGGAGGCGTGGCCGGCAAGTTCGTCACCTCGACCATAGCCGGCTACACGTCGCTCGCCGTGGGCGTAGACCTCGGGCTGAACTACTACGACGAGGACAAAGGGCTGTCGCTGTCGGCCGTGGCACGCAACCTCGGCGGGCAGGTAAAGGCCTACAACGACGACTTCGAGCGCATTCCGTTTGACCTCCAGGCCGGAATCAGCAAGCAACTCGGCAAGGCCCCGCTGCGCCTGTCGGCCACCATGACCAAGCTGCACGACTGGAACGAGGATTTCATAAACCACCTTGTGGTGGGCATCGACGTGCAA
Source organism: uncultured Prevotella sp. (assembly GCA_944320235.1). Classification (GTDB taxonomy): domain Bacteria; phylum Bacteroidota; class Bacteroidia; order Bacteroidales; family Bacteroidaceae; genus Prevotella. The sequence continues at coordinate 90,000 of CALUGQ010000001.1, forward strand.
CTGTCAAGCAGCATCTACATTGCCGGGGGCTACAACTTCAGGAGGTCGGAAGAGATGGGCATCGACGACGCGGAGGGAAGCAGCAGCCACGGGGCCGGGCTTTCGTTCGGGGCGGGCCTCCAGCTGGAACGTTTCAAGCTGCAGGTGGCCTACGCCAAATATCACGTATCGTCGGCATCGCTTTCTTTCAACGCCACTTACACATTATAAGATATGAAAAAAATCACGATAGCGATAGACGGTTTGTCATCGTGCGGCAAGAGCACGATGGCCAAAGACTTGGCCCGCGAGGTGGGCTATGTATATGTTGACACAGGGGCTATGTACCGCGCAGTGACGCTGTTCGCCCTGCGCAACAACATGTTCCGCGCCGACGGGAGCATCGACGCAAACGCGCTGGAGCGCAGCATGGGAGAGATAAGCATTTCGTTCCGGCTGAACGAAGCCACGGCCAGGCCCGACACATACCTCAACGGGGAGCGCGTGGAGGACGACATACGCACCATGGAGGTGTCGGGGCGCGTAAGCCAGGTGGCAGCCCTGCCTTTCGTGCGCAGCGCGATGGTGGCCCAGCAGCAGGCCATGGGCCGCGACAAGGGCGTGGTGATGGACGGGCGCGACATCGGCACGACAGTATTCCCCGACGCGGAACTCAAGATTTACGTCACCGCCTCGCCCGAAGTGCGCGCCCGCCGCCGCTACGACGAGCTCAAGGCTAAAGGGATGGAGGCCGACTACGGCGAGATTCTTGGCAACGTGGAGCAGCGCGACTACATCGACTCACACCGCGAGGTGTCGCCACTGCGCAAGGCCGACGACGCGATAGAGCTTGACAACAGCCTCATGACGATTGCCGAGCAGAAGCAATGGCTCATGGAACGCTTCCGCGAAGCGTGCTCGGCAGCCGGCTGAAGCCACGAAACAAAGTAACGGCAAAAAGGGCAAGGAACCTTAAGAAGCTGCATACGGACATCAATCCGCGGGCTTCCTAAGGTTCCTTGCCGTTAATTCAAGGCCTTATCATCCCCACCGCGTCAATATACGGTGAGCTTGCAACTCTTCACGCGGCGGCTGTCTGGCCCCACCATGACGGTGAACTCACCCGGGTCCAGGCCGTAGCGCAGCTCGCCATCGTAGTATTTCAGCATATCGGGCGTAATGGTAAATTCCACGGTGCGGGTCGCGCCGGCCTTTATCCGCACGCGGCTGAAGCCCTTCAGCTCTTTGACCGGGCGGCTGATGCGAGCCACGAGGTCGCGTATATAGAGCTGCACCACCTCGTCGGCATCGCGCCCGCCGGTGTTGGTCACGTCGACACTGACCTTCACCGAGCCGCCAATGGCCATGCTGTCGGCACTGAGCCGCGGCTCAGAATAGGCGAAAGTGGTGTAGCTGAGACCATAGCCAAAGGGGTAGAGCGGGTCGTTGCGCACGTCGAGGTAGTTGCTCTGGTACTTGCGGTACGACTTCACACCCTCGGGAACTGGCCGCCCCGTGTTCAAATGATTGTAGTAGATGGGTATCTGGCCGACTGCCTGCGGCATGGTCATCGTGAGCTTCCCAGACGGCACACGGTCGCCGAAGAGCACGTCGCAGATGGCATCGGCCGCCTCGGAGCCACCGAACCACACGTTCATGATGGCCGGTACGCGGGCTTGCTCCCACGTCATCACCGTGGGACGGCCTGAGAAATTGAGCAGCACCAGTGGCTTGCCCGTCTCCAAAAGCGCTGCAAGCAACTCTCGCTGCACGTCGGGCAGCTCAAGGTCAGTGCGGCTGGAGCTTTCGCCAGTCATGTCGGAGCACTCTCCCATGGCACAGACTATGACGTCGGCCTCGGCCGCAACGCGCAGTGCCTCGGCCTTCATGGCCGCGTCGTCGCCGCGCGGTATGGTCTTGCCGAACTCAGCTGCCTTCTGCAGGGCAGCGTCGCGAGTGAGGTTGCAACCCTGCGCATAGAGCACGGTGGCCTTGTCCCCGACGGCACGCTCAAGCCCCTGGCGCAACGTGGAGTAGCGTTCGGGGGTGTAGGCCACGCACCACGTGCCGCAGAGATTGGCGGCATTGTCGGCCAGCGGGCCTATGAGGGCTATCTTGCCCTGCCTCTCCAGCGGCAGCAGGCCGCCCTCGTTCTTCAGCAATACGAATGTCTCTGCGGCCAGGGCGCGCGCCTCTGCGCGGTGCTCGGCTGTATATACATCGGTGGCACGGCGGCTCTCGTCGCAATACTTGTACGGGTCGGCAAAGAGGCCGAGCTTGTATTTCGCCTCGAGCACGCGGCGGCAGGCCCGGTCAATGTCGGCCTGCGAAACGCGGCCCTCGCGGAGCGACTGCTCCAAAGTCTTGTAATAGCCCTCTGAGCACATTTCCATGTCGGTGCCGGCGGCAAGTGCCTGCACCGAGACGGAGGCGAGGTCGCCCAGCCCGTGGCGCGTCATCTCCATGAGTGACTCATAGTCCGTAACCACGAAACCGTCGAAGCCCCACTGGCTCCGCAGCACGTCGGTGAGCAGCCAGCGGTTGCCCGTGGCGGGAACTCCGTCAACGAGGTTGAACGAAGTCATGAAACTGCCGGCCCCGGCCTCCACCGCCGCGCGGTAAGGCGGGAAGTAGCGGTTGAACATACGCAGGCGGCTCATGTCCACCGTGTTGTAGTCGCGCCCCGCCTCCGACGCCCCGTAGAGGGCGAAGTGCTTCACGCAGGCCATGATGTTCTCACGGCTTGAATAATCGCCCTGGTAGCCACGCACCATGGCCCTGGCTATGCACGAACCGAGGAAGGGGTCTTCGCCGCCGCCCTCGGCCACGCGCCCCCAGCGTGCATCCATGCTGATGTCGACCATGGGGCTGTAAGTCCAGCTGATGCCGTCGGCACTGGCCTCCTTGGCTGCTATGCGCGCAGAGCGCTCTATGGCCAAGGTGTCCCAGCTGCACGACATGGCCAGCGGTATGGGGAAGATTGTCTCATAGCCGTGCACCACGTCCATGCCCACCAGCAACGGTATGCCGAGGCGGCTCTCCTTCACGGCTATGTCCTGCAAACGGCGTATGGCGGCCACGCCCTTAAGGTTGAATACCCCGCCCAGGCGGCCTTCGGCTATGCGCCCCTCGACCGGCGACTTGCCTCCGCTGCCGGTAACGATGTCGCCGGCCCCTAGCAGCGTGAGCTGCCCTATCTTCTCCTGCAGTGTCATGCGCTGCATGAGCGAGTTTACGAATTCGTCCATCTTGCTGTCGCGGGCCGGGGCCATGGCTGCCGCCGCGGCAAGGATGGCGGTTAATAAAACTTTCTTCATAATCATGGATTTTGGTGTTCTGTTTCTTTGCAACATATTCCTACGAGCGCGTCGCGGCACTGCTCCATGAGCCACTTGGGCGTGCTCGTGGCACCGCAGATGCCCACGGTGCCGACACCGCGCAGCCAGGCGTGATCTATCTCGCCAGGGCCTTCAACCAAGTGGCTGTTGGCATTGACGCGCAGGCACTCGTTGAAGAGCACCTTACCGTTGCTGCTCTTGTGGCCGCAGACGAAAAGTATGAGGTCATGGCGGGCGGCAAAGGCGCTGACGTTGGGCATACGGTTGGCCACCTGGCGGCAGATGGTGTCGAAACTGCGGAAGGTGGCCTGTGGCGAGATGTGGCCTTGGATGTAGTCTATTATGCGGTGGAACTCGTCGAGCGACTTTGTGGTCTGCGAGTAAAGGTATATGTCGCGGCTGAAGTCGAGCTTGGCCACGTCGCCGAACGCCTCTATCACGATGGCGCGGCTCTCTGTCTGGCCCACCAGCCCGAGCACCTCGGCATGGCCGTTCTTGCCGAAGATTACTATCTGCGCCTCGGGGTTGGTGTCATACTGCTTCTTTATGCGCCGCTGTAACTGCAGCACCACGGGGCAGGTGGCGTCGATGATGTCAATGCCGTTGCGCCGTGCCAGCTCGTAAGTCTCGGGGGGCTCGCCGTGTGCCCGGAGCAACACCTTCACCCCGTGCAGGCTTTCAAGGTCGTCGTGATTGATGGTTACCAGCCCCATGCGGCGCAGGCGTTCGCATTCCTTGCCGTTGTGGACGATGTCGCCAAGGCAGTAGAGCGTCTTGCCGCAGGCCAGCTCTTCCTCTGCTTTCTTTATGGCTGTGGTCACGCCGAAGCAGAAACCGCTGCCGCTGTCTATCTCAATCTGCAATTTTAAATTAAAAATTAAAGGTTAAAAATTAAAAGGATATGCAATGCGACTGCGCCTCTTGACGTGCGCCGTTTGTAAAGTTGCTTCACCGCCAGCTCGGAGTGGCGCTACGCCCTCTGTGGCAAGGCTTTGCGCAAGCGGCGAGATAGCGGCGCGAAACAGGCCGCCCGCGACCGCAAAACGGCTTGTCCGGGAACACGGAACGGCCTGTTTCAGGATGCGAAACGCCCCATACGCTGCACCAGGCTGCCTTTGTAAGGATATTTCGCAAGCCACGGCGCAATCAGGAATCCCCCGCCGCCACCTTGGCGAGGATGGCCGCGAGGGGAGAAATCATTTCTTCAGTTCGGCAAAGTAAGCGGCAAGGAGCTCGCCTGCGGCGGCAAAACTGGTCTTGCCGCCGGCGAGCACCATGCGCTCCTCGTCTGCAAGGCGGGCGCGTATGGCCTCGTTGTTGTAGAAACTTGAGCGCAAATGCTCGTTGATAGTCTCGTACATCCAGTACTTGCTCTGCTCGTTGCGCCGGTGGTCGAAGTAGCCGTTGGCCTTCACGAAGTCTATATACCGGTACACCATGTCCCATATCTCCTTGATGCCCGTGCCGTAGAAACCGCTGTAGCACATCACCTGGGGTGTCCACCCGCTCTCGGGCTTTGGGAAGAAGTGGAGCGCGTTGCGGAAGTTGCGGGCAGCCAGATGGCACTTGTCAACGTTCTCACCGTCGCATTTGTTGATGACTATGCCGTCGCTTATCTCCATTATGCCACGCTTGATGCCCTGAAGCTCGTCGCCGGTTCCGGCGAGTTGTATGAGCAGGAAGAAGTCCACCATCGAGTGGCAGGCCGTCTCGCTCTGCCCCACGCCCACGGTCTCGACGAAAATCTTGTCGAACCCGGCCGCCTCGCAGAGTATTATGGTCTCGCGCGTCTTGCGGGCCACGCCCCCGAGCGAGCCTGCCGTAGGGCTGGGGCGGATGAAAGAGTCGGGGTGCTGCGCCAGCTTCTCCATACGTGTCTTGTCGCCAAGGATGCTGCCCTTTGAGCGTTCGGAGCTTGGGTCGATGGCCAGCACGGCCAGCTTTCCGCCGTGCTCATTGAGGACATGGATGCCAAACTGGTCTATCGATGTAGACTTGCCCGCGCCCGGCACTCCGCTTATGCCTATGCGCACGGAGCGGCCGCTGTGGGGCAGGCACTTGTCAATCACCTCTTGGGCCTTGGCCTGATGCCCCGGGTTCACGCTCTCGACGAGCGTCACGGCCTGGCTCAGCACCGTGACATCGCCCTTCAGTATGCCCTCTACCATGTCGGCGGCCGACAGCTCGCGGTGATGGCGGCGGAAGCGCTTAAGGTACGGATTGACTATCGAGGGCTGCTCAACGCCGCTGTTCACCGTCAGCCCCTTGTATTCAGCATTGTTCTCAGGGTGTTCCATAGCTCACTTGGTTTTAATTTTCACTACCACCTTGGCCCGCTCGGGGTCGTTGGTTATCATCAGTATGCGCGGACGGCTGTGCGCCTTCTTGAGTTCGTCGCGGTAGGCAGTCACCTTCAGCGTGGTAGATTCGCCCGCCTCAAGCTCGCGCTTGCCCAGGGTGACGCGCAGGCCGCCCGTGAACATCTGCAACGAACGTATCTTCAGTGCCGACCGCCCGGTGTTGGTTATCTTTATCTCGCCCTTCTTCCGCTTCTTGCCATCGAAGTCTATGACGAGCGAATCGGCCGACATCACCATGCGCGGGGCATACTTGCGCGCCTCGTCGGTCATGCCTTCAAAGCCGGGCAGCAGCACTGCCGACACGGATATCTCCTTGTCCTGGCTCACCTCATCGCCGGGGTTGTTGGCCAGGTAGACCGTGGTCTGCGTGAGGCCGTAGTCGCGCAGCTTCTCGGAATTGAGCGAGAAGCTTATGCGGCCCACGTGGCCCGGGCGCAGCTTCTGCGGCGTAACGGCAGCCGACAGATACGACGGCAGGTGCATCACGCTGGGCTGCAGCGTCTCCGTGCCGGCGTTGCGTATGTATATCTCGGCCTCGGGCGTGTCGCCCTTGTTTACGTCGTCAAACTCTATGTCGTTCTTGTCGGCCCTGAGGCTGCCGAATTCGTAAGGGTAACTGCCCGTATAGTCCTCTACCTCGGCCAGCACTACGCCTCGCATGGTGAGGTATACAGGCCCCTTTGACCCGTTACTGTAAATGGCAGCCGACTTATGGAAGCGGCCAAGCTGGCGCGCATCATACGTAAGGCGCACCTTGAAGCTCTCTCCTCCGCCCACCTCGTGCCTGGGATAGTCAACGCCTATGCAGCCGCAACTGGTCCTCACCTCACTGATTTTCAACTTGCGCGCACCCTTGTTGCGCAGCTCGAACACCGCGGTAACAGGCGCGGCGTAGGCCACGCTGCCGCAGTCGACGGTTTCTTTCTCAACGGTCAGCCGCTGGGCGTTGGCCTGCGCCGAGGCCATGGCCAGCAGTGCTGCCAGCAATATCTTCTTGTTCATGTCTTGTCTGTGTCTGTCGCACGGCCAGCCCCGGGCCGCTCTATGTCGTTTATTGTTTCACTTCGATTGTCATCGACGGGGCCGTGGCCCTGTACTCCGGGGCATAAGCGCAGCCCACGGTACACGTTCCGGTCTCGTAGCGGCCGGCGCGGTCAATGTAATACTCCGTCTCCACCACGTGCGTTCCCTTGGCCATGCGGTCGAAGTAGTAATGGGTGGCGTTGTCCTTCGGCGAGCAGTATGCGCCGCCGCGGTAGCCGGTGAGCTGCTGCACCGGCTCCATGCAGGCTGCGCGGCGGTCGGCCACCTGCACGAAGTCCATGTCGCGGTCGGCCTTGATGGTGATGCGCACTTTCACGCGGCTGCCCACGTGGAGCGCGGCGGAGTCGGTTATGAGCTCGCGCTTTACGCTGATGCCCGCGCCAGAGGCTTCCACCGCCGCCACCTCCAGCATCTCCTGGGCGTAGAGTGCGCCCCACGACGTGCCGCCGGAGGTCTTCGTGGCGGTGAACGTCTTGCCCTGCGGGTCGGCCACGGCAGTCTTAACGTAGCCTATCCCGGCCATGGCGGCGGGCAGGCTGAGCGACTTGCCGTCGATGGCGAGCACGCTCGCGGCCTTAGGTGCGAGCAAAGACGCGCCGCCGGAGAGGAAGGCGTGTATGGCATCGACGCTGTTTATGGGCGTGTCCCATGCCTGGGCGCGTTTCTCGTGGAGCAGCCAGCGGCGCATCTCGTCTGCCGTCAGGCTGTCCTCGGGCGTTATCATCGTTATGGCTTCGATGGCTGCCACGACCGTGGGGATACGGTAATCGCGCCACGAGTAACCGGCTCTCGGCGTGTCGTAATAACGGCCGGCAGCATCGGAATACACGGTATACTCCTTCAGGCTCTGCGCATACTCACGGCCCTTCTGCCTCTCACCGCGCTTTGCGAGAATGATGGCAGTGAGTGCCTTGTCGTAGATAGTCTGGCCCTTTATGCCTTTCTTGAGCAGGCTCACGAGGTAGTCGGCATCGGCCTGGGCCTTGGCTGAGAGCTTGCGCCCGTCAATGGCGCGCAGATATAGGTAGCTCAAGGCCGTACTGCCGGGGAAAGCCTGCGGTATTCCGCCGCGTTCGGCCTTTTTCATCTCGCTTACCTGGCGAGCTATGCCTTTCTCCAAGTATCCCAATGCTTTTGCCAGCATCGCGTCGGCCTCGCCCTGCCGTCCGGCAAGATGGTTCAGGCGAACCATCATCTCGGCCACCGTGGCAGTCATGTGTAGATTGCCTGGCATATCGGGCCACCAGCTCCACGAGCCGTCGGCGTTCTGCAGGCTGCGCAACTTGTCCAAGGCCGAAGCCTGACGGCCCTGCATCAGCGTCTCGTCGAAGAAGTCGGCGAGGCGTTGTTTCTGCTCCTCCTCACGGTCAGCATCGGCTACCCATGGTGTCTCGCTCATCACTATGTCCTTCAGCTCTGCATTTGCGGCAAGGCTGCTCGCCATGGATTGGCCGTTTTGCTCAATGCGCCAGCTGCCGAACACGCTCTTGATGCGCGGGTAACTGTCAGCAAGATACCGCCCTAAGGCATTGGTGTAGTAAGCGGCGGCCTGGTCGATGGCATTGTTGTCGCTCGGTGCTGCCATGTATGGCAGGGCCTGCACCACGAGCCAAGCCGGGTTGTTGGTATATTCGATGGTGAGCTTGCGGTCTGTGGAGCCTTTGTGGAACATGGTGTCAATGCGTATTGACTCAACGCCGGGGCCGTTCTGCACAAACGGGGCCGTGGTGGTGACGCGCTCGCGGTCGGGCAGCACGGGCAGGTAGTGCTGCTCGCCGTCAGAGAAGCCCTCGCCCGTTGCCGTTATGCGGCAGATGAGCAGCTGGTGCGCACCATCGGGATTGTAAGTGAAAGCCACGTTGGCCGTCGCATCAGCCCCAACCGAGAACTTCTCCGTGCGGCTGAGCACCGTCTCCTCGGTCTCCGGGTCTATGAGTTCCATGCGTGTCGTGCCGCTGAGCGGCGCAGCCGTGGTGTTGAACACGCGGGCGTTGATTTGAGCCTTGTCGCCCGTGCGGACGAAGCGCGGCACGTTGGGCAGTATCATCACGTCTTTCTTGGCCACGGCCTCGCCCGTGATTGAGCCAACGGACATATCCTTCGTGTGGGCCACGCCCATGAAACGCCACGTCGTGAGGCTTTCTGGCAAAGTGAACTTCAGCGTTACGTTGCCTTCACCGTCAGTCACGAGGGCAGGCATGAAGAACGCCGTCTCGTTGAGATTCTCGCGCAATTGCTCAGGAGCGGCAACCGAACCGGCCTTGCTCCCTGCCCCGGCGGAATCTGCCTGCGGGGCGGCAGCACCAATCACGGCAGTCTCCTTGGCTATGGCCGCAGTGCTTTTGGCCATCATCACCTCATCGGCGGCAACGTTGGCCGCACCCGTCTTCATTGCCCGCATCATAGGACGGGAGAGTACCACGGCACTCTCCACGCAGCTGAACACCTTGTCGCGATACCGCGGGAACACCGAGCTGTCGAAGCGGTTAAGCTCCAGCTCGCGGAAGGCGAATGGCTTCCACGCTTGCTCCACGATGGAAGAATAGCCATACCAGTGGGGTGCCGACCAATGGGCATAAGGCAACGGCAGCCATGTCTGCGGGTCGAGAGACCACGAGTGGGGCGCAATCTGGTCGAGCGACATATCATATAATGTGGCCATGAGCTGGGCGCGGGCTGGCGTACCGTCGGGATTGAGGATGCTCAACCGCCACTCTTCCTCCTGCCCGGGGGTGAGGCGGTCGCGGAACGTTGCCCACTTCACCTTCAAACTCTTGTCGGGCAGCGGGCGGCGGATGGTCGCGCTGTGGGTGTAGCACTGCCCGTCCTTCACCCAGGCGTATGTAAGCAGCAGGCCGTTGCCGTAGTCTTCCTTATACTCAAACTTGCGGTTTACGAGCCTGTTCGTGACATCGGCCGCGCCGCTCTCTATGACGCGGTTGCCTGAAGAGATGCAATAAACAATGTGTACGTCACTGTCTGACGAGCCTACCTGCACCGTGACGGGTTGCCCATCTGCTGGGAAAGTCTCACTCGAAACGTAGAACCAGCTGCGAATGTCTGCGCACGGCACAGTGTCTGCGAGCGCAAATACGGTGAACTCGCGCTCAAGCGTGTCTGCCTCGCACACGGCGAAGATGCTGTGGCGGCCAGACTCCAGTGGCCTGCCCAGGAGGATAGGGGTTGATGTCTTGCCGGTGAGCCACTCGCCATCGCCGTCAAGGCGGAAGCGCACGTCGGCTGTAATAGGCTCTCCAGATGCGTTCTGAAGCTTGAACGTGACCGCCCTGAGGCTGTCGGCCAGTTCCTTGTCGTCCACGTCGCAGCTGAAAGCCGTCGGCCTTGTGCCTATCGGCACGCTGACGCTGCCCGTGCGGGTCTCGCCCGCCACATCTGTAACATCGGCTGTTGCCACGATGTTGTAGAACATACGTATGCCTTTGGGTATCGACGGGAGCGTCATCGGCATGAGGACAGTAAACGAGCCGTCGGCATCGGTGACTGCCTCACCTTCCATAAGCTCAGCCACGCCCATGCCCGGAACGACCTTCTGCGACCCGCCCATGCCAATAAACGGGCGCCACCACAGCGACTGGCGACGCTCGACGGTATATTTCACCCGTGCGCCCTGCACGGGAACGCCGGCGTAAGTCAGTGCCTTGGCGCGCACTTCGAGAGTGTCTCCCGCCTCGTATTTCTTGTTTATCTTTGGGAATTCCACTCGGAACGTGGGCCGCTTGTACTCTTCCACGCGGATGCGGGCCGATGAATTGTTTATCATTACGGTAAATATGCCGTTCATACCCGATGCAGGCAGCGTGAAGTCGGCAGCGCAAGTGCCATATTCATCAGTCGTAATCTTTTTCTCGGAAACCACCTTGAAGTTGGCATCGCGCAACAAAGCCTTAACCCGCTTGCCGCCCACGGCCATGTGGTTCAAGTTGTCAGTAGTCTCATATACCACGGCCGAAGCCCTCACCGTCTGCCCGGGACGGTAGATGGCGCGGTCGGTGAACACGCGCGTCTGCTCCCTGTCGCCCTCCCCGGCGTAATAAGAGAAAGTGCTGTAAGCCGATGCATCCGGGCAGAAACGGTCGGAGTCAGTATATGCGAAGGCACGGTTAGGCGCGCGCTTCACGTAACTATGTACAGCCTCGCCCTCGCTGTTGCAGGTAAGCGTGGTTGTCACAGGCCCACCACCGCCTGCCGCTGGGGTTTCCACGCGCACCTTGGCCCCGGGCAGCGGTTGCCCGGTGGTAGCGCTCACAGCCACATAGCGCGTGCGGTTGCCAGGCAGCCCGTGGCTCAGCAGGTAAACATCAGTGACGTAGTAGAGCCAGCGCACCGTACCCGTCTGCGGCGACGTGCTCAGTTCCAGCATATAAACTCCTGCCGGCAAGCCTTCAATGGCTATTGAATCCTCAAAGAACTGATAGTCGGGATGGTTCATGTAGCGACGTTCCACAGCCCTGTCCTTTAGTTCGGTGAGGCGCGGGCGCAGCCGCTTGTAGTCAGTGTCGTTGTCTGGGTTGAGCTCCGTGTCGCCATCGACGTCGGCACGATAGACACGCATCTGCATCATTGTTATGTTGCGCAGGCCGCTCAAACGTATGGTATCGGGCATCCCCGGCCTGTTCACACGCCTCTCCATGTTCACCTGCATGCGCGGCGCGGTAAGCTCGCGCTCTGCGTTTCGCAGCTGTCCGGCGTTCTGCCATCCTCCCCATTTGTCGAGCGCATAATGTATGTAACTTATCTTCTGCTCGGCGGTAACGCCCGGACACTGCCCCATGTAGCGGAATCGCTCGATGGCAGCTTCGCAGGCCACGTCGACGTCAGAGTAGACATGAATGAGCGAGTCAAGCCAGTTGATGTATTCCGACTTGTTTACGCACACCTCTGCCTCGCCCTTATGCTGCCTTATCAGCTCCAAGGCCGTGAGGCAGGTGGCGGCGCGGTTGCCCTCGGCATGGTAATGGTCGTAGAGCGTCTGGAAGTCCTCTACCTCGTAACCCACCACGCTGAGCATATCGTCATTGAATATCTTACCGTTGAAACCGTTCACCACCACAGGCTCAAAAGCACCAGCCCGTGCCGCCGCCAGGGCCTTCGGGTCGGCCATGGCCATGCGCTTGTAACATTTGGCCACGGCCTCTGAGGAGTCGCTGAGCGCAGCGTTGTCGGTGTATATGCGGCACAGCACGGCGGCATAGACTGCTTTAAGCACAGGGTCGTCAGCGGCGGCGCACCGCCGCTCAAGGCGTTCCACCGCCGGGCGGAGCGAGTCGGGAGCCACCTCGGCCTCCACCTGCGCCTTTTTCAAGCTCGCCTTGAGCAACTGCCCGTAAGCTTTCTCGCCCTCGGCCTTGGCTTCTATCTTCTCAAGGATTTCTATCTGCGTCTTTGGCAAATCCTTGCCCGCAGCCTCATCGGCCTGCTTCCACAATGCAGAAAAGCTTTGTCCAAACGACCGGCATGGCAACATGGCCAATGCAATGACTATGGTTAATGCTAACTTCTTCATGACCTAAAATGACTAAATTCCACTTCCAGGGCCCGGCAAGCCAGCAGCATGAAGCGCACTTGCTATTGCCTTTGTACCTGTTGCGTTATGCAAAGATACGCATTATCGGCTGCAAATCAAAATAAAACACCCTATTTTTGCTCAACATGCAGTCTTGGGCACTGCCCCAGTAGTCAATAGCCGCCAGTAGCAAACACCCCCACCATCGTCCCGGTGAATCCGCCGGCAGTGCGAGTGCTCAGCAAATCGGCAGGCACAGGGCTGCCAATGGCTTTCCACTCGCTGCTTCCAGCCATTGCGTAACTGAAGCGGTAAGCCACAGCACCGGTGGAACGGTCGCGCTCACCCTGCACTCTCAGCCTCAACTTGCCCGTTACTTCGGCGTCAGTCAAGGCCGCCACTGCACGCACAGCACTCCTACCCATGCTGCGCTCCTCCAACTCTAGGCACGCCCTGCCATCACCATCAAGCGTCTTGGCGATGCTCACGTAGTTGTCATCGTCGTGAAACAGCATAAGCCCGGCAGCGTCGCCAGCTGACTGCGGGGCAAAGTCGAGGGTGGTATTCGCCTCAAACTCAAAACTGGCAACCCATCTTCCTATGGCCGATGGCAGCCCCTTGTCGGCAAGGCCGGTACTGCCCGCGTTCATCACGAGGCTGCCATCGGGGCTTGTCTTGTAGAAATCAGCAGCCAGTGTACGTATGAAGAATGCATCGGCAGCCAGCCCTCCGGCTGTCCATAGGGGCTGCCGTACCACTGGGCGGTCGGCATACGCCAGCGCTTCGCCGGCTGGCAGGATTACAGGCTGGCCTTCCTGCCAATCCACAGGGTGCATGAATGTCTCGCGGCCCATCACGTCATGGCCGTCCTTATAGGGGCGCACTGCAAGGAACACGGCCATCCACTGCCCGTCGGGCTGCTGCACAAGGTCAGCATGGCCGGCGCAAGTGACCGGCTGCGGTCTGTCTGCCGGGAGGCCGCGCTGTGTCAGTATGGGGTTTACCGGGCATGGTTCGAACGGTCCCCAGGGCGACCCGGAGGCGAACACCACTTCCGAATGGTTGTCGCCCGTGCCGCCTTCGGCCGCCATGAGGAAGTATTTCCCGCCGACGCGGTATAGGTGCGGGCCTTCTATCCACGATGGTTTCTGCGTTATGTCAACGCCTCCGTCGACTAGTAGGCGCCGCTCGCCGACGGTGCGCCCGCGCCTCCAGTCGAACTCCCTTATCCAGATGGCACGGTGGCCGTCGTAAAGCGGATTGCCCGCCGGGGCGTCGTTGTTGAGCACATAAGCCTTGCCGTCAGCATCGAAAAAGAGCGACGGGTCGATGCCTCCCACATCGTGGAGGTACGTAGGGTCGCTCCATGAGCCTCGCTTTGGGTCGTCGGTAGTCACAAAGAATGTGCCGCGGCCTTCCTCGTCGGTGGTTATGAGGTAGAACAGGCTGTCGTGCGGGTTGAACTTTATGTCGGGGGCATATATCCCGCCGCTTATCCTCAGCCCCTCCCTCAGCCTCAGTTGCGATGGGCGGTTGAGCACATAGCCCAGCCGGTGCCACGAGCGCAGGTCGGTGCTGTGCCATATCGGCACGGCGGGGAAGAAAGCAAACGAGGAGTTTACGAGGTAATAATCGTTACCAACGCGGCAGATGCTCGGGTCCGGATAGCATCCGGGGAGTATCGGGTTAGGCACGGCGGCAGTGTCGCCCCGCCCATCGCCGGGTGCAGAATATGCGAAATCGGCAAACGTGGCCTGCTTTGGGGCAATTAGCTCGCGCACGAACGGCTTCGGCCTAAGGTCGCGGTCGAAGAGCAGCGGGTAGTCAGTGCGCCCGTGGACAGGAAAGTTGTTTTTCCACGAATCGCCGTCGCTGAGCCCCCATGCCGTGACGCGCGACACGGCGGGATGCCTCTGGAAGAGCCTAAAGAAAGCCATCATGCGGCGGTTCCAGGCTCGGCTCACCGAGTCGGGAAGCCCGTTGGGATACGGATTGAGCCGCGCCTCGTAGCCTGCAGTGTCGGCCACGTTGGCACTTTGGCTTGCAGTGGGCAGCGCGCTCATATCCCACTCGGTTATCATCACCTTGCAACCGGTGGCCGCAAAGGCATCCATGCTCTGCTCGAAGTCGCTGATATGGGGATAGTCCATGCCTATATGGGCCTGCATGCCTATTGCGTCAATGCGCAGCCCACGCCGCTTCAGCCCCTCCACCATGCGCACCACGGCTTCGCGCTTGCGCCTGCCGGCCATACTGTAGTCGTTGTAATAAAGCTCAGCATCTGGGTCGGCGGCGTGGGCGTACTCAAAAGCCAGGGCTATGTATTCCTCTCCGAGTATCTCGTAAAACGGTGTCCTGCGGTATGAGCCGTCGTCCATGATGGCCTCATTGACCACATCCCATCCCTTCACGCGGCCACGGTAACGGCCCACCACGGTGGTTATATGCTCCTTCATGCGCCGCTTAAGCACCTCGGCAGAGACATTGCGGCCAAGCGAGTCCTTGCAGAACCACGGTGCAAGCTGTGAGTGCCATACGAGGCAATGGCCTATCACGGCCATCCCGTTCTGCTCGCCGAAGCCGACAAACGCATCGGCATCGCGGAAATCATAACGCCCCTCGGCGGGATGTATGGAGGCACTCTTCATGCAGTTCTCGGCAACTATGCTGTTAAAGTGGCGGCGGATGACTGACTGCACGGCCGTGTCGCGCCCGCTGACCTGCCGCGAATTGAGGGCCACACCGACCAGGAACTTGCCTCCTGCCGCATCTTTCAGGCCCGGAGACGGCTCACCCTGCCCAGCGGCAGGCACTGCGCCGAGGGCCGACATGGCGGCGAGCAGAATGGAAATGATTGTCTTTAGTTTCATTATTGGTTTTTTAAGTGAGTATCATTGGTGGAAAAGAAGTCCAGGGAGCCTTGGGAGCACCGGCAAGCACCGGCCACGCGGTATGGCGCAAGCCTAATTCCAAATCCTTCATTCTTAATTCTTCATTACAAACCTGTAGGCCACGGTCTCGGCCAGGCCGCGCATGAAGAGGTAAACCATCATGGCGAGCCACAGGGCGTGGTTGCCCAGCGTGTCGCCGAGCGACAGGTAGGTGGCAAAGAAGGCCGCGGCGGCCACCACGAGCGAGAGGAGCATGGCCCTGGTGGCGGTCATGCCTATGAACACCCCGTCCCAGATGAAGGCGAGCACCCCGGCTGCCGGGATGGCTACAGCCCAAGGGAAGTATTCTGCCGAGGCGCGTATTACGGCCTCGTCGGTGGTGAGCAGGCGCAGGAAAGGCGTGCCGCCTATGGCATATACGGCGGTGAAGAGCGCCACCATCGCCCCTCCCCACAGGAAGAGGCGGCGCAGCGTGTCGCCGAAGGCCGCCCGGTTGCGCGCCCCGTAATACTTGCCGCACACGGCCTCACCGGCGTAGGCGAAGCCGTCCATCACGTAAGAGAAGAGCAGGTAGAGCTGCAAGAGCAGCGTGTTCACGGCCAGTATTACCGCCCCCTGCCGCGCCCCGGCGGAGGTGAAGTAGAGGTTTACGGCCACGAGGCAGAGCGTGCGAAGGAATATGTCGCGGTTTACGGTGAAGAAACGGGCCATGGCGCAGCGCACGAATACGCCGCCCGGGCGGAAATGCCTGCGCAGGCGGCCGTAGTGGCGGACAAGCAGCGCGAGGCCCACGAGGAAGCCGGCCCACTGCGCTGTCACCGTCCCGGCGGCCACGCCCTCGAGCTTCAGCCCGCCAACTACGACAAGCAGCAGGCTGGCCACTATATTAACCACGTTCTGCATGATGGATATGAGCATCGGCGTGCGCGTGTTCTGCATGCCGATATACCAGCCCATAAGCCCGTAGAGGCCGAGCATGGCGGGCGCACCCCACACGCAGATGTGGAAGTAGCGGGCTGCCAGCGGTGCGACGTCGGGCGTGGGCTTGATGAGAAAGAGCATCAGCCACAGCAGTGGCTCGCGCAGCAGGAGCAGCAGCAAGGCCACCCCCAGGGCCACGGCGAGCGAGCGGGCAAGCAGGAGCGTCACCTCAGGCAGGTCGCGGCGGCCCAGGGCCTGCGACGTCATGCCGCTCGTACCCATGCGCAGGAAACCGAATATCCAGTAGACGAGGTTGAAAATCATCGACCCAACGGCAATGGCACCTATGTAGACGGCATCGCCCACGTGGCCCATTATGGCCACGTCGACCAGCCCGAGCAGCGGCACGGTGATGTTCGACACTATCGAGGGCAGGGCAATGGACAGTATCTGCCTGTCGCGCGGTTTCAGTTTCATGCCGCAAAGTTACGCTTTTTCCGCCACAACGGCAAGAAAAGGCGACACATGCTTGCCCGTTAGCAGGGAATAATGTATATTTGCAAAGAGAAAGAAACGACAAATAACATTAGTAATATTGCCACAACCAAAACCACAACATATGCAAACAGGAGACAAGGCCCCGGAGCTGCTGGGGCGCGACGAGAACGGAAACGAGATTAGGCTGAGCGACTTCGCCGGGCGCAAGCTGGCACTTTACTTCTATCCCAAGGACATGACCTCGGGCTGCACGAGCGAGGCCTGCAACCTGCGCGACAACTACAAGGAGCTGAAGGCGGCAGGCTACGATGTGGTGGGCGTGAGCGTCGACGACGAGAAGTCGCACCAGAAGTTCATCGCCAAGAACGAGTTGCCATTCCCGCTCATTGCCGACACGGAGAAGAAATTAGTGGAGGAGTTCGGCGTATGGGGCGAGAAGTCGATGTACGGCCGCAAGTATTTCGGCACGTTCCGCACAACGTTCATCATCGGCGAGGACGGAACGGTGGAGCGCATCATAGGGCCCAAGCAGATAAAGGTGAAGGACCACGCAGCACAGATATTGGCTGCAGAATGACGCCACGGCAGCGTGCCACTGCCCGAGATGCCAGCCCGGGGCAAAGGCACGCCCGTCCCAGTCGCAGCATACGGTGGGAAAGAACGCCACGGCCACCAACACGACATCCATGAACAGCCCCACCCGGCTCACACGAAGCACGCCACGCCCTACTGCCGACGGCCTCAGCAACAGCACGAAGCAACAGTGCTTCGCAGCAAAGCAGCGGCCCTTGGGATGCCATGAACATGGCATCCCAAGGGCGCGCCGCAGCCGGCCACGGCACTACGCTCAGCGAAGCACGAGCGATAGATAAACGGCGTGCATGTTGGCAAAGCCCGGGGTGCGCGCATCTACGGTGCGGTAGCCCAGCTGGAAGCACGGCACCCGGCGGTGGCGGGCGTTGTAGAACATGAAGCCCACGTCGTAGAGATTGTACTCCATGTCGGGATGCCCAAGGCTGTGGGCATAGCGCAGGCGCAGCTCCACGGAAAAGTCCTTTGCCCACATGGTGCGCCCGCCCTTGTTCTGCCAAAGCCTATACCCAAGACTGCCTGCCAGGCCGTTCGACGTTGCGTAATACTTCTGGTCGCCGGGATGGCACAGGCCAAGGAAATGCACATAGGAAACGCCCATGGTGAGCCGCTCCACGGGGTCGAAGAAGCCCCCGGCGAAGAAGAACCACGGCGTGACGTCGTGCTGCGGGTAAGTGAACGAAGCCTCGGCCTCGGCCCTGAACTTGCCGAGCCAGCCATACTTCTGCTCGTAATGGGCCATCAGAGAGTCGCGGTCGGCCACCGGCGTGGGGTCTGCCAAGCCCTCAGAACGGGCGTGGCAGACCGAAAGTAAAGAAAAAAGTATAAAAAAAAGTTTCCTCATATTTTAATATTTAAGATTTGAATCCAAATGTCCTGCCTTTCACTATGCTCCTTTACACTATCTGACACAAGCGAATAATGTATTACCTCTTTTTGTCTACTCATCACCACATACACCCCAAAAGGCCTCCTTACCACAGTAAATCTCTATGGTTTGCTTGTCGGGGGCTGGCACATACACAGCATTTGGCTGGTGGGTGATATCCATCACGCCATCGTGAAGCACTTGCCCCACCTTATCTTTAACCACAACACGGGCATTATTATACGTCGTGTCCGCCCGTATTATGAACACGTCACAGTCCAAATCGACTATTGGGGCTTTATCATGAGGCCCTTTAACAGGATTATCAAACTTTCCATTTTGAAGCACCAACACCCCGGCCCTTATCTGAAATGCAACAAATAAAAGCATCGCCAAAACATACAGATTCTTCTGGTTCATAGTCACAAATTTTAAATCGTTAAAATAATCCAACGATGCAAAAGTATGAAAAAAAACCAAAGAAAGCACTAAAAAACAATTGAATTAAAATTGAATTCGTTCATTCAATCCTAATTCAATCGCTGTACCACACTACCCAACATCATGTGTTTCAGTATATTACAATGAAAGGATAAAACTTTCCAAGTTCTTTTTGTCGTTGTCTCCACCCAGAAACCTTTCCTGCAATTTCCTTTTTGCCTTTGATACTGCACCGTCTGTACGTCCCAGCAATACCGCCATTTCCTTGCCCGTAAATCCTCCGAGACGCATTAAAAGGCAAAGTCTGTAATCTTGCTCACTTATATCACTTATGCTATATAGGCCATTCTTGAAGTTTGGCATAAGCTCCTTGACAAAAGAATCTACCTCCTCCCAATCGGCGTATGTCATTATGCGATTTTCCCTTGCCATCTTATGTACATTGGCATACACCTTGGAATTCACAATCTGCTTTCTTATCGCATCGCTCATTTCACGCTTTTTGTTTGCCATTGACACGAGCAGTTCCAGTTGCTTCTTCTGTTGGATCAACTGCGACAACTGCTCCTCGCTTTGTTCTTTTGCTTCTTTAAGCAGCACTTCAAGCATCGAAATCTTCTCCTCTTTCTCCTTTATGCTGGCATCACTCACCTCCTGCATATCATGTTGTAGAGAAGCCCAGCGCAACTCGCGCTCTTCCGCCCGGCGGTGCGAAACCCTTACATGCCTAAGATAAAGCCACATTATCATAATGACGGCAAGGCCAAGTGCCCAAATTATTCCAAACGACCGCGCTTTTTCAGCCTTAAGCTCTGCGTTCTCAACCCTATAGATATTGTAATTGTAACTCGTGTTCATTCTGGCAACAACATCTCTTGCAGTCACTTTGTCCAAAGAGTCAGTGTACTCTGACAGCAATGACACATATTTTGATACATTCTCAATATCGCCGTAGTGCGAATAATACAGCAAAAGCATCCGACAGGCATTCTGCTTCGACAATATGGACCCCTCACCCAACATAGCCGAACAATACGAATAACCCTCATCATAACGTCCAGTATTCATGCAAACAACCGCCATCATGCCATAAATAGGAATCTTATCAACCGCATCCACATACGGCAAATATGGCGCGAGACAACTGTCAGCCTTGCGGTAATCCTTAACAGAGATGTAATAAGAGGCCAGTGAAGCCACGAAGCCATTCGCGAAAGTGCTGTCTCCCAGCGCGTTTGCGCATCGTATAGCCCGGTCAAAATAACAAAGTGCGCTGTCGCGCTCCCCCTTGTCGCGATACACGAACGCCAGTTTCTCATGGCAGAAAGCCATCATGGCCGTATCCTTGCGCAGGCTTTCAAGGCGAAGCGACTCCCGGAAATAGGGTATCGCGTGGTCATATACACCTTGGTCAAGCAACAGGAAGCCGATACGGAAGTTGAGTATGCTGCGCAGTTCGAGGTCAGTGGTGTCTTGCATGGCATCCATGCCATGCTGAAGCAGGTCGATGGCCATGGGCGCATTCCCCATGTCGCGCACCACGCAGCCAGCATAATAATAGGCTTGCGGGAGCAAACGGCTGTCGCCCCCGCTGCGGTAGTGCGCCAGGATGTCAAAAGCCTCCGCACTGTCGGCTGCGGTGAACACGTCGTAAGCCTTGCCGCGCACTTTCAGCCGCAGCAGCCTGTAATACCAACGTGCGTCGTCGTCAAAGGCATCAAGCCCATGCCCCACGCGCCCGAGCACCGCCTTGGCGCTGTCGGGGCGCACCCCGCTGAGGCTGTCGGCAGCCAGAAGCTCCGCCGGGTAGTCGGGCCGTCCGCAGGACAACAGGGCCAAGGCCGACACAAAAAGAATGACCAAAAGGTGTCTCATCTGCAGCACAATGTTATGAACTCCTCACCAAAATGCCCACACCTATGCACCGACAAAGGCTGAGATGGGCATGACGCGGATGCAAAGATACGAAAAAATACGGCAAAGGCGACACGGCAGCCGGCAAAAAGTACGCCGACGCATTGGCACTGCGGCGCGCATGGCAACATACAGTCAGCTACCAAGCGCGGCGCGGAGCCGCCGCACGTAACCTCCGAATCCGGCACTGCCGGCGCGCCCCCAAACGTCGCCGAGCATGGCCGCGCCGCCAAAGCCCCACCCGCGCAGGCGCGGTATGTTGCCAAGCGACACGCCGCCCAAGGCCACCACGCGGCTGTCAATGACCCCGTCGGCGGCGGCCCGTTCCAAATCTTCTTCCGAATAGGCCGCCCTGTAGCCCTGCTTGGAAATGCTGTCGAACACGGGGCTGAGCGTGACATAGCTCAAACCAGTCTTGCGCCGGGCCACCTCGGCCAGCGAGTGGCACGAGGCCGACACCGTGCCGGGGCGGAAATCAGCCGGCGGCGCAGGGTTGCGGCTGTTCAGGTGCACGCCCATCAGGCCGTAGTCGCGGCAGAGGCGGAAATGGTCGTGTACCACGATGCGCCCGCGCCACAACTCCGGCACTTCTTCCACGAGCCTCGCGCATTCATCCGCCGATGCGCCGGGCTTGCGCAAGTGGAGCACGTCAAGCCCCAGTTCAAAAAGCCGCCGTATGTAGGAAGCCTCATCGGGAATGAACGACGGGGAGGTGAAGACAATGAATTTCATGAATTTTGAGTTTTGAATTTCAAGTTTTGAATTGTCGCGCATAGCGCGATTGTGAATTAAGCATTTACTAATTGAGCGGCTGCTCCATCCTTCCCACTCAACTTAGAAATTCATAACTCATAATCGCGCGTAGCGCGACAATTCAAAACTCAAAACTCCTAATTCCTAAATCTACTGCTGGTCGCAGTCCTTCAGCGAGTGGCTTATGCGTGCGGCGCAGAAGTTCGGGCCGCACATTGTGCAGTAGCGGCCCTCCACATCGTTGGAAGTCTTGTAGTATTCAAGTGCGCGTTCGGGGTCGAGGGCGAGGTTGAACTGGTCCTTCCAGCGGAATTCGTAGCGCGCCTTGCTAAGCGCATTGTCGCGAATTGTGGCCCCGGGGTGGCCCTTTGCTATGTCGGCGGCGTGGGCGGCAATCTTGTATGTCACCACGCCCGTGCGCACATCGTCCTTCATAGGCAGCGCAAGGTGCTCCTTGGGCGTTACGTAGCAGAGCATGGCCGTGCCATACCAGCCAATCATCGAGGCGCCTATCGCGCTGGTGATGTGGTCGTAGCCGGGGGCGATGTCGGTGACGAGCGGGCCCAGGGTGTAGAAAGGCGCGCCGTGGCACTTGTCAATCTGGCGGTCCATGTTGGCCTTAATCTTCTGCATCGGCACGTGGCCCGGGCCCTCGATGAAAGCCTGCACGTCCTTGGCCCATGCCCTCTCGACCAGCTCTCCCATCGTGTCAAGCTCGGCAAACTGCGCGGCGTCGTTAGCGTCGTGTATGCTTCCGGGGCGCAGTCCGTCGCCCAGCGATATGGCAACGTCGTACTTGCGGCAGATGTCGCATATGTCGTCGAAGTGCGAGTAGAGGAAACTCTCCTGCTGGTGCACCATGCACCACTTCGAGATTATGCTGCCGCCGCGGCTCACCATGCCCGTAAGGCGCCCTTGCGAGAGCGGAACGTTCTTCAGGCGGATGCCGCAGTGGATGGTGAAATAGTCAACGCCCTGCTCGCACTGCTCTATGAGAGTGTCGCGGAATATCTCCCACGTGAGGTCTTCGGCCTTGCCGTCAACTTTCTCAAAGGCTTGGTACATAGGCACGGTGCCCACCGGCACGGGGCAGTTGCGCAGGATCCACTCGCGCGTTTCGTGTATGTTGTCGCCCGTGGAGAGGTCCATCAGCGTGTCGCCGCCCCACTTGCAGCTCCACACGGCTTTCTCGACCTCTTCCTCAATGCCCGAAGTCGTGGCCGAGTTGCCTATGTTTGTGTTTATCTTCACGAGGAAGTTGGTGCCTATCACCATCGGCTCTGCCTCCGGGTGGTTTATGTTCGCGGGGATGACGGCGCGGCCGGCGGCCACCTCCTGGCGCACGAACTCAGGCGTGATGTGGGTGTCTATGCCCAGCTCGGCGCAGTTCATGTTCTCCCGTATGGCCACGTACTCCATCTCTTCGGTCACTATTCCGCGCTTGGCCAGGGCCATCTGCGTGTCGCCGGGCTTGCGCTTGGCAACCCACGGGGCGCGGAGCTTGGGCAGACCGCGCCTCAAGTCGATTTCCACTTCGGGGTCGCTGTAAGGCCCGCTGGTGTCGTAAACATAGACGGGAGCGTTCTCCGTCACAACTTTCTTGCCGTCAACTATGTCGACGGTAGGGGTCAGGCGCACCTTGCGCATTCCCACTCTGAGTTCAGGGTAGAGCTTTCCGCTCATGTAAACCTTCTCGGAACTCGGATAAGTAATCTTGATATTGTTGTCCATATCTTACATTATTTGATTATTGCAAAAGGAGTCCAGAAGTTCAGGAGTTGCGGGAGTTCAGACAAATGCCTTGTGCGCTGCACGGTGACTGCTGCCATGGCAAGCAATTGCGAAAGCCATGCAAGCCACCCATGTGGCCTTTGCCAAAACTCCGATAACTCCCGGTCTCCGGCAAATTCGGTATCATCCACCCACCATCCGGCGCATCTCGGCCACGGGGTCGGGTGCGCCGAGCACTGCGCCGGAGACGGCGATGCCGCGCACACCGGTGCGCATGATGTCGGGAATGTCCTCAAAGCGGATGCCGCCGATGGCCACTACGGGGAGCAGGATGCCTGCCGCACGCATACGGTTGACAAGGGTGAAGTAGCCGTCGAGGCCGAGGACGGGCGCAAGGTTCTGCTTCGTCGTGGTGAAACGGAACGGCCCGCAGCCTATGTAGTCGGCCCCTTCGCGGTGCAATCGCTCTATGTCCTCAAACGTGTTTGCCGTGCCTCCGATGATGAAGTTCTCGCCGAGCACGTGCCGCGCCTCGCCGACGGGCATATCGTTCTTGCCGAGGTGTACGCCGTCGGCCTTCAGTTCCTTGGCCAAGCCGACGCGGTCGTCGATTACGAACACGGCCTCGTGCTGCTTGCAGAGCGGCTGGATGGCAGCCGCAGCGGCCCTCACCTCGTCGTCGGTCGCGCCCTTCATGCGCAGCTGAATCCACTTGCAGCCGCCCTCCAAGGCCATGCGTGCGCCATCGACGTAGCCGAAACGCTCGTTACGGTGGGTTATAAACTGTACTGGTATCATACTTTCAGCATTTTTTCGGGATTGAAAAAGTGGTTCACCGGGCCATGCCCCTGCCCTATTTCAACGCCGCTCCCCGCCTTAAGGGCCTCGGTTACGTAAGCCTTGGCTTGCCTTATGGCCTCGGCGAGCGGAAGTCCGCGGGCAATGAAGCAGGCTATGGCAGACGACAGCGTGCAGCCCGTGCCGTGGGTGTTTGTCGTGTCTACGGCCTCGGTGGCGTATGTCTGGGCCAGCCGTCCGTCGGCGGCGTAGAGGCGGTCCACCTTGTCCTGCCCGCCGAAGTGGCCGCCCTTGATGAGCACGGGGCAGCGGCTGTCGCGTGCCATGACCAGCCCGGCGGCGTGGCACGACGCCTCGTCGCTGACGGTCAGCCCCGAAAGCACTTCGGCCTCCGGCACGTTTGGCGTGAGCAGGGTGGCCAGCGGCACAAGGTAGCGGCGGAAAGCGTCGATGGCATCGCGCGGCATGAGCACATGGCCGCTAGTGGACACCATTACGGGGTCTACCACCACGGCCTTAAGCTCATACGCCTTGAGAGCGCAGGCGATGGCGCACATAGTGGCGGCGTCGCCAGCCATGCCTACCTTAACGGCCACGGGGCGTATGTCGTCCATCACCGCCCGTATCTGGGCGGCCACGGTCTCGGGCCTCACAAGGTCAACGCCGGAGACCCCGACGGTGTTCTGCACGGTGACGGCAGTGACCACCGAGGCGGCGTAACAGCCCAAGGCCGACATCGTTTTCATGTCGGCCTGTATGCCGGCCCCGCCGCTGCAGTCGCTGCCGGCTATGGTAAGGACGGGAAGGTAGCGCATATTCTGAATTTTGAGTTTGGAGTTTTGAATTTTGAATTGTCGCTCACGCGATGAAGAATTATTTATTTTTGAATTGAGTGGAGAGTCGGATTGTCATGTCTAAGCAACCTATCGGCACCACGCCCAACTCTAAAATTATTAATTCTTCATCGCGCTTTGCGCGACAATTCGTAATTCCAAATTCCTAATTCGCCATTGATATGCGGTCGAAGCTTGCGTCCCAGTTCTTCCACACAGGCTCCATGCCGATGGCGCGCAGGTCGCGGTCCACCTCTACGGCGGTGCGCTCGTCGCTCACGTGGAACTGTTCCAGGGCGTTGGGGTAGCAGGCGTAGCCTCCCGGGTCGGTGTGGCTCTCGGCGCTCATGGTCGTCACGCCAAGCGTGGCCATGTGGTTGCGCACGTCGGGATTCTCGCGCGTGGAGTACGATATGTCCACGTCGTGGTCGAAGATGCGCATGGCGAAGGTCACCTGGGCAAGCTCGCGGTCGGTCATTTCGACATTGGGCTGGAAGCCACCGTTCTCCGCGCGGCGCATGCGGGGGAAGTTTACGCTGTACTGCGTGCGCCAGTAGGTCTTCTCGAGGTAGCGCAGGTGGTAGGCCATCATGGTCACCTCGGTGCGCCAGTCCTCCAGTCCGATGAGTGCGCCCATGCCAATCTTGTGTACGCCGGCCTGCCCCATGCGGTCGTATCCGTTGAGCCTCCACTCGTAGTTAGACTTCGGCCCGCGCGGGTGGTAGACCTTGTAGCGGGCCTCGTTGTACGTTTCCTGGAAGCAAATCACGCCGTTAAGCCCGTGGCGGCGCAGCTCGGCGTAGTCCTCCGAGCGCAGTGGCATCACCTCAATCTGCAGGTTGTTGAAGTAGGGCTTGGCCAGGTCGAGGGCGCGGGCGATGTATTTCACGCCCGCCACGGCCGGATTCTCGCCAGTGAGCACGAGCAGGTTGTCGAACGGGCCGAGCTTCTTTATGGCCTCATACTCGCGCACTATCTCCTCCTCGGTGAGCACCGTGCGCGGCATCTTGTTCTGCACGTGGAAGCCGCAGTAGACGCACGAGTTGGAGCACGAGTTGGTGATGTAAATCGGTATGAACATATTGATGGTCTTGCCGAAACGCTCGCGCGTGTACATACGGCTCAGGCGGGCCATCTGTTCAAGGTATTTGTCGGCGGCGGGCGACACAAGCGCCATGAAGTCGTCTACCGACAGGTGGCTCTTCGAGAGGGCGCGGCGCACGTCGGCGTCGGTCTTCGACATGATTTTCTGGGTTGTCTCGTCCCAGCTTATCTTCTTTATTTCGTCGTAAAACATAGTCTTATCCTCCACAAAATGCTTTCAAAATCACGATGTCGTCGCCCTCGGCGAGTGTGCGCGTGGCCCACTCCGTGCGCGGCACCATGGCGTTGTTGACAGCCACGGCCACGCCCTTGTCGGGCAGGCTGTGGGCAGCTGCGAGGCCGGCCAGCGTAGTTCCTTCCGCCACGGTGGACGGTTCGTTGTTTATCTTGATGTTCATCAGACCTTGCTTTTTAGCTTGTTTCTATAAGATTTTTTAACTTTTGGGCCACAGCCTGCGCCCTATCGCGCAACCACCTGGCTCACAGCGCGTTACAAAACGGGGCGTTTTAGCTTCCAAAACGTGCCGTTTCAGAGCCTGAAACGGGTCGTTTCGCGATGCGAAACAGGCCGTTTTGTAAACCGACATGGCATACGGCGCATTTCGTCATGGGCGAGGCCGCCACGCTTTAACGTCAGTTAAGGAATGCCGTCAGCGGCGAGCTGGCCTCCGCCGTCATGTCCATCGACTGGTTGCCAAGCCCGGCCTCGAAAGCCTCGCGGCCTGCCTCAACGGCCTTCTTGAACGCGCGCGCCATGGCCACGGGGGCGCCAGCCACGGAGATGGCCGTGTTCACGAGCACCGCGTCGGCCCCTATCTCCATTGCCTTTGCCGCGTCGCTCGGTGCGCCGATGCCTGCATCGACCACCACAGGCACCGAAGCCTCGTCAATGATGATGTTGAGGAAGTCCATCGTGCGCAGCCCCATGTTGGTGCCTATGGGCGCTGCCAGCGGCATCACGGTGGCCGCGCCGGCCTCGGCAAGCCGCTTGCAGAGCACGGGGTCGGCCTGGCAGTAGGGCAGCACCACAAATCCCTCCTTGACGAGCTGCTCCGTTGCCCTGAGCGTCTCTATCGGGTCGGGCAGCAGGTAGCGCGGGTCGGGGTGAATCTCCAGTTTGAGCCAGTTGGTGCCGAAAGCCTCGCGGGCCATCTTGGCGGCAAACACGGCCTCCTCTGCGTTGCGCGTGCCGGAGGTGTTGGGCAGCAGCTGTATGCCGGGGCGTGCGATGTGGGCGAGCATGTCGTCGCCCTTGTCGGCCAGGTCGATGCGCTTCATGGCCATGGTCACCATCTGCGTGCCCGAGGCTTCGATAGCCTGGGCCATCACTTCGTTGGAACTGAACTTGCCGGTTCCCAGGAACAGGCGCGAGGAGAACTCCTTGCCTGCAATCACTAACTTTTCCATTTTCTCCTTATTTAATATATACGGCGCAAATAAGGGGTTGCCTGCGATATAGGCCGCGTGCCTTTCGGACTTGCAAAAAGCAACATTGGCATTGTCGGTTCCCTCCGTCGGCATTATCCGAATCAGGTCTTACGGGTATGATCTCAGCCCGGGCAACAGCCCGAGCACCCCTGCCGGCCCGCCGGGCCGGACTGTGCGCACTTTTGTTTTGCAGCTGCAAACTTAGCATTTTTTTCTGAGACGGCGGGCATTTGGCCGAAAAAAAGCATCGACAGCCACAAACTTTTGCGCATAATGCTTCGACTCGGCATAAACGTTGCGCACAAACCATTGCAGAAACAAATTATTTTTGTACATTTGCAAAGAAACAACAAGAAGCGTTATGCCCGAAATTTGCAGATTCTACGGTATAATTATCAGCCTGTTCTGGAAAGACCATAATCCTCCGCACATTCACTTCACATACGGGGATTATAAATGCTCCATGAGCATATTGGACAGAATCGTGGACGGCCAAGCCCCGGCAAAGGTAATTGCTAAAGTAAACGAGTGGATAAATCAGCACGAGCCAGAGCTGCTTGAACTATGGGGGAAAGCCCAAAGAGGAGAAAAATTGAACAAAATAGAACCTTTAAAATAATATTGCCATGCTAAAAATCGTTGACGTTGACTACATAAAAGACTACGAGCTGCTCATCGCTTTCAGCGACGGAAGCAAGAAGAGAGTAGACCTGAAGCCCTACCTCAAAGGCGAAGTGTTCGGCGATTTGCTCGACAAGGACAAGTTCATACAGTATGGCTTGACCAACTCGACAATAGAATGGGCCAACGGGGCAGACCTCGCCCCGGAGTTCCTGCACGAGATAGGCATTGCGTGCTGAACAGGAAACACCTTAATTACAAGACGGCAAATGTCAAGCAACGCTTTCAAACGCCAGCTGTGGCTCCTCGACACGCTGTTAAGGCACAAGCGGCTTACGTTCGAGGAGATTAGAAGATTGTGGGAGTACGCCTCCATCAACGATGAGCGCAAGTCTCTTAGCCTGCGGACATTCCACAACCAAAAGGACGCATTGTGCTCCATGTTCGGCATTTCCATTGCGTGCTCTGCCGCAGACGGCTACAAATACCACATCAGCAATGAGGCTCCGTTGGACAATGCCCCATACCTGCAATGGCTTGTGAACACATTCAACACTGTGGAGACAATACGCCAAAGCGCAGACCTGCACGAAAGAATCATCCTGGAAGAAATGTCGGACGGGGCGCAATTCCTGCAAACGGTGATTCGCGCCATGAGAGAATGCAGGGTGCTGAATGTGAAATACCAGTCGTATTACAAGACCGAGCCACGTGAACTGCATTTCAGGCCGTACTGCATCAAGGTGCTTAGGCAGCGGTGGTATGTTGTCGGCACGGTAGAAGAAGACCGTGACATCAGGACAATCTCGCTCGACCGGGCATGGAACATGGAAGCCACCGACAAGCACTTTGAATATCCGAAAGACTTCAGCCCGAAAGAATATTTCCGCAACAGCGTCGGCATCTACGTCAACGAAGGACTCAAACCGGAGAACATCGTTGTCAGGGTTCATGGCGTAATGGCGGCACACCTGCGCTCCGTGCCTCTCCACGAATCGCAAGAGGAGCTGCAAAGCACCTCAACCCGCACAGACTTCAGGTACAGAATGGCACCCAGCCACGAACTTGTACTGAGGCTTATCGGCTTGGGGAAGTCCGTTGAAGTGATAGAGCCGGAATGCCTCAGAGGCATGATGAGAGACGAACTTGGCAATATGCTGGAAGCATACAAGCATGAATCTGCCAGCG
Source organism: uncultured Prevotella sp. (assembly GCA_944320235.1). GTDB lineage: Bacteria > Bacteroidota > Bacteroidia > Bacteroidales > Bacteroidaceae > Prevotella. The sequence goes on from CALUGQ010000001.1 coordinate 118,825, forward strand.
AAAAAAGCGACGACTAACGACAATTCATATAAAATTCCACTCGCCTATGAAAGTTTTTTGCACACCGCCATACTATCTTTGCCCTCGAAACCAAACCACGCCAAAGCAATGAAAGCAACCAGAGACAAACGAAGAAAGGCTGAACTCAAAAGAAGGCAAGAGGAAGAGACGTTCAGATTTCAAGTCATGTACGGCCTGAAAAACCGGCCGGGCTGCGGCATCCCTGCCGACAACATAGTGCTGGACGGCGAGCTTGAATCAATATTCCACCACGGACTGGCGAAAGGAATGCTGCAATTGCGCGACATGATAAACGCGGTCAAAGACGGGTTAGGCATCAGCCCCGTTGACGAGATGTGCTCGCTCAACGGCAACGCCACTCCTTATCTGTTGGGAATAACAAGCGTAAACCCGCTAGAATATGCCGACATCAACCTCGACAGAGTGTGCCGCCTGGCGGACAAACGGCTGACGGAGGTGCCTCTGAAAGTGGAAATATATTACAACGATGACGCGCGCAACAAAGTGTTCGACTGGCTGACGGAACACGGCTACCGCACTGCCGTGATGTATTACCAAACAATCGTAAGGCTGGAAAATGTCTTCGTGACAATCAAAAGGACAACAAACAATACACAACCCCATAAAACACAAAGCACATGAACATCAGATACGAGAAAGAAGGAATGGCCATAGACAGCCTCGAAGCTTGGAAAAGACTTGGCAAGACAAAAAAGGATGACCAATGGAAAGAAGGCCGCAGCGCACGGCTGATGGCCGAGCTGGCGATTGAGAGAAAGCCAGAGTTCGCGAAACGGGTATCAGACCTGCTGGCCGAATGCGGCATTGCAGAGCAGGATTTCGTCTGCGAGCCGGAAGCGGCAGCCGGTCTTGGCGAAGGAATGTACTCAGGAGGGCCACGCAACCACGACCTGCTCATGCTTGGGAAAGACTGCGTAATTGGCATAGAAGCCAAGGTTTCAGAACTTTTTGATGAAGAAATCGGCAAGCGACTGATCGGCAAGCATCAGAAAAGCAAAAAAGGCAACAGGAGCAAGAGGGCGAAACTCCTGATTGACTTCTTGACGCCTGGCAAAACCCAAAACGAGGTAAAAGGAATAGGCTACCAGCTCTTCACGGCGGCCAGAGGCACAATGTGCGCAGCCGTGGAACATGGGGTGGAGAAATGCATAATGCTCGTCATCACGTTCAAAGGCAATGTGGAAAAAGAAAAGAATTACGATGCAAATTGCGCAAAAAACGCGAAAGACTTTGACGACTTCCTAAAAGCGACAGGAGCGGACGGCAACGGACGGATTGTCAGAGACATCTCCGGCAAAGACATTTCCTGCTGGATAAAGCATATCGACGTGACTGTATAATCCGCCGAAATGAGGATACTGCACATATCAGACACGCACGGACTGCACCGTAAGCCAATCCTGCCAGAGGCCGATGTGCTGGTGCATTCGGGCGACTTCACCTTTGCCGGGGCCGAGAGTGAGGCTTACGAATTCATGGAATGGCTCATCGGCCTGCCTTATAATAACAAGGTATTTATCGCCGGCAACCACGATGATTGTATGTTCGGGGCAGACTCCATAAGCGGCCTGCCTGCCAACGTACACTATCTTTGCAACTCTGGGGTGACGCTCTGCGGCATCAGCTTCTACGGCGTTCCGCTGCTGATGGGCGACATTCTGAGCGGAGATTACGATGCCATGATTGGCAAAATCCCCGACAAGACTGACATTCTGATTACGCACCAGCCACCGTTCGGCATCCTCGACGGCAGCGACCGCGACAAATCGGCGCATTACGGCGACCGGCTGCTGCTCGAAAGGGTGGGAACGGTGCGCCCCAAGCTCCATCTTTTCGGCCACAACCACAACAGCTACGGCACTGTTTCCGCCGGCGGCACCATTTTCTCCAATGCCGCCATGCTCGACAACGGATACAACATGAAGCCTGTCCGCCCCACCCTACTCGATGTCTGACAGCCGCACAGACCGCCTACCGCACCAAAGTTCACCGGGAAAAGTGTAAGATTCGGCCAAAAGTTCGCCGAGAAAAGTGTGGTGCTTGCGCTGAAGTTCGCAAAGAAAAGTGCAAAACCGCGATGCCATGTCGCTGAAAATGCGTATTTTTGCGAACGCTCAACAACGGCGAACCTAGCCGGGCGGCAAGCCTATGGCGGCCTGGCAACTGAGTGGCCCACAAGTTATCAACAGACAAAAACATGAAGATACTGATAGTGGAAGACAACGACGACCTGCGCGAAGTGATAGCCCGGTCGCTCGAAAAGGAACGGTATGTGGCCGAGACGGCGGCCAACTACTCGGAGGCACGCATGAAAGCGTTCGTATATGAGTACGACTGCATACTGCTCGACATAATGCTGCCCGACGGCAACGGGCTCGACCTGCTGCGCGAAATGCACGCTGCGGGCCGGCGGGCGAACGTGATAATACTCTCGGCCAAGGACTCTATAGACGACAAGGTGAACGGACTGGAGCTTGGGGCCGACGACTACCTGCCCAAGCCTTTCCACCTGGCGGAGCTTCACGCCAGGATAAAGAGCGTGCTGCGCAGGCAAATGCGAGGCGGCGAACAGACGGTAAAGGTGGCCAACGTGACGATACACCCCGACACATTCCGCGTTGAAGTGGGCGGCACGCCCGTTGAGCTGAACCGCAAGGAGTACGACATACTGCTCTACCTCGTGAACCGCCGGGGGCGGCTGATAGAGAAACAGACGCTGGCAGAGGCCGTATGGGGCGACGACATCGACCAGGCAGACAACTTCGACTTCATCTACGCACAGATGAAAAACCTGCGCAAGCGGCTCAAGGCGGCAGGTGCCGGCATAGAGATAAAGACCGTCTACGGCTTCGGCTACAAACTCACCGAGACATGAAACTGGTCAACCTGCTCACCCTGCGCCTCTCAGTCATAGGCGCACTGGTGTTCGCCTTCTGGGCAACGCTGTTCTACTTTGCCATCATCGACGAGATAAACGACGAGGTGGACGACTCGCTCGAGGACCACGCCGAGACGGTGATACGCCGCTCGCTGGCCGGCGAGCCGCTGCCCGACGAGCCGGCCACGACCAACAACCAGTACTACCTGCACGAGGTGTCGGCCGAATACGCCGCCAGCCGCTCGCACATACGCTACGAAGACAACGAGGTTTACATCAAGTCCAAGAACGAGTTTGAGCCGGCCCGCACCATATCCTACATATTCAACGACGACCAAGGACGGTTCTTCGAGGTGGTGGTGTTCACCCCAACCATCGACAAGGCCGACCTGAAGGCCGCCGTGGCCTACTGGCTGGCCGCCCTCTACGCAGCCATGGTGGCCTGCATCGTGGTGGTAAACAGGCGCTCGCTGCGCCGCGGAATGCGCCCGCTGCAAGCCATACTGGCGTGGCTCGACGACTACCGGCTGGGCGAACGCAACAAGGAAATGCCGCAGAACACCAGCGTGACGGAGTTCAGGAGGCTGGGCGAGGCCATCAGCCGCACGACGAAACGCAACGAGGCCCTCTTCGAGGAGCAGAAGCGCTTCACGGCCAACGCCTCGCACGAGCTGCAGACCCCGCTTGCCGTGATACAGAGCCGGCTGGAGATGCTGCTCGACGACGGCCAGCTGACAGAGCAGCAGATGGGCGAGGTGGTGAAGGCGCTGCACACGCTGAAAGCCCTCGCGCGCACCAACCGCTCGCTGCTGCTGCTCAGCAAGATAGCGGGAGGGCAGTTCACGTCGACCGAGGCCGTAAGCATGGCCGGAACGGTAGACCGGCTGCTGCCCGACATGGAAATGATATACGCCCACAAAGGCATCACCGTGGAAAGGCGCAACGACGGCGACCTGGTGCTCAACATGGACGAGTCGCTCGCCACCACGCTCGCCACGAACCTGCTGAAGAACGCCTTCACGCACTGCAACCGCGGCGGCCGCATCGCGATAAGCATCTCCACGACATCCATGTCCATAGCCAACACGGGCCAGGAAACGCCTCTCGACGGCCAGCGGATATTCGAACGCTTCTACCACACGCCCGGAAACGCCTCGTCGACAGGCCTCGGCCTCTCGATAGTGCAGGCCATCTGCCGGCTCTACGGCATAAGCGTCGATTACCGCTTCGAGCGGGGAATGCACATGTTTAATGTGGGCAGCAACAGCAGGCAAAAGCCTTAGCAGCGCCAAAATTCAACACAACTGAACCTGGAGAAACAGCATTCAAAATACGTTTTCAGCCCTGCAACCAGGCCATGAAGCCCTCTGTTTCTTTCCGAAACGGCCTGCATCGCGGCGCGATGCAGGCCGTTTTGCCTGGCAAGACAGCACGTCCGGCAAGGCAAGACCACCCCTTCGACACACTCGAGACAGCAGCCTTGAAGGCTGAGCGAGACCGTTTCAGAGGCCGGCTCCATTGCACACGCAAGGCCGACCGGCCTGTAAGCCCCGCAGTGCCAATGCCTTACGCATGCACACCCACGCCGCGCAAAATTCGCCCAAGCCACATGACATTTTCAAATCAGCGAAAAATGGAACGGGAAGGAGCACCGGCTTTTGACACTGTTGAAAAACAATCAACACCGAGAGCCGCCTGCCGTGTTCCCCGTGCTTGCAAACCAAGCCCCAAAGGAAGCCAAAGCGGCAGGCAACAAGCTGTATGGCAAAAATTTTGCCGTATAGAATAAAAGTACTACCTTTGCATGGAACAAACTGCACCCGGGGGAAAACCGGGGAAAGCCTCCTCCATCCCCCACTTGCATTACCGTTGCATGACGAAGTGCCGTGCAGCCCCATGCACGGGCGATGCCGCAACATGAGCGCCAAGAGCCCGGACGTAAGGGGGAGAACATCGGCAAACCTAAGCGTGAGGCACGGCCGGCATAAGCTGGCAGCCCTGGGGAGTCCGCATGGCACCATACATAACAAGCACCCAGCAAAACATATACACACATGAAAATCGGTCTGGTGACATGGATCGGCATGGGCAATTTCGGGACAACCCTCCAGTCGTTCGCCTTGCACGAGAAGCTGCGGCGAATGGGACATGACGTTTACTTCCTGAACATATCAAGCAACTTCAGCCCGGTGCGCAGCACGATAAAATACGTGCTCAGGCTCAGCGGCCTGCTCAAGATGTGCTGGAAACATAAGTTCAAGGCAGCATCACCCGGCAATGGCGCAAAGCTCTACCGGTTCGTTGCAGCAAACTACAACATAAAGACCCCTGTATACCCCCTGGAATTGCGCAGGCTCACGGCAAAGACTGACGTTTTCTTGACCGGCAGCGACCAAATATGGAACGTGAAGTACAGGTTTGACCCAATGATGTTCTTGAGTTTCGCCGGCGAGACCAAGCGCGTGGCATACGCGTCGAGCATAGGGGTGGCAGCCATACCGCAAGAATACAGGGGCGCAGTGAGCCGCCTGCTCAACAAGTTCGCCCACATAGGGGTAAGGGAGCAGTCGGCCGTGAAAGCCCTCAGCGAGGTGACCGGGAGGGAAGACATAACGCAAGTGGCCGACCCCACGTTCCTGCTATCGCCCGCCGAATGGTCGGAAATATGCCAAGGCGCCACATACGAAGTTGCACTGCCCGGCAGGTACATGCTTTGCTACCTGATAGGCAACAACGAAAGCTACCCACGGCAGGTGAAAGACATCGCAGAAAAGAGAGGCATAAAAAACGTGATAGTGATACCAGCCGTCGAGAACAAGGAAACCAACGTCGAAGGGGCGACAGTGTACCGGCAGGCCGGCCCTGCCGAGTTTGTAGACCTGATAAGGCGGGCTGAGCTTGTATGCACCGATTCCTTCCATGCCACGGCATTGTCGATAAACCTGTCTAAGGATTTCATCGAACTGCTACGGTTCAAAGACGGCGATGAAACTTCACAAAATTCGCGGATATACGACTTGCTCGACCAATACGGGCTGCGCTGGCGACTGTACACCAACGGCAGCGACGTCCCGGCAGGACAAATAAACTACACACACATACAGGAGAAACTCGAAGCCGACAAGGCACGCTCGCTGCAATTTCTGATTGACTCAATAGAAAGGTAAACATGGCTTGGGGCAACTATTACATCTCCTCGTTCATATGGAGCACGGCAGCCAAGATACTGACCGCCATCGTGGGCTTCGTCACCGTGCCTCTGCTGCTTGGCTACTACGGGAAGGCTGAATACGGGTTGCTGTCGATAGCCACGGCCTGCAACGGATACATGTCGCTGCTCGACTTAGGCATGAACACCGGCGCGGTGAAATTCTTCTCGCAGTGGAAGGCCGAAGGCGACATGCCCAAGGTGTTCCGTGTGGCAAGGACTAACATCACGTTCTACATCATCATATCAGCCATAAACGTTGCGCTCCTGCTGCTCATAGCCTTTTTCGGTGAGAACCTGTTCGCCGTGGAGCACGACCAGTTCCTCACCATACGCCGCTGCCTGTTCGTCATCTGCCTCTTCAGCTTATTCAGCTGGGTGACGACAGTATTCAACCAACTGCTAATCGCAGACGGCCAGATGGCATACACGATGAAAGTGCAATGCCTGCAAGCATTGCTCAAAGGCGCAGCCGTGGCCCTGGTGTTCATAGCCAGCCTCGACCTGACGGAGTATTTCTTCATGGTAACAGCCATAGTCGCCATGGCATTGCTGCCATACGCCAGCCGCTGCAAGCGCGGCGGGCTGATAGACAGCCTCTGGCCAGCGTGGCATTGGGATGACTTCAAGGCCGTCATAACCTTCAGCCTCTCAATCTTTGCCTTGTCGCTGTTCCAGATGACGGCCACCCAATCGCGCCCGATACTGCTCGGCATGTTCGCCTCCGACGGAGCCACCGCAGTGGCTGACTTCCGCATCATAGAAGTAGTTCCGCAGCTCATCATCATGATAGGCGGCACTTTCTCCGGGATATTCCTGCCAAAGACATCACAGATGGTGGCCGAAAACGACACAAAGGCAATGCACGAATTTGCATACAAGTGGACTACCTACACATCGGCAATAACCGCAATGCTGTGCTTCCCGTTCATCCTCTGCGCCGGCGACGCGCTCTCCGCCTACGTAGGCAAAGGTTACGCCCACCTGGCCATATGGCTGCAGATATGGTGCGTCACCGTGCTGGTGCAAATGCACACGACGCCTGGCAACGCCCTAGTCTTGGCCTACGGCAAGACAAAGCTGCTTGTAAGGGTGACTGCGGCAGGCTGCATCTGCTCCATGGCGCTCAACATCGCACTCTGCAAGTATTTCGAGGTGGGCTCGGCCATAATAGCATACTTCATTTACGTATTGTTCATCATAGGGCTTTACTACGCCTATTTCTACAAGAAACTGCTCCAGCTTGACCGGCTGAGGATGCTGAAGTGCTTCGCCATCCCCATGGCAGAAGCCTTGGTGGTTTATGCGTTAGCAAGTCTTGTACCGGTGTCAGCAGACACGTTCGGCCACATCAACGGGCGAATCGCCCACATCCTTGCCTGCGCCACCAAGACCTTGCTGTGGATTGTGCCTTACGCCATGCTACTGAAATACACAAAGACGGTTAACTTCACTTCCATCGTAAAGAAACGCAAAAATGAAACGGATATGCCCTGAAGAAACTTGCACGGGGTGCTTTGCCTGCGCCTCAGCCTGCCATCACGACGCCATAAGCATGAAAGAAGACGGCTTAGGCGCCTTGCACCCCATTGTGGACGAGAACCTGTGCGTCAACTGCGACTTGTGCATACGAGTATGCCCCAACAACACCGACATGGAGTTCCATTACCCGCTGGAGTGTTACGCTTCGTGGATAACGGATAAGGAAAAGCGGAAGATTTGCGCTTCGGGGGGCATAGGCACCATAATGTCAGAATACGCCATAGGGCAAGGCGGCGTAGTGTTCGGCTCGCGGTACGATGAAAACATTGAACCGACGATGGCTTACACGGAAACCGCCGAAGGCCTGGAGCACTTCAAGGGGTCAAGGTATGTGCAGAGCAAGGTTGGAAGCACGACGTTCAATGACGTAAAGAAATTCCTCTCGGCAGGAAGGAAAGTCTTGTTTGTCGGCACGCCATGCCAGGTAGCCGGCCTCAAAACCTACTTGCACAGAGACTACAGCAGCCTCGTCACGGTAGACTTGATATGCCACGGCGTTTGCCCTGCCTGCTACCTGAAGGAAGAAACAAGCTTCCTCAGCAAGAAATACGGATTAAAAGACATTGCAGACATACGCTTCAGAGGAAATGACGGCAACAACTTCAAGATGTCCCTGTGGGACAAAGAGAGAAAAGAACTGTTCCCCAATGACACCTCTTGGGAAAAACTCACAAAAGCCAAAGAAGGAGAACAGTTTTACCTTGCAGGGTTTCTAATGGGCGTGACACTGAGGGAGAACTGCTATTCATGCCGCTATGCCCGGCCAGAGCGCATTTCAGACATAACGATTGGCGACTTCATCGGCATCGGCAAGGTCTCGCCATTCAACCACCCCAGGGAGAATGTCTCAGTAGTAACGGCCAACACGCAACGCGGTGCCGACTTCTACGCCGCAGTCTCAAAGGCTTCGCAAGGACTGGTCAACATCAAGCGCGACTACAGAGAGCGGCTTCTATACAGGCCGTCGCTTATGGAACCGTTCCCACGCCACAAGCTCAACGCCGTGTTCCGCGAGAACTACAAACGCCTTGGCTTCGCCGCTGGAATACGCAAGACGCTGAAAAACAAGATGCGGATAAGGCGCTTGGAGCTTATACTGCGAATGTCGCTCATTCCACTGGTCATCATCAAGCATTGGCTCATGAGGCTTAAGCCCAAGCCATAGCCAAGGCACAACCATGCAGTTACCCGGACAACAAAAGCGTGAAAGATTGTTACCTGCATACAAAACGGGGCAAATACGTCAGAAAAAGCAAAATAAGCATCAATATATAGAGGAAAATCATTACCTTTGTATCAAATTGCCACAGCCCGCACGGCAAAGATGGCGCGACTTGCATAGCAAAGCACGGCAAGCCACCGGGCCAAGCGGCAAGGCACCCCGTTAATGACAACCACCAAAAGACAACCATTCAAGCCACATGGAAGAAAAGAAAATAAAAGTCATAGACTTGATTGAAATATACAAATCAATAATCAAGCACAGAAAACTCTTCTACAAAACACTGCCCATAGCATTCGTTGCGTCGTGCCTGTTCATTTTGAGCGTGCCTCGCTACTACACGTGCGAAGTGAAGCTCGCACCAGAGATTGACGGGCTTTCAGGCGGGGGGACGCTAAGTTCGCTGGCCTCATCGTTCGGATTGGACATGATGAGCTCCATGACAAGCAGCGATGCCATCGTCCCGGAGCTGTATCCCGACTTGATGAACTCCATAGACTTCACCATAAGCCTCTTCCCGATGAAAGTCACGACCAAAGAAGGCACAGTCACGACCACATACAGCGACTACATAAAGAACCACACAAAAAGCCCTTGGTGGAACTACATCATCCTGCCGATAAAGAAACTGTTCCAAGAGAAAGACACCACCAAGAACAAAAAGAAGGGCATAGATGCCTTCATGCTCACAAAATCGCAAATGGGCCTGGTACAGACCGTGCAAGGGAACGTAGGCTGCAACGTTGACAAGAAGACACAAGTAATCACGATAAGCGTGACAGACCAAGATCCGCTCGTATGCGCCACCATGGCAGACTCAGTCAGGGTGAAGCTCCAAGAGTTCATCACGGACTATCGCACGAACAAAGCAAAGAACGACCTGGAGTTCACCAAGAAGCTTTACACGGAGGCGAAGAGAGAATACGAGAAAGCCCAACAGGCATACGCACAGTTCTCAGACGCAAACCAAGGGATGGTGCTACAGACATACATGTCGAAGAAAGACGACCTTGAAAACGAGATGCAACTCAAGTTCAATGCCTACAGCTCGCTTGCCATGCAATACCAGGCTGCAGTGGCCAAGGTACAAGAGCGCACCCCGGCATTTACCATACTGCAAGGAGCCACAGTACCCGTGAAAGCCGCCGGCCCCAAACGGATGTTCTTCGTGTTGTTCATGACGGTCATGACCTTTGCCTGCACCACGCTTTACGTCTACTTCAAGAAGGAATAGCTGACTGACACTGCAGAAAAGAGATGGTAATACTGTTGATTGCCATAATCGCCTTCATTGCATTCGCGGCGATACTTGAGGACAACCTGGTTAAATATAAATGGCAAATTTATATTTTCCTGGGGGTTGTGTTCATCATGACCGCCGCGTTCAGGGTGGTCGGCAACGACAATGATTCCCAGACATACGAATACTACTTCTTACACTACGACGAGCCACTGACAGCATTGGCCGTAGAGTTTTCGTTCATCATCATCTCTTTCTTCGTAAACAAGTTCACGACTGACGTCCACTGGCTGTTCTTCATTTACGCTGTGCTCGGGGTCACGCTAAAGTTCCTGGCGATAAAGAAGCTGTCAAAGTTCCTGTTCCTATCGCTGTTCATCTACGTGTGCCACTTCTTCGTGCTCCACGACATGATCCAGATGAGGGTGAGCGTATCCACCGCACTGTTGCTACTGGCCATCAAGCCCCTGAGCGAAGGCCGCAGGAGGACGGCCCTGCTGCTTATGGCAACCGCCGCGTTCTTCCACTACTCATCGCTGGCCATGCTGGCTGTGCTGCTGTTCAACAACAAGCCGCTAAGCAACAAGATGCTATGGTTCATGGCGGCCATCATCCCCGTAGGCTATGCTGCTTTCCTCATGAACATCGACCTCGTGACCACTGTGCCGATACCTTACATAGGCGAAAAGATAGAAATGTACAAGCAGCTCAAGGACATGGGCAGGTATGACGAGCTGGCCATCTTCAACAACCCCATCGTGCTGATACGCATATTCATGTTCTACCTCCTGCTGGCATTTCACGACACGATATACAACTACAACAAGGAATTCCCGCTGATGATGAAAATCGAGGCGTTGTCGTTCATCTGCTTCTTTATGCTCTCATCGCTTCCGGTCCTGGCCGGAAGGCTGTCTGAGTTGTTCAGCGTGGTGGACATAATACTATATACCAACGTCGTCTATATATTCCGCCCGCAATACATGGCCAAGCTCTTTGTGTTTGCCATGTGCCTCATGCTGTTCTACATGGATGTCTTTGTACTCGACTTCATAAAGTAGCCCGGGCGGCCCGACAAAGGCTGGCCACGCCGCCAACGCACTGCCAACACCTCACGCCAAGAAGCCTTTCCAGATATGAAACGAAAAACCTGCTTATACATCAACTTCGCCCTCGACGGCAACTACGGCGGGGGCAAGTTCAACGAGACGATGCTCGAAATGCTCCGCGAGCTTTTCGGCGAGGTCGAGTCGATGACGTTCCCTGCCGGCATCAGCAAGGGCAAACTGCTTCGCAACACCTTAGGCGGTTATCTCAACGGCATGGATGCCACCTTTGCGCAATCTGTCATGCGGCAGCTTGCAGCTAAGAGATACGACCTGGCATTCCTGGCCAGCTCAAACTTCGGCAAGCTGGCCAAGGCCATCAAGGCGGCCCACCCGGAAGTGAAGGTGTGCGTACTGTTCAACAACATAGAGCTCAACTTCATCAAGTCACAGCTCAGCACCGGCTTCAAGCCACAGCTCCTGCTCACCCTCGCCGCAACATATTTCAGCGAACGCAACGTGGCCCGCCACGCCGACCGCCTCATAGTGCTCAACGGCAGGGAGGCCGGCGAACTGCTGCGCATCTACGGCAGGGAGGCCGATGCCATCATCCCCATAATCCTGAAAGACGAGTGCGCAGGGGCCATGCCCCCCGCCACGGCAGCGGCAAGCGGCAAGGCCAGGCTCACCGGGATGTTCGTAGGCAGCCACTTCTATGCCAACGCCCACGCCGTAGAGTGGTTCGCGCGCAACGTAGCCCCGCAGCTCAAGGACACCGAGATTGAAGTGGTTGGCAAGGGCTTCGAGGCCGAGCGCCGCTTGCAGACAGGCACCATGAGGATTGTCGGGACGGTAGATTCCGTGGCGGAACATTACGCCAAGGCCGACTTCGTGATAGCACCGATATTCAAGGGGGCGGGCATGAAGGTGAAAGTGGCCGAGGCGATGATGTACGGAAAGACCGTCATCGGCACGCCAGAGGCATTCGAGGGCTACCGCGACGCCGGGCGCTACGGCGTGGTGTGCCGCACCGCGGCCGACTTCATCGAGGCCATTAACGGGCGCGCATTCACCTGTGGCTACAACGCCGCCGCGCGCGCCTGCTTCCTGGAGAACTACGAATATAACAGTGTGAAAGGCAAGGTTGCCAGATTATTAAACTTTTGACCATGGGAAAGAAAAGCGTTTTGTTCTTCTCGAGCGTGAAGACTAAGAAGATGTTCTCAATACAGAGCTACTACCGCAACGACATAATGATACTCAAGGAGCTGGGCTACGACGTCCACCTGAGCAAGTCGTGCTGGGACTTCTTATGCTTCTGGCGTTACTCCGTAGCCTTCATATATTTCTACCGCTACGGGCTGTTCGCCGCCGCCATAGCCAAGCTCCTCGGCAAGCGGGTATACTTCACGGGCGGCATCGACTACCTGGAGCCGGCGTTCGCCACGCCCAGGCAACGCTCCGTGCAGGCCGTGCTCTTCAGGCTGTGCAATCTCCTCTCCGACACGTCGATACTCGTATCGTCGAGCGACTGCCGCAACGTGGCCGCGCTCTACGGCGGGCGACTGCCGCGCAACTGCAAGCTCTGCTATCATGTCATAGACATCGACCGCTTCCTCTTTACCCCCGACGTGGCAAAGAAGCCCAACCAGTTCCTGCTCGTGGCATGGATGCAGAACATCGACAACGTGTTCCGCAAAGGCATTGACAAGGCCATCATGGTGTTCAAGGCCATACACGGCGCCCATCCCGAGAGCCGCTTCATCCTTGCCGGGCCGTCGGGCGTGGGCAGCTCATACGTAACCAAGCTGATAAGCCGGCTGGGGCTCGACGACTGCATCACATACCTCGGCCCCATACCCGAGGACATGAAAGTGAGGCTGATGAAGGAGTCAAGGTTCTATTTCATGCTCTCCACATACGAGGGGTTCGGCATCGCCGCCATCGAGGCCCTGGCTGCCGGATGCTGCCTGATACACAGCGGGCGCGGCGGACTGGTCGACGCGGCCGGCCCGCACGGGGTCAAGGTGCCAATCGACGACATGAAAACCGCAATTGCCACCTGCCTGTCACTATACGAAAGCCCAGCCGACTACGACAAGATGCGAGCGGGCATGGACTTCGTGGCGCAACGCTTCGGCTACAAGTCGCGCCTGGCGGCCTTCAAGGAAATCATCCGACCGGCAGGGAACCAAAAAAGTTGTTAAAAACACCTGCGCCCCACGGTTTTTCAGAATCTTTTCAGAAACCCTCCCCACCTTTGCAACAGGAAAAGCGACAAAGCTTCAACCCCAAAAAGCAAACAGAACATTAACAACTTAAAGAAAAGGAGACAAGATTATGAAAGCTATCATCAAGAAGACAATCATGGCACTCGTTTGCCTCGTGGCATTCCAGCAGACGGCAATGGCCGACAACGACAAGCCCATCACCGTAAACCAGCTCCCGGCTGCGGCCCAGCAGGTCATCAAGTCGCACTTCAGCGGAATGAAGGTGGCACTGGCCAAGATGGAGACAGGGTTCCTTGAGAAAAGCTACGACGTAATCTTCACCACGGGCGAGAAGATAGAGTTCGACCGCAACGGCAACTGGGTGGAGATAGAATGCAAGCGCACGGCAGTGCCGGCTGCCCTCATACCGGCCCAGATAAAGAGCTACGTAAACACCAACTACTCGGGCATCTCCATCCTCAAGATTGAGAAAGACCGCAACGAGTATGAAATCAACCTGTCGAACGGCGTCGAAATCAAGTTCAACCAGAACTTCCTCGTCATCGACATCGACTGACGCCGCGACGCGCACGGCCGCAACGGCAAGCACTGACTGCCTACGCCGGGCTGCGCCATCAACGGCAGGCAAGACAAGGGCCGGGATTCCGCCAAAGGGGTTCCGGCCCTTTGCCGTTTCAAGCCACAATCCCGTCAGGCCCCGCCGACTGTGCGCACGGCTCGCCTCCACGCCATGCCCCGCCCTTCCCCGCCAAGCACTCGCCAACAGCACAGCCCCGGCGCGTTAACACAGTTAAGTTAAAAAAGCCCATGCCGCCAAGGCAGCGCAACCGCCTGGAAGCCAATGCGTTGCCACGCGGCGCTTCCCGGCCCGCAAGACAGGCCGTTTTGAAAACCAAAACAGGCCGCGCCGGGTCTCAAAACGGGGCATACGGCAGCACAGGGCTGCCACCAGGCGGCAAGGGGCGCACCCGGGCCGCCTGGCAGTTGCACATATCCAAGCCCGCAGCAGTGCGGCATCTGACAAAAAGACACAAAAACACAGTGCCTCACCACATTTACACACACATTTCCTTTGCCCTTATGAAAAAAAAAGATAACTTTGCAATCATAATGAAAAGAGCTGAATCATGAACAAGATTGCAGACATAATAAAGCATAGGAGGCGCAAGCAGGGTTACAAAGACCTGTTCTTCCTTATCCTGGGCATACTGAGCTATTCGCTCGGGTACACGGCGTTCGTGCTTCCGGAGCAAGTGGTAATGGGCGGGGTGTCGGGCATATCGGCACTGCTGTTCTACGCCTTCGGCTTCCCGCCCGGCATATCCATCTGGGTGCTCAACGTCACGCTGCTGCTCATAGCACTGCGCGCGCTGACCAAGCAGTTCACCATACGCACCATCATCGGCGTGACGCTGCTCTCGGCCATGGTGGGCGCACTCCAGCCCGTGTTCGAGCAGTTCCCCTTAATCACGCCCGGCGAGGACAAGTTCATGCACGTGCTCATCGGCGGCGCACTCGGCGGCGCGGGCCTGGGCCTCGTGTTCTCGCACAACGGCTCCACTGGCGGCACCGACATCATTATAGCCCTGCTCAACAAGCACTTCAACATGAGCTTCGGCCGCGCCATGCAGTTCATCGACATCACCATCATCAGCTCCTCGTACCTGCTCTTCCACAGCATGGAGACCATCGTATACGGCATAGCGTTCACCCTGGCGGCCAGCTTCGTATGCGACTATGTCATCAACGGCACTCGCCAGACGGTGCAGTTCATCATCATATCCAAGGAATACGGTAAGATAGCCGACATGGTCAACACGCGCGTACACCGCGGCGTGACCCTCATCGAGGGCAAGGGATGGTATTCGAAACAAGAAGTGGACATACTCATCGTGATGTGCCGCAAGCATGAATCGCAGGGACTGATGAACCTTATAAAGAGCATCGACCCGCGCGCCCTGGTATCGCAGACATTCTGCCACGGCGTCTTCGGCGAGGGATTCGACAAGATTAAATAGCCCGCAAGGCGCTGAAACGCACCCTGCGGCGGGCCACGGGCATGAATTATGCAGATATTGGCTCGCACAAGGCGAAAAAATCGTGGTTTTTCTTGCGCAAGACACATTTATTTATTACTTTTGCAACGCAAAACAAGGAGGGGCGTAGCCCAGTTGGTTTAGAGCGCCGCAGTCACATTGCGGAGGTCATCGGTTCGAGCCCGATCGTCCCTACATCCTTTCAACAGCCCGGAAACATCGCCCGGAAGTTTCCCCAAGGCGCAACCAAGCATCTTACAGCACAATCCGCAAGCCCACCGCCCGCATATCACGTCGATACGCAGGAGTTGCGAGTATGCCATTTTGTCAGTCGCGCCTGCAAGGCACACAATTTGTTTCACTTGCACATGGATAACAAACCAAGCAAACAAAAGAAAGGAGACAAGATATGACATTAGACAAATTTACAATCAAGGCACAGGAAGCCATACAGGAGGCCGTCAACGCGGCATCCTCGGGCGGCCAACAGGTCATCGAACCCGTCCACCTGCTCAAGGGAGTGATGGCCAAAGCCAAGGATGTGGCCAACTTCATCTTCCAGAAACTGGGTGTCAACGCCTCCCAGATAGAAATGCTCACCGAGCAAGAAATAAAGCACCTGCCACGCGTAGAGGGCGGGCAGCCCTATCTTAGCAACGACTCCAACCGCGTTCTGCAGCAAGCCATCGACCTGTCCGGCAAGATGGGCGACGAGTTCGTGAGCGTGGAGCCAATACTCCTGGCCCTGCTCACGGTGAACTCTACCGCAAGCCGCATACTCAAAGACGCAGGATGCTCTGAGAAGGAGATGCGTGCGGCCATCAACGAGCTGCGCCAGGGCCAGAGCGTAAAGTCGCAATCGGCCGACGACAACTACCAAAGCCTGGAGAAATACGCCAAGAACCTCGTGGAACAGGCACGCCAAGGCAAGCTCGACCCCGTCATAGGGCGCGACGAAGAGATACGCCGCGTGCTGCAGATACTGTCGCGCCGCACGAAGAACAACCCTATACTGATAGGAGAGCCGGGCACCGGCAAGACGGCAATCGTGGAAGGCCTGGCGCAAAGGATAGTCAGGGGAGACGTGCCCGAGAACCTCAAGGACAAGCAACTCTATTCGCTCGACATGGGCGCACTTGTCGCCGGAGCCAAGTACAAGGGCGAGTTTGAGGAGCGGCTCAAGAGCGTCATCAACGAAGTGACCAAGAGCGAGGGGCGCATAATCCTCTTCATCGACGAGATTCACACCCTCGTCGGGGCCGGAGGCGGCGAGGGCGCCATGGACGCGGCCAACATATTGAAGCCCGCACTGGCCCGCGGCGAACTGAGAAGCATCGGCGCCACGACGCTCAACGAGTACCAGAAATACTTCGAAAAGGACAAGGCACTGGAGCGGCGCTTCCAGACCGTGATGGTCGACGAGCCCGACGAGCTGAGCGCAATCAGCATTCTGCGCGGACTGAAGGAACGCTACGAGAACCACCACAAGGTGAGAATACAGGACGATGCGTGCATTGCCGCAGTGAAACTCTCCGAGCGTTACATCTCCGACCGCTTCCTCCCCGACAAGGCAATCGACCTTATGGACGAGGCTGCCGCCAAGCTCCGCATGGAGCGCGACTCCGTCCCAGAGGAGCTCGACGAGATAACGCGCCGCCTCAAGCAGCTCGAGATAGAGCGAGAGGCCATAAAGCGCGAGAACGACCAGCCCAAAATAGAACAGCTCGACAAGGAGATTGCAGAGCTGCGCGACCAGGAGAAGCAGTTCAGGGCAAAGTGGGAAGGCGAGCGCGCCCTCGTAAACAAGATACAGGAAGACAAGCAACAGATGGAGAACCTGCGCATTGAGGCCGAGCGGGCCGAGCGCGAGGGCAACTACGAGCGAGTGGCCGAGATTCGCTATGGGCGCATAAAAGCACTCGAAAACGACATTGCCAACATACAAAAGCAACTGCACAACGCCCAGGCAGGCGACGCGATGGTGCGCGAGGAGGTCACCGCCGACGACATAGCCGAGGTGGTGAGCCGCTGGACGGGCATCCCCGTCACCCGCATGATGCAGAGCGAACGCGAGAAACTGCTGCATCTTGAGGAAGAACTCCACAAGCGCGTCATCGGCCAGGACGAGGCAATAACGGCCGTGAGCGACGCCGTGCGCCGCAGCCGCGCCGGGCTCCAGGACCCCAAGAGGCCAATAGCGTCGTTCATCTTCCTCGGAACAACTGGCGTGGGCAAGACAGAGCTGGCCAAGGCACTGGCCGAATACCTGTTCAACGATGACTCGATGATGACCCGAATCGACATGAGCGAGTACCAGGAGAAGTTCAGCGTGAGCCGCCTCATAGGCGCGCCTCCGGGATATGTCGGCTACGACGAGGGCGGGCAGCTCACCGAGGCAGTGCGCCGCAAGCCTTATTCGGTGGTGCTGTTCGACGAGATTGAGAAGGCCCACCCCGACGTGTTCAACATCCTCTTGCAGGTGCTCGACGACGGACGGCTCACGGACAACAAGGGCCGCACGGTGAACTTCAAGAACACCATCATCATAATGACATCCAACATGGGCAGCCAGTACATACAACAGCAGTTCGAGAACATAAACGCTTCAAACCGCAGTGCCGTGGTGGAGGAGACGAAAGGCCAGGTGATGGAAATGCTGAAGAAGACCATACGCCCGGAGTTCCTCAACCGAATCGACGAGATAATAATGTTCCAGCCGCTCACCAAGGCCGAGATTGCCGATGTTGTGCGCCTGCAGATGAATGCCGTGGCCAAGATGCTGGAGCCGCAGGGCTTCACGCTCCGCACAACTGACGCTGCCATCAGCTGGCTGGCCGACGCAGGCTTCGACCCGGAGTTCGGCGCGCGCCCGGTGAAAAGGGCAATACAACGCTACGTGCTCAACGATATGTCGAAGAAGATACTGGCCGAAGAGGTTGACCGCAACAAGCCGATAATAATCGACGCAAACGGGGCGGGCCTGCAGTTCAGAAACTGAAAAGATAACTTTTGATTGATGTTCAAGCCTCCGCAGATGTGCCGAACAGCACTTCTGCGGAGGTTTTTTGTATCCATTCGCGCAGACGGGAGGCACTTATTGCCTACCAAGCCACGGCTGCCGGCATGGCGATACGCCCAATTACGGACCGCTAGGTCATGGCAGCAAAAGACTGTCGCCTGCCATTGACGGCAACCAAAAGCGGCATCCGAGCTCCGCGGCCAGCGGCGCAAAAGCGGCCGCAGAGGCCACACCCGAGGCAGTGAAGTGCATGGGCACGAACAAGCGCGGATGCAACAAGGCGGCAAACTGGGCCGGCCCACGCATATAACCGCTCCCTATGCGCGCATCGACAGGGAACATTGCAACGTCGACTGCAGCCACAACCTTGCGCAAATCTTTCAGTTCGCCGAGAAACATCGCCTCGGAGCGAGCCGCTTCCACATTGCCGTCAGACTGCGCCGGGCGCCAGTTGTTGAGGTCGCCAGCATGGAAGAGCAGGCAGTTGCCCACCCGTATGAGAAGCGACACCCCGGAGTCAGTGGAGCCGAATGCCCTAACCGAAACATTGGCATCGGCATATTCGCAGCCTTTTACAAGCCAGACGGCCGCATCTTTAGGCGCCCGGCGGCGGCGCAAGATGTCCTTTGAGAGTATGTAAGTGACACCGGGCCGCCCGTTGCCCCACCCGAGCACTGCAGGGTTGAAATGGTCTTCGTGGAAGTGGGTGGCCATGACGTAAAGAGGCTTTTGCCCTCCAAGGAGCAGTCCTACGACTCCGGCCGGGTCATGCCAGCAGTCTATGACAACAGCGCACAGGTCGGTCTCGATGGCAAAGCCACTGTGATGGATGTATGTAAGCTTTATCTCCATACCCTATCCTATTGATTAATTTCGTACAAAGCACGCCTCAACAGGGCGAACAGGCCGTTTTATACCTTAAAACGGCCTGTTTCGCATAGCAATACAGGCTGTTTTGCCCGCCCGTACCGCCTGTTTCTGAAAGTCAAGGCGCAAGCCCAGCAAAACGCTGGAAGCCAGGCAATTGGCATAACGCACAAGTACTGTGAAATAACATTACACAACGCAGCAGCAAGAACACGCCATGGCAACCAGCGCCCGCAAGCCGCCAGCGGCGGTGAACGCTAAAAACTGCCTGGGAAAGGGCCACACTGTTTACCATGCCTGCCATGCCCCCGTGCAAAGACAATGCAGGCGAGCACAAATGAAGTCTGCTCCAGCTTTCAGGAGCGCAGCCCGTACGGTGCAAAGATACGAAAACAAGCCGAAAGAGAGCCATGGCGACACGGAATATTGCGCCAAGCGGAGCCCACGGCGTATGTTTGGGCGCAGCAACGCACCTTTTTTCGCCTTTTTTTATTAAGTTTGCAGGTTGATGGCAAAGCCATGCTGAAGGCCGTTTCCACCGGGCCTCAAAGCAGGCACCCAGCCAACGACAAACCATACACTGACAATAACATGATGAAGATAGCAATCATAGGCGCAGGGGCGGCAGGCTGCTTCGCCGCAATTGAAATGAAACGGCGCTGCCCAAAGGCCGACATCACCATTTATGAAGCCGGGCGCAAGCCACTGGCCAAGGTGGCTGTGACGGGCGGAGGCCGATGCAACCTCACCAACACCTTTGCCGGCGTGCGCAGCATGGGCGCGGCCTACCCCCGCGGCGAGCGGCTGATGAAGCGGCTGCTGAAGGAATTCAGCCAGGAAGACACGTGGCGGTGGTTTGAAAGTGAGGGCGTAAGGCTCGTGGCACAAGACGACGGCTGCGTGTTCCCCGCCTCGCAGGATGCCATGGAGATAGTAAACACGCTGCTGCGGCTGCTGCGAAGCCACGGCGTAAGAGTGCTTACGGGCCACCGCGCCGCGCTCATCGAACGCGCAGACGGCGGCGCAGACGGGCATTTGCGCATCAGCTTCGCCGACAAGTCACTGCACCCACAGGAGGCAGACGCTGTACTGCTCGCCAACGGCGGCAGCCCCAAGGCGCAGGGGCTGGCGATGCTCGCCCCACTTGACGTCGAGACGGCAAGCCCAGTGCCGTCACTCTTCAGCCTGTGCCTGCCGGGCGACAGCGTGACGGAGCTGACCGGCACCGTGGTAAAGCACGCTGCGGCAAGCCTCAGCGGCACGAAAATGCGCGCCGAGGGGCCGCTGCTGATTACCCACTGGGGCATGAGCGGCCCGGCCATCCTAAAGCTCTCGGCCTACGCCGCGCGCCAACTGCACGACTGCGGCTACCGCGCTCGGCTGGCAATCAACTGGCTCGGCGACAGGAATGCACAGGATGTGGCGGAAATGGTGGGCGCGTTGGCCGCCGGCAACCCCAAGAAGCAACTGGCCTCGGCCTATCCCGAACAGCTCAACGCCCGCCTGTGGCAGCACCTGCTGGCCAAATGCGGGCTGAAAGCCGACTCGCGCTGGGGCGAACTGGGGCGCAAGGGGATAAACAAATTGGTCGCCACGCTCGTTGACGACCAATATTCTGTAAACGGCAAATGCCGCTTCAAAGAAGAATTCGTAACCTGCGGCGGCGTGGCGCTGGCCGCCGTGAACCCATCGACACTGGAAAGCCGCTCCTGCCCGGGCCTTTACTTCGCCGGTGAGACGCTCGACATTGACGGCATAACGGGCGGCTTCAACCTCCAGGCTGCCTGGACAACGGGCTTCGTGGCGGCAAAGGCCATCGCCAACCGCTGCCAGGCAGGTGGCAAAGGTTAGCCTTCAGCCTCGCCCGACGGCTCTTTCACGCGCGTCACAAGCAACTTGTCGATGCGCGCACCGTCCATGTCAATCACCTCAAACTTGAACGTCTCCCACACGAACGTCTCCCCGCAGCCCGGCACATGGTCGAGCTGGTAGAGGCAAAGGCCGCCCACGGTGTTGTAATCCTCGTCGTCGAGCAGGTCTTCCTCGCCGAAGTAGCTAAGGAAGTCGTACATGGGGCATTGCCCGTCTACGAACCATTCCTCGCCTTCCTTGCGCGGGATGATGTACGGTTCCTCCTCGACAGGCTCGGGAACTGTGCCTACAATGCTCTCAAGGATGTCCATGAGGGTTATTATGCCGATGCATGAGCCATACTCATCGCACACGAGGCCTGTGCTGATGTGGTCGGCCTTCATGTCCTCGAGCACCTTGTAGACATCAGTGTTCTCGTAGAAATATGTCGGCGCGCGCATGATGTTGCGCAGGTTGAAGTCTGGCTCCCCGAGGGAGAGGAACAGGTCTTTGATTGTGACCACGCCCTTAACGTGGTCCAGGTCGCCCTCGGCAACGGGGTAGACCGCATACATATTCTCCTTGATGATGTCCTTTACCTGCCCGGCAGTCATGTCGCAGTCGAGCCAGGTCAGTTCGCTGCGGTGCGTCATTATGGCATCCACCTCAAGGTCACCGACCAGGAACACACGCCGCATTATGTCCTGTTCGACCGGCTGCACCTCGCCATCCTCGGTCCCTTCGCGTATTATCGACTTTATCTCCTCCTCGGTCACCTTGCTCTCCTTGTCCTTGAGGCCAGTCAGGCTGAATATGAACGCGGTGCTCTTTGAGAGGAACCAAACGAAAGGATAGGCCGCTATCGACAGCGCATACATGGGCATGGCCACGCCCTTTGCCGCCTTCTCGGCCACGGTGAGGCCGATGCGCTTGGGCACAAGCTCGCCGAAGATGAGCGTAAGGTATGTTACCACGATGACGATGATGGCCTGCGAGAGCATGGAGGCGTACTGTGAGGCCAGGCCGAGGCCCGCCATCCACTCTGAGAAGAGCGCAGCCACCTTGTTGCCCGAATAGATACCGGTGAGGATACCGATGAGAGTGATGCCAATTTGCACGGTAGAGAGAAAGCGGTCGGGCTCGTTGGCAAGTTTCAAGGCGTAGCGCGCCGAGCGCAGCCCGCCCTCTGCATCGGCCGTGAGGCTCGACTTGCGTGCGGAAATCAGTGCTATCTCTGACATTGCAAACACGCCGTTGAGTAGTATAAGGCCGATGATGATGAAAATTTCGTCCATTAATTAAATGTCTGGTTCTACTATTCCTTCTGGTCTGCGGGTCGTGGCGGAGCCTCGGCCCCGCCCATTCCCTATTTCTTCATTACCTTGATTGTTGTTCCGTTGGTTGATTTCACTACATAGACGCCGGCCTGCAAGCAGTCGGCAAGGCCGCTGTAAGCGCTTACGCGGGCCACAGTGCGCCCCGAAGCGTCGAATATCGTTGCTGGGGAGCCATAGACCGAGGCAGCATCGACGGCCCCTACGGCCTGTATGCCGTCTGCCGTGGCCCCGCCCATGAAGTCGAACGCCACCGTGCCGGCATCCTCGTCATGCGTGATGCGGGTTATCGGCTTGCCCATGAAGTACGTTCCGCGCACATTGAGGTTATACACCTCGGCCGCAGGCCGGGAATTGTCGGTGAGCGAGTCGCGCCTGCTGTAAGGCCAGGCCACACGGTTCGAGTTGATGTTGCTGGTGCCGCTGGCCGGTATTATGGCCGCGCCGAAGTGGCTTTCATCGTCGTTCACGGCGTTCTCCGCCCATATGTCAGGGTCGTAATCAATGTGTGTTATCACCAAGCCTGCATCGGGCAAATAGGCATCCCAGCCCTTTTTCTGGCGGTTTTCGAGCAGGTAATACTCGTCAACAAGGCCTTCGCAGTCGTTGCGCACCTTGTAGGCAGCGCCTCCTTCGGCCATCGGCAGCAAGCCGGTGATGCTTGCTGGGGCGTCAAGCTCAACCGACTGCGCCCACCCTGAAAGCTCTTTCTCGTGGCAAGTATAGTTAGGCGGGCACCATCCGTTGGCGTTGTAGCACCCATCCGAGAGCAAGTCCCACTCGCCGAGCATGTCGTTTCCGCCGGTTGTGTTGTAGAAGTCGGGCAGCCCCAGGCAGTGGGAAAACTCGTGGCAGAACGTTCCCAGCCCGCTGAGCATGCCGCGGCTGGTCGACTCAAGCCCCTGAAGCTCGCATCCGCAAGCGTAAGTGTCAATCTTGATGCCGTCAATCTCATAGCCGTCGGGCCACTGCTTGTAGGCAGAGACGTAGTATTCGTGGGGCCAGATGAAGCTCGACGGATTGCCCGTGGCGGCCTGCCCGGCCCCTGCATAGAGCACAAACACCTGGTCGGCCTCCATGTCTCCGTCCCAGTCATAGTCACTGAAATCCATCCCTGCGGCCTTTGCGGCATCACAAGCCTCGACCACCAGCTCGCCGACATGGATGTCAATCATGCCCACAGAGTCTGCGCCGTAATAGTCGCGCGGGTGCTTTGCCATGACGGGGCCGACCACGTCGAACTTCAGGTTGAACTGCCCGCCACTCTGGTCGCGGAAATAGTCGCTCACGCTTCCGTTCGCGCCATAGTCGGCGAAGCCTTCCTCATTGAGTATTGCCTCCCACCTGTCGCGCGAGTCATCCGTATAGAAAGGCTTGTCGGGGAACTCCATCATCACCACGAGGCCGCGCCTCTCGCCCTCGTATGGCGTGGCGCGGAGCATGGAACGGCGCTCCCTGCGCTTCTTGGCGACAAACGTTGCACGCGCGGAACGTGCCTGCAGGGCCTCGATGCTTTGCAGCGAGGACACGTGGCGGCGCTCCGCCGGGCTGCGGCGCGCCTGCTCGTGGGCCACGATGCCCGACGACTTGGCGGCGAAGCCGTATGCATCGGCATAGCAGAAGTCGCCGTTTTCGGCGCGGAGGAGCGGCACCCCGTCTTCCGTTATGTAATAGTGCATGTTCTCGTCGCCGCAAAGGCGCACCTTGATTGTGGTGCCGTCTGACTGCACGAACGTGCGCCATACCGACTGTGCCGGCACGGCCCATGTGCCGGCCGGCACGGCCAGCAACGCCAGTGAAAACAGTATCTGACTGAGTTTTCTCATATCTTAAGTTTAAAGAAAATAGTCCTCGCCCCGGTGCGGGATGAGGACTACCGTACGATTTTTACTTGTTGCACGTGGGATTCCACGGCTTCAGCTGCTTGAAGAAGTCGTTTCCTTTGTCATCAACGAGTATGAACGCAGGGAAATCCACCACGTTTATCTTCCATATTGCTTCCATCCCGAGCTCCGGGTACTCCACGCACTCGATGCTCTTTATGCTGTTCATGGAGAGCACGGCCGCCGGGCCGCCGATGCTGCCGAGGTAGAACCCACCGTGCTTCTTGCAGGCGTCGGTGACCACCTGTGTGCGGTTGCCCTTGGCTATCATCACCATCGAGCCGCCGTGGTCCTGGAACTCGTCGACGTAGGGGTCCATGCGGTTGGCCGTTGTCGGGCCCATGGAGCCGCAGGGCATCCCCTCGGGTGTCTTGGCGGGGCCGGCATAGAGCACGGGGTGGTCCTTGAAGTACTGCGGCAGGTCCTCGCCGGCATCGAGGCGTGCCTTGAGCTTGGCGTGGGCGATGTCGCGCGCCACGATGATGGTGCCGTTGAGGCTCACCCGGGTGGCCACGGGATACTTGGAAAGTATCTTGCATATCTCGCCCATGGGCTGGTTAAGGTCTATGCGCACGGCATCGCCCTCGCCGGCATTGCGCAGCTCTTCGGGAATGAGTTCGCCGGGGTTGTCGTCGAGTTTCTCTATCCAGATGCCGTCTTTGTCTATCTTCGCCTTGATGTTGCGGTCGGCCGAGCAGCTCACTCCGAGGCCGATGGGGCAGCTTGCGCCGTGGCGCGGCAGGCGGATGACGCGTATGTCGTGGGCGAAGTACTTGCCTCCGAACTGCGCCCCGAGGCCGATTCGGTGTGCCTCGTCGAGCAGTTGCTTCTCCAGTTCAACGTCGCGGAAGGCGCGGCCCGTCTCGTCGCCCGTGGTGGGCAGGTTGTCATAGTAGTGCGTGGAGGCCAGCTTCACGGTGAGGAGGTTCTTCTCTGCCGACGTGCCGCCTATGACGAAGGCTATGTGGTAAGGCGGGCAGGCTGCCGTGCCGAGGGTCTTCATTTTCTCGACGAGGAACGGCACGAGTGTCCCGGGGTTCTGTATGCGGGCCTTTGTCTCCTGGTAGAAGTATGTCTTGTTGGCCGAGCCGCCGCCCTTGACCACGCAGAGGAAGCGGTACTCCATGCCTTCGGCGCACTCCAGGTCAATCTGTGCGGGCAGGTTGCAGCGCGTGTTCACCTCCTCATACATGGTGAGCGGGGCGTTCTGCGAGTAGCGCAGGTTCTCCTCGGTGTACGTCTTGTAGACTCCGCGCGACAGTGCTTCCTCGTCGCAGAAGCCCGTCCACACCTGCTGGCCTTTCTCTCCGTGGATGATGGCCGTGCCGGTGTCCTGGCAGAAAGGCAGCTTGCCTTTGCACGCCACCTCTGCGTTGCGCAGGAAAGTCAGCGCCACGTACTTGTCGTTGTCGCTGGCCTCGGGGTCTGTGAGTATCTTTGCCACCTGCTCGTTGTGCGAGCGGCGCAGCAGGAAGTTTACGTCGCGGAAGGCCTGGTTGGCCAGCATGGTGAGCGCCTCGGGCGCAACCTTGAGGATGGGCTTGCCCTCAAACTCGCCCAGCGACACGCCTTCCTTGCTCAGGAGGTAGTATTCTGTCTCGTCTTTGCCCGTCTGGAACATCGGGGCATACTTGAATTCAGGTGTAGTTGCCATATAGATATTTGTTCGTTTAATGTCCTTTCCTGTTGCCGGCGGCTAAAAGCCGAAAGCAGCATGTGCCTGCCGGATAGTGGGCATGGCGCACACTACGACTGCAAAGTTATAACATTTTTCCGTATTACTGCGTTTTTCGCGACTTTATTTAACTCATATTCAACAATGTACGATGCGAGGGAGCATCGGCACACGGCAACGCCTGCCAGCCGCAGGCGGCCATACGTGCAAAGGCGCGGGGCTGAATTTTCATTACAAAGGCACGTGCTGCATGGCACGGCAGGCCGTTTTACGCAGCAACGGCGGCCGTTCGGCATTGGCGGGGAGGCCGTTTCGCAACACGTGGGAGCCCGTTTTGCAACGCAAGGCGAGGCATATGGCCAACTTGCTGGGTTTCAATGGGTTGGCGACACATACGGGAACTAAGCCAAAGCGGTAGCGTATTTTTACAAAATCAATGCCGCCCTCAAGCCTTGGCCCTCACCTGCAGTGCCACAAAATGCCCGTCATCCGCCAGCGCACTTGGTGCGGCGTGTGTGTCAAAGCCGCCCTACGAGCCTGCGGCAACGCTGCAATTCAGCGGCCGTGAGTCGGGGCCGGGCCTTGGTGCCGCCCCGCTGCACAGTGCCTGCCATGCGGAAGCCGCTGTAGCGGAGGATTTCGCGCAGGGCGCGTACCGCTCCTGCCGACTGGCCGAAGAGCACGTTGAATGGCCACGGCGTGGTGCAGGCTGTGACGATGATGGCCCGCTTGCCTTTGTGGAGCGGGCGCGGAAGGCCCCTGCTGCTTTCGCCCATCATGGCGTAGACCATGCGGTCGAAGAGCACCTTGAGCTGCCCCGGGATGTTGCCCCAATAGCACGGCGCTCCCACTACCAGTGCGTCGGCGCGGCGAAGCAGGCCGATGGTGCGCTGAGCATCGTCGTGGGGCAACGCGCATTCGCCGGCCGTGCGGCACGCCATGCAGCCCCGGCACGGCTCGACGCGCAGGCCGGCCACGTCTACCCACTCCACTTCTGCGCCTCGGCTTGTGGCCTCCTCGCGCATTGCGTTGAGCATTGTGGCTATGTTTCCGCCACGCTTGGGGCTGCCGTTGATGAAGAGTATGAGCATGGTTCAGTAGCAATGGGAAAGGAGAAGGGAGCGCGGCAAAATGGCATTCATGGTGAATGGCCGGCGCTCCCGTCTCCTTGCAAGGCTTATTCTTTTGATTTACAGTCCAAAATTTTTCAGCAGTCAGCTTCCCAACGCCGCTTCCATCACCTGCCTGGCTATGTCCTCTGCCTCCTCAATGGTGTGGGCCTCGCTGTAAATGCGGACTATCGGCTCGGTGTTAGACTTGCGCAGGTGTACCCACTTGTCGGGGAAATCAATCTTCACCCCATCGGTGTCATTCACCTCAGCGTCCTTGTAAAGCTCCTTTACACGCCGGAGCATTGCGTCGACATCGGTGCCTGGCGCAAGGTCGAGGCGGTTCTTGGCTATCGAATAGTCGGGGAGCGTGGCGCGCAACTGGCTCGCAGTGCAGCCCTTGCGCGCCAGGGCTGACAGGAAGAGGGCTATGCCCACCAAGGCGTCGCGGCCATAGTGGCACTCGGGATAGATGACCCCGCCGTTGCCCTCGCCGCCTATCACAGCCCCAGTCTGCTTCATCTTGGCCACGACGTTCACCTCGCCAACGGCCGCTGCGGCATACTTGCCCCCGTGGCGGAGCGTGACGTCGCGCAAGGCGCGTGTGGAACTGAGGTTGCTGACGGTGTTGCCCGGCGTGTGGCTGAGCACATAGTCGGCCACGCTCACGAGCGTATACTCCTCGCCGAACATACGTCCGTCCTCGCAGATGAAGGCAAGGCGGTCCACGTCGGGGTCAACGACGATGCCAAGGTCGTAGCCGCCGGAGCGCATCTCGGCCATGATGCCGCCGAGATTCTTTTCGAGCGGCTCCGGGTTGTGGGCGAAGTCGCCCGTCGGCTCGCCGTTGAGCAGGCGGCACTCCACCCCGAGGCGGCTGAGCAGGCGCGGCAGCACGGCGCCCCCAACGCTGTTGATGGCATCCACGCAGACCTTGAACCCGGCCTTGCGCACGGCGTCGACGTCTACCAGCCGCAACGCGAGCACGGCGTCGATGTGGCGCTCGGCAAACGACAAGTCTTGCGAATAGCGCCCCAGGTGGTCCACGTCGGCATAGCAGAAGTCCTCGGCCTCGGCCATGGCGAGCACGGCGTTGCCGTCTTCCTTGGTCAGGAACTCGCCCTCACTGTTGAGCAACTTGAGCGCGTTCCAGTGCCTCGGGTTGTGGCTCGCGGTTATGATTATGCCGCCGTCGGCCCCGCTCATGCGCACGGCGAGCTCTGTCGTGGGCGTCGTGGCCAGCCCTATGTCCACCACGTCGAAGCCCATGCCGACGAGCGTGCCGCAGACTACGCTGCGCACCATGTCGCCCGAGATGCGGGCATCACGGCCTACCACCACCTTGCCCCGGGGCTTGCTGCACCCGCGGCGGATGAACATGGCGTATGCCGTGGTAAACTTAACGATGTCGAGCGGGTTGAGCGTGTCGCCCGTGCGGCCGCCTATGGTGCCGCGTATGCCTGAAATTGACTTTATGAGTGTCATTTATCTCTCTCTTTGGTAGGTTATGACGTAGTGGCACGGGTAGACGTTCGTCGAGGCATATGTCTGCCCTTGCGAGTGGGGAACGATGAGGCTGACCTTGGCTATCTCGCTGCCTTCGGCGTTTTGCCGCCCAATCTTGATGTAGGGGAAGGGCACGAGCCAGCCCGATGGCACCGAAGAGCCGTAGGTAGAGTACATGGTGCCGCTGACGAAGCGGGCGGTGTATGTGGCGCCGTCGCGCACTACGGTCATCTTGTCGTATGAGCGCGCGTCGTAGTCGTTGCGCGTCTGGATGGCATTGTCGAGTATGTTGAACTCTATGTAGCGGCAGAGCACGTTGACCTGGCGGTCTTCCTCAAGCTCCGAGCCGCAGCCCTTGCGCTCTATCTGCATATAGACGCCGCTGTTGTCGAGGTAGACGTACTCGTTCTTCTCGACGCTGGTGGAGTCGCCCTGGGCGTGGAACTGGTCTTCGCTGATTACCCTTATCCCCTCGCTGGAGATGAATGCGCTGATTGCGTCTTGCTCTTTCTCTTTCTTTTCGCCGTAAGTCTCATAGTCGTCGCAGGCCGTGAAGGCCACCATGGCGAACGCCGCCAGCAGCGCGCTGATTGTTTTCTTCATTGTAGTTTCTGCCTTTTATGCGGGCGGGCTTGCGCCGCGCGCTGCGGCAATGGCCGCGGCGAGGGCTGCACCGCCGTGTGTTAGGGAAAATATCAGCCGCAAAGATACTAAAATCTTCGCAACCAATGGCGTTGTTAGGCTACTTTAACATGGGCTCGAAGTGGGCTATGGCGCGCCTGGCGGTCTCTACCGCCTCGTCGATGGTGCAGTGGAGCCGCCCGCCGGAGGCGTTGAGGTGGCCTCCGCCGTTGAAGAACAGCTCGGCCATCTTGTTGCATGGGAAGTCGTCGACGGAGCGCAGGCTCACCCACACGAGGCGGTCGCGGTCGCGGTCTTCGCGCAGCGAGATTGAGAGCTTCATGCCCTTTATCTGCAGGGGTATGTTCACCAGGCCCTCGGCATCGCCCTTTATGAAGTGGAAGTCGAGCAGGTCGCGCTTGGTGAGGGTGAAGAACGAGGCGTGGCGCGGCTTGTCGACCACGAGCTTGCGGTAAAGCACGTAGCCCACGAGCCTCATGCGGTTCTCGCTGTAGTTGTTGTACACGTTGCGGTAAATCCTGTCCTTGTCTATGCCCTTGGTCAGCAACTGGCTTATTATGAAGTAAACCTCCGGGCGGGTGCTGTTGTAGGTGAAGCCGCCCGTGTCGGTCATCATGCCGCAGTACACCGGGGCGGCAAAGCCGCGGCCCGCCTGCGGGAAGCCGCCGAGCTGCCACACGACGCGGAACACCACCTCGCTCGTGGAGCACATCTCCGTGTGCGACACGATGAGGGCGCAGCCCGGCATCGCGGGGTCGAGGTGGTGGTCGAACATCACCTTCGCGCCGGGCGAGCCGACCAGGGCGTCGGCCATGGCATCGGTGCGCGAAGGCTGGTTGAAATCGAGGCAGAACACGAGGTCGGCCCCGGCTAACAGGCTGTCGGCCTCGGCCTTGCGCTTGTCGTAGCGCACTATCTTCTCCGTGCCGGGCAGCCACTGCAGGAAGTCGGGGTACTGGTCGGGGACTATCACCACGGGGTCCTTGCCCTGCGAGCGCAGGTAGTCGGCCCAGCCGAGGCTTGAGCCTATGGCATCGCCGTCGGGGTTTACGTGGCAACATATCACTATATTCCGCGCCCCGTCGATGAGGGAGCGCAGCGCACTGCACTCGGCAGGCGATAACAGGTCATTAAGCATAGCGGCTGCAAAGGTAACACATTATCGGCGAAAAACGCCATGGCCGACGGGAAATCTGCCGCAGCGCCGCTGCCGCGGAGTCAGCACGGGAGGGCGGACACACAAGAAAAATGCCGACAAAGGGCGTGCCGCCGTGCCTCGCGGGCAGGATTGCCCCGCAAGACGGGCCGTCTGGCATGGCGGAGGAGGCCGTTCTGTGGTGCAAAACGGCCAGTTTGGCCGGGCAGGCCGGCACATGGCGCAACCCCCTGGCAGCCAGCAGGTTGCACGGAGGGGACGGATGGCGAAACAAATTGACAAAAACGGCCATGCCACGGCGGCATGGCCACAAAACAAGAAGTCCGCCGCGACACCTCCATGGGCATCGCGGCGGACTCAACAGGGTTCATTCCGGCAGGCCACCCTCACAGCGGCATGTTGCCGTGCTTCTTGGGCGGGTTGCTCTGGTTCTTGTTGCGGCACATCTCAAGGGCGCATATCAGCTTGCGGCGCGTGTCGCGCGGCATGATGACCTCGTCGATGAGCCCGCGCTCGGCCGTGCGGTACGGGTTGGAGAACTCCTCCTCGTAAGCCTTGGCTGCGGCCTCCTTCTCCTCTGCCGAAGCCTTGCGGTAGAGGATGTTCACGGCCCCCGAGGCTCCCATGACGGCAATCTCGGCCTGCGGCCAGGCCATGCAGATGTCGGCGCCGGTGTTCTTGCTCGACATGACTATGTAGGCGCCGCCGTAAGCCTTGCGCGTGATGAGGGTCACCTTTGGCACGGTAGCCTCGGCGTAGGCATACACTATCTTTGCCCCGTGGCGTATTATGCCGCCGTGCTCCTGCACCGTGCCGGGCAGAAATCCCGGCACGTCCTCTATCGTCACGAGCGGTATGTTGAAGCAGTCGCAGAAGCGTATGAAGCGCGCGGCCTTGTCGGAAGCGTCGATGTCGAGCACCCCGGCGAGGAAGGCTGGCTGGTTAGCCACTATACCCACGGTCTGGCCGCCCAGCCGGGCGAAGCCTATGACGACGTTCTTCGCAAAGTGGGGCATCACCTCGAAGAAGTAATTGTCGTCTACCACCGGCACGATCACGTCCTTGATGTCGTAAGGCTGGTTGGGGTCCTCAGGCACCACGGTCTGCAACGGCTCCACCAGGCGGCCCACATCGTCGCTGCAAGGCAGCACGGGCGCGTCCTCCATGTTGTTGGCAGGCAGGAAGCTGAGCAGCTCGCGCATCTGGATGAGCGTCTCTTCCTCCGTGGAGTACATGAAATGGGCCACGCCGCTCTTGCTGCCGTGGGTGTATGCGCCGCCCAGGGTCTCCTTGTCCACCTCCTCGTTGGTCACGGCTTTCACCACGTCGGGGCCGGTGATGAACATGTGGCTCTTCTCCTCTACCATGAAGATGAAGTCGGTAAGCGCCGGCGAATAGCACGCACCGCCGGCACACGGGCCGAGGATGGCAGTGAGCTGCGGTATCACTCCCGAGGCCATCGTGTTCTGGTAGAATATCGAGGCGAAGCCCGCCAGGCTGCTCACGCCCTCCTGTATGCGCGCGCCGCCGGAGTCGTTGAGCCCTATTATGGGAGCGCCGGTCTTGAGCGCAAGCTGCTGCACCTTCACGATCTTGGCCGCGTTGGTCTCGCTGAGCGAGCCTCCGTGCACCGTGAAGTCGTAGGCATAGACGAACACCATGCGCCCGTCTACCTTGCCATATCCGCACACCACGCCGTCGCCGGGAATCTGCTTCTTGTCCATGCCGAAGCGCGTGCAACGGTGGTTCACGAGCTTGTCTATCTCGCAGAAGGTGCCCTTGTCGAGCAGTGCGTCAATCCTCTCGCGGGCGGTCATGCGCCCCGAGGCGTGCTGCCGCTCTATCTTGTCAAGCCCACCGCCAAGGTTGGCCTGCCTGTCCAGTTCCTCAAACCGGGCGTATACGTTTTCTCTGTTCATTCTTCGTTGCTTAAGTCCAATTCAATCAATGCCTGGTTGTCCTGCACGGAGTCGCCCTCGGCCACGAGTATGGCCTTGACGGTGCAGTCGGCCGTCACCTTGTAGTTGCTCTGCATCTTCATTGCTTCGAGCACAATGGCTATGTCGCCAGCCTTGAGGCGGTCGCCCACGCTCACGGGTATGGCCACCACCTTGCCCGGCATGGGCGCCACGATCTTGTCTTGCTGGCGCTCTCCCTGCGTCTTATGCAGGTGGAGGTACTTCGCCTGGGTGTCTACCACGTCCACATGGTACGAGCGGTAGAACATATTCACGTCGTAGCTCTTGCCTCCCTCGCCACGTATCAGTTCCGCGTTGTACGAGTTTCCGTTGTGCAGGATGGAGCAGCTGCCATTCTCCGCCATCATCACGTCGACCTCGACCGGCTTCCCGTCGATGGTGAGCACTACCTTGTTGCCCTCCTTGCTGACCAGCGTCACGTCGGCGACGCGGTCGCCTATATGTATTTCCATGTCTTTAATGTGTTTCGTTACATTCATTTGCGCAGCCGCGCCCGGCAGCCGCGCGTTGCTTTCACGTCAGATGCGCAGCACGCCTTTCTGCAGGCCGAACTCACGCCAGCGGCTGATGGGCCGCTGGTCGGCCGTGCGCACGGGCTTGTTCTCGTCGAGGTTGAACAGGTAGTCCACGTAGGCGGCTATCATGGCCATGTTCTCCATCTCCTCGTTGTCGCCGTTCTGGCGCTGGAGCGAACGCGAATACTTCTCGAGGAACGATGTGTCGTACTCTCCCTTGACAAAGGCCGGGGCGTACATTATGCGCCTGAGGTAGCTGATGTTGGTCTTCAGGCCGGTTATCTTGAACTCGTAGAGCACGCGCCTCATGCGCTCTATGGCGTACTGGCGGGTGACTGCCCACACTATCAGCTTGCCTATCATCGGGTCATAGTATATGGGTATCTCGTAGCCTTCGTACACATAGCTGTCTATCCTGACGCCTATGCCGTTTGGTTCGATGAGCTGCCTGATGACGCCCGGGCATGGCATGAAGCCGTTCTCGGTGTCTTCGGCGCAGATGCGGCACTCGATTGCGTGGCCGCGCTGGAACAGTTCTTCCTGCTTGAAGCGGAGCTTCTCGCCTCCGGCCACGCGTATCTGCTCCTTGACGAGGTCTACGCCCATCACCTCTTCGGTGATGGGATGCTCCACCTGCAGGCGTGTGTTCATCTCGAGAAAGTAGAAGTGGCGGTACTTGTCGACCAGGAACTCTATGGTCCCTGTGCCGCGGTAGCCTACGGCCTTGGCCGCGGCGACGGCCTTCTCGCCCATTTCGCGCCGCAGCTCGGGCGTGAGGAACGGCGACGGGCTCTCTTCCACTATCTTCTGGTTGCGCCGCTGCACGGAGCACTCGCGGTCGAAGAGGTGCACGACGTTGCCGAACGAGTCGCCGAGTATCTGGAACTCGATGTGGTGGGGCTCCTCGACGAACTTCTCAAGGTACACCGTGTCGTCGCCGAACGACGAGAGCGACTCCGAGCGGGCGGCGTCGTAGGCCTCCTTCACTTCCTCGTCGCAGTGTATGAGGCGCATTCCCTTGCCGCCTCCGCCCATAGATGCCTTGAGCATGACGGGGTAACCGATTTCGCGGCAGATGCGCAGCGCCTCCTCGGCACTGCCCAGCGGCTCAGTGGTTCCGGGCACCACGGGTACGCCGGCGGCCATCATGCGCTTGCGCGCGGCTATCTTGTCGCCCATCTCCTCCATGGTCTCGGCCGTGGGGCCTATGAACACTATGCCCTCGGCCTCGCAACGGCGCACGAAGTCGGCGTTCTCTGACAGGAAGCCGTAGCCCGGGTGGATGGCGTCGGCGCCACACTGCCTTGCCACGGCGATTATCCTGTCGATGTTAAGGTAACTCTCATGCGACTCTGCCGGGCCTATGCAATAAGCCTCGTCGGCATACATGACATGGCGCGAGGCGCGGTCGGCCTCGGAGAAAACGGCCACCGTGCGCAATCCCATCTCGCGGCACGAGCGCATGACCCGCACTGCTATCTCGCCACGGTTGGCAACTAAAACCTTTCTTATCATCCTTAATACTTTATATATATACGCGTTGCGCCATCCCACGGGCGGCAACTGCATCGACCGATTGGCAGGTATTCTGACTGACTCCTGTTTCTGATGCCTTCCCAGCCTTCGCACATGAGAAGGCCAGTGGCCCCTGGCGGGTTTCAGAACGTAAGCGGAGCTTCACAGCAGCGGGACTGTCCGGGAGTTCCACCCAATTCCCTTTTAATCCGTGGCAGGAGGACTCTGCCCCGGAACCAAATCGGGCGCAAAGGTAACACTTTTTCCTTTTACGGCCCAAGATTATTGCTAATTATTTTTAATTGTATGCACACTTGTACGCCTTTGTGCAGGTTTTGCAATGGCAAAAGCCGCATAAAGACAACTGAAGTGCTCTGCCTGGGGCTGCGGCAAGATGGCCACACCGCGGGCAGGGCACTTCAGTCGGGCTGAATGGGGTATGTATCAGAAGAGCTTGCAGGGGTACACGCCCTCGTCGACCAGGCCCTGTATCCTGTCTACCACTCCTTGGCGGTCGGCTGCGTAGGTGACGCCGAACCACTTGCTCGTGGTGTCGAGCACCTTGACCGTGGCCGTGCGCTCGCCTATGAGCTTGTTGACCATGAGCGGGATGAAGAACTCGGCCTTGGGGTTGGCCATGTTCTTCGGGTCGGCGAGAAACTCCTTGAAGTATGCCTCGCTGTGCTCGAAATAGTCGGGCGTGAAGCCCCACATGTTCATCGACACTGGCGTGTTGTCATCGACAGGCACCCACGCGCCCTCTTCGTCCTTGTAGCAGATGGGGCCGTCTACGCGCATTATCTCCGTGCGCTCCACGACGGTGGTCAGGTTGCCCTCGCCGTCCTTCGAGCAGATGCCGCGGGCCACGCTGCCGTTCTCCGAGAGGGTGTTGCCAACGCGGAATCCCACCATGGCGTATGCGTTCTTGCTGCCCTCGGGCAGGTCGGCGAGGAACTTGCCGATGACCATGAACGCGTCGCGGTTGTAGAAGTCGTCGCAGTTGATTACGCAGAAAGGCTCCTTTATAACGTCCTTTGCCATGAGCACTGCATGGTTGGTTCCCCACGGTTTCACGCGGCCCTCGGGGCAGCTGAAGCCCTCGGGCAGCGCGTCGAGGCTCTGGAAGCACAGCTCGGCTGGCACGTGGCCCTCATACTTGGAGAGAATTTTCTCGCGGAAGTCTTGCTCGAAGTCCTTGCGTATCACGAACACTATCTTGCCGAAGCCGGCCTTGATGGCATCGTAGATGGAGTAGTCCATGATTGTCTCGCCGTTGGGGCCGAGGCCGTCGAGCTGCTTCAGCCCGCCGTAGCGGCTGCCCATGCCGGCAGCCAGGAGCAACAATGTTGGTTTCATAATCTGTTGTGTTTGCGGTTATTTATAGTTTTTTCATCTTGCCTCATTGTCCTTGCAAAAGTAACAAATATAGCCGAAAGCACGGCAATGCCTAACTGCACTTAACATTATTTAGCCATAGCGGAGAGCCTATTCACCCAGGCCCTGCCGCCCCCTCGCGCCGACGCCACGGCACGAGGGGGCAGCGGCGGCGGCCGGGCGGCAAAACTTTTTTACAAACAGCCTCGCGTGGATGGCGCATTTGCGCCTTGCCTCGCTGCAGCCCACAAATGGGCGAAGCTCGCCACGGGCAGCGCAAGTGCCTCACCCTGTGCTACTTACATCGGGACGTCAGCAATCCTTCATTGCGAACTGGCCTGAAAAGGTTGTGACAGCCTGCAATTCGCGCCGTAAGCAGCCTTTCACAGGCATGTGAAAGAGGCCGCACGGCATCCTGAAACGGCCTGCCTGGCACTGCGATGCAGGCCGTTTGACACCATGATGCAGGCCGTTTGGCACTGCTACGCAGCCCGTATTGGTTTCCGAGCGGCCCACAGAGGCTCCGCTGAAGCAGCCATGCGCCCTTGCCCACTCTATTTTGCACGGCTCGGCGGGGCTGTTTTCCGGCAATGAATCTTTACAAGCCGGTGACAGGCGGCCATGGCCGCGCACCCGTCAGAACGGGTAGCCTATGGCGAAGTGGAGGCCTAGCCCGTCGGAGAACTTCGGTATGTTGTAGAATCCGCTCTTCGCCGTGTCGTAAGGCACGTGGAGCGCCACCCCGAGGTCGAGCCTAAGCACGAAGAAGTCGAGGTCGTAACGCAGTCCGAGGCCCGTGCCCAGGGCCAGCTGCCGCCAGAATGTGTCGAAGCGGAACTCGGCGTCGGGGCGGTTCTCGTCTTTCTCCATGAGCCAGATGTTGCCCGCGTCGAGGAAGAGCGCTCCGTAGAGGCTGCCGAAGAGGTTGAAACGGTACTCCAGGTTCATCTCCAGCTTGATGTCGCCCGTCTGGTCGAGGTAGGAGTAAGTGGACGACGGGGCCACATACTTTCCCGGCCCTATGCTGCGTATGGTGAAGGCCCTGATGCTGTTTGCGCCGCCAACGTAGAACTGCTCGCTGTAAGGGCCGCGCGAGGAGTTGCCGTAAGCCCACAGCACGCCGGCCGCCACGTGGCCCACGAGCTGCGACTTCTGGCCCAGCGCCCACGTCTTTCGCAGCGAGGTGTTAACCTTGAGGAACTGCGCGAAGGGGTTGCCGAAGAGGTCTTTCTCCTTGGCGTTGAACCTCTTGCCGGCCGCCATGTATCCCAGCGACACGATGTTGCCGGCCTCGGTGAGGCTCAGTTCCCAGGCCAGGGGGTTGCGCGTGCCGGCAGGGCTGGTGTAAGTGTAGGTGTACTTTATCTTCGGCACGAACTGGTTGCGCATCGAGACGTATATGGCAGGGTTGGCGTCCATGATGGAGTCGAAGGCGGCCGTGGTGCGGCTGAGCATGGTGTAGTCTAGCAGGAAGGGGCTGAACTCGTGCAGCGAGTTCGGCGACGTCTGGAACTTGTATGTCACCGCGCCCGTGACGGTGAACATCTTGAAGTAGTCGGCGCGGTTGAGCACGTTGCCCGAGAGCGAGAAGAGCGTGGAGGGCGTGGAGGCGAAGCGGTGGCGGCGGAAGAGCTTGAACGGCGTTTCGAGCCTCGGGTACTCTATCGACACGTCGGCGCCATACTCGTATGAGTTGATGGTAGAGCTGTTGCCGTCCACCTTCTTGCCCGTCTGCCACTCATACGAGCCCTTGAGGTTTATCTCCAGCTTCTCTGCCCCGCGGAAAGCGTTGCGCTTGGTGAGCCCGAACACGAGGCCGGGGCCCGTGCGGTCGTTGCTCTTCAGCGAGTAGTTGGCCTCTATGGAGCCGTCGTATGGCTTGTCGAGCACACAGTTGAGCGTCATGTCGAGCGTGTCGCATGTGGCCGAAGTGTCGCGCGGGGCGAACGAGAAGTCGGCCAGGCTGAACATGCCGAGGCTGTTCACGTTGTTTGCCGACTCCAGGTAGGCATCCTGGCTGTACAGCTGCCCAGGCCTGAGCTTGACGTCGCGCAGCACCGCCCCGGGCCTGATGGGAATCTTCTTGCCCACGCTCCGCCCCGCAAAGTATATCGAAAGGTAGCGGTGCACGAACGAGTCGGTGAGCTGCTCCCTCATGTCGCGGCGCAGGTTTACGCGCAGCTTGCCCAGGTACCACTTGCGCTTGGCGGCATCGGGTACGCCCTCGGCGGGCTGCACGTGCACCTCCACGCGCCCGGGGTTCGACACGGAGTCGGCCACGAACACCGAGTAGCCTGCGCTGTAGAAGTAGTAGCCGTTGTTGCGGAAGAGCGCGGCCAGCCTCGTGCGCTCGGCATCCAGGGCGGCGGTGGTGAACGGGCGGCCCGGCTTCAGGCCGCTCTCGGCGAGCGTGGCGTGGATGAGGCTGTCGGCAAACGCCGGGTAGCCTACGTACTTCACGGTATCGATGGTGTACAGCCTGCCCGGGGTGACGATGTAGCTTATCTTTGCCTTCAGCGGGTTCTTCTGCGGAATGACGCCGTAGCCCACCTCAGCGTCGAAGTATCCATTGGCCCTCAGCAGGTTCTTGGCCACGAGGGCACGCGTCTCGGGGGCGACGTAGCTGAGCAGCACGGGCGGCGTGCCGAACTTGGTGCGCATCCACCGCCCGAACTTCGAGTCGGCCTTGGCGTACTTGTTGTACACCGCGAGCTTCAGCTGGAGCGGCGAGCGGTAGTACGGGCTGCCCAGCAGCGCGCCGTTGGGCTTGCAGGCCAGGGCCGCCTCCACCTCGTCCTTGACGCCGGCGAAGTTCAGGTCAGAGTCCGCCACGGCATATTCGGTCTT
Source organism: uncultured Prevotella sp. (assembly GCA_944320235.1). Taxonomy (GTDB): domain Bacteria; phylum Bacteroidota; class Bacteroidia; order Bacteroidales; family Bacteroidaceae; genus Prevotella. The sequence goes on from CALUGQ010000001.1 coordinate 157,542, forward strand.
CTTCATGCCCGTGTAGAGCATCTCGCCTTCAGGCAGGTTGCTCGTCGTGGAGCACGCCGCCAAGGCCACGATGGCCGCAAGCAGGAGCAGTATGTCAGTCGTCTTTCTCATCTGTCTTTGTCGAATCGTTTGCCGCCTCGTCGCGTTGCTTGCGCTTCTTCGTGCGGAAGTCGAACAGCTCGCCGAGGCTCTGCATCTTCTTCCTCCATACGAAACCGGCGCCATATTGCGTTATCTCTCCCTCAAGCAGGTCGTCGGCGTTCTTGTTGTAGAACAGTCGCACGTAGCGCTGCGCCGACTGGTCAAGCCTGTACTCGAGCGAAACGTTGTCTATGAAGGCCTCGTTCTGCGTGCCGGTGGCCGTGTTGTCGTTGCCTGAAGACACCTTGCCGCCGATGATGAAGCTGAAACGGTTGTTCCAGAAGCGCTTTGCGAACTGGAAGGAATAGTCAGTACTGGTGTTGCCGGCGGCGTCGGAGTTTTGGTCAATGCCCACGCTCATGTCGATGGACTTCATAGCGCTGTTGGTGATATTGTTTATCTCGCTCTGCAGGAAGGAGTTGAGCGCGTTGTTCATCGAGAAGCCTCCCGTGTTGCCGTCGGCCAGGTACATGCCCGTGGTGAGCATGGTCACTGCCACTTTCCCCCGCTGCTCCACGCTCATGGCGGCCAGCTCGTTCTTCAGCGTCAGGTCCTCGGGGGCGTCGACGGTGAACTCCAGGCCCATGTCTTGCAGAGTCTTGGTTACCTTCACGCCGCAGTCGAAGAGCACGGTGCGGCTGCTTCCCGACTCATTGGCCACGTTGGCCTTCACCTGTTCGGTGGCCGTGATGTTCAATCGGGGGTTCATCACGTTGCCGGCGAACTCGATGTAGCTTCCCTGTTGTATGTGGAATGTCTTCAGCGGGATTATTGGCAGTGCGTATTTCATCTCACCCTCGTTGAGCGTATAGCGCCCGTAGAGCTGGAAATTGTCCATGTCGCTGTATACGAGGCGCAGCTCTCCGCCCCCCTCGAGGTTGATGTAGTTCGACTGGTCGGCGTTCAGCGCGCACATGATTCGCGCGCCTTGCTCGATGTTGAGCATCAGTTCCATGTCCAGCCCGCCCAGTTGCGGCGCGCTGCTCTTTACGACCGTGGTCGTGTCGCGGAAGTCAGTGAAGGTCACAATCTCGCTCAACCGGTCGTCAGAGCTTAGGGGCGAGTCGGTGAGGACGTATGTCAGGTCGGTCGTTCCGAGCACGTCGAGCCGCCCGCGCATGCTCAGCCGGTCGAGCGTCCCGCCGATGCGGCCCGTGAAGTTGACGAATCCCTTGCCATAGGCCACCGAGCGCGGCCTCTTCTTCGCGTTGATCAGCTGGTAGTTCTGCGCCCTCATCTGCAGTTCGAGCGCCATCCTTGCAGGGTCGGAGAAGTCTACGCTGCCATTGATGTTGAGCGGGCTGTCGTTGTGCGAGTAAAGGGTGAAGTTCTCGAAGAGCAGGTTGCTGCCCACGATGCGCACCGGGTCGTTGTCCATTCGCAGGCGGAGGCCGTAGGGAACGCTGGTGATGTACGACGAGTCAAGTCGCACCTCGCCGTCTATCTTGGGCGCGGATACGGCCCCGCTCACGGTGAGCTTACCGTCGGCATAGCCCGAGAGAGCCATCAGGCGGTCGGGTATGAAGCCGTTGACCAGCGCGAGCGGCAGGCGGTTCATGTCGAGCGTGGCGTCAAGGGTGCCTCCGTCCTCGCCGGTGTACTTGCCCCGCAGCAGCCCCACCTCGTTGTCGTCGTGGTTGATGCGCGCCCCGACGAAATGCGAGGCGGAGTCGCGCATCATGTAAGCGAACTCGCTGCTGATGTTGCCGATGTAGCTTTGCTCAAACGAGAAGTCGCTGACCGACAGGTCGGACATGACGGTGAGCCGCTCTTTCTTGTCCTGTATGACGTGGAAGTCGCCGAAGAGCAGCCCTCCGAGGCGCGGCACGAAGGGCATGACAGCGGTTATCTTGTCGAGGTCGAACTTGTTCAGGCTGACCGTTATGTCCTGCAGCGCGTCCTTGTTTTCGTCGGCCGAGTATATCTTCACGCCCGTATAGTCGTCGGCTATGAGGTCCACACGCGCGCTGACCCTCTTGTCGCGGCCCATGAAGATGTAGTTGTCCTTGTTGAGGTTGAACGCCTTGTAGCCGAGTATCGGCTTTTCGGGCATCAGGCTCACGTTGATTCCGCTGTCGCGCATCTCCGCCCTTGCCCCGATGTATGCGCCGAGGCTGTCGGCTGCATCGTAGAACCTGGCGTCAAGCCCTGCCTCGGTTTCGTAGTAGAAGCCGTTGAAGAGCGTGGTGAAGGCGAGCTGCGGGTTGTCTTTCCTGTTGGCCACCTTGCCGACGAAGCGCACCCGCGAGACCGAATCTTGCACCATGAAGAAGCGCACGGTGTCAATCATCGTGCTGTCTACCATGAGCGAATAGAGGTGCATATTGCCGTTGAGGCCCCGCTCCGGCGACGAGTTGAGACTGAGCAAGAGGTCGTCGAAGATGACTCCCTTGGTCTTCAGGAAATTCGCGAACGGGTTTCCGTCGCCGCTTACGAGCCTCAGCCTGAGGTGCGGGAGCAGCCTGCTGAGGCGGCTTTGGTCGATTATCTTCTCCTCGCGCTGCCTCTCGGCCTCGGCCATGAGCCTGTCCACCTGCGCCAGCATGGCCTCGTAGCCGCCTCGGGCGGCCAGCTGCAGGTCGAGGCTGCCGCTGCTCACCATTGCCCATGTTGTGTCGGGGCTGGTGGATATGTCCATGCTGATGTCAGTAGGGTGGAATGCCATCTTGCCGCTCTCTATGCGTATGTCGCCCACGGAGCCTTTCAGCGAGTGCGACTGCTTCATGTCGGAGGCGAAGTCGAGGTGGGCGCAGAGGCCGGTAGAGAGCGGGTTGTCCGCCAGGTGCAGACGGTAGAGGTCGGCGTTGCGCAGGTCGGCCACGACGGTGGTCCGCACCTTGGCGCGGCTGAGCAACGCATGCACGTCGAGGCTGCCCTCAAACAGCTCGCCAGTGCCGGTCAGGCTCACGTGGCCCTTGCCCCCGGCAAGGGTGGCATCGGCCTCGACCCGGCCCACGCCCAGCGAGCCGTAGACGAGCGTGTCGACCGCCGCCGTGGCCTGCAGGCGGCATGAGGGGGCGAGGAAGTCGAATCCGCGCCCTTCGGCCTCGGCCCGGCACGTCACGGTAAAGAGCGAGTCGCCGGGCAGGAAGTGCGCCACGTCGAGCCCGGCCACGTCCAGCGTCGCGCGGTAAGCCTCGGTGTCTGTGTCCAGGCGGCCGTCGAGCTTCACGCTGCCGCGGCCCTCACGGAGGGTCAGCGCGGCTGTGTAAGCACTGCCGTCGGCCCCCACCCGTCCCTCGAGAGCCATGCCCCCGGGTATGCGGAACGAGGGCTGTGGCCCGGCGAGGGCCGTGACGAAGCCTAGGTTCTCGGTGCGCCCGCGCAGGCGGATGTCGGCCTTCAGCCTCTCGGGCGAGGTGACATTGGCGGCCGAGCCCGTGGCCGACAGGCGGAATGCCGTTGGCAGACTGACATCGACGCCGGTTATGTCGAGCTGGCGCACGGTGCCGCTGAGCGTGGCGCGCAGGCTTACCGGGCGGTTGGGATAGGAGCGCACGAACTGCGCTGGCAACTCCCCGGCGAAGCGCATCACGTCTTGCTTACCGATGTTGGCCAGCAGGCGCAGCTCCAGCCGGCCGGGGTTGCGTTCGTCCATGACGCTGAAGTCCATGGCGGCCTGGGCGCGCAAGTCGGAGTCGGGCGTGCGCAGCGTGAGCGCAGGCAGGCTGAGCCTCACCGAGTCCATGCTCACCTGCCCAGAGAGGTCGGCCAGCTTGAGACCGCTCTTCTCCTCCATGCGGCAGTACCTGAGGTTGAGCCGCGTCAGCGGGGCTTCGTACACAACGGAGTCGATGCCTATCTCTATGCCGCTGAGGGCTATGTGGTTGGGGTCGAGCCCTGAGGTGCGCGGGGCGTAGTTGTTGTCGTAAGAGGCGCTGCCCCCGGCCCACTCCACGGCGGCCACGGTGTAGCGGCCGCGCTCAAGGTCAACCACGGCGCGGCGGCCCGTGAGCCTGTCTATGCCGGCCCGCACGCCGATGGTGTCGCCCGGCGTGCTGAGGGCTATGGCGGTGCGCACGATGTCGAGGCGGCCGACGTATATCTTCCACGGCACGGTGGCCGAGGCCGTGTCGGGCGGGGTCACGGTGTCGCACAGCTCTATGCTCACGCTGGCGTCGCTGAGGCTGGCGCTGCCCACCTCGGCCACGCCCGCCGCGAGGTCGATGCCGCGGCTGCTGAGGCTCAGCCGGCCTATGCTGCCCCTGATGCGGGCCGTCGCCACGAGGCCGGCGGTGTTCAGCCGGGCGTCTTCAAGCTCAAGGGCATCCACCGTGACCTTGCTGTGCAGCAGCTGGCCCAGGCCAACGTCGACCACAAGCCGCCCCACGTCGGCTATCGTGTCGCGCCGCCCGGGCAGCGAGTCGCTGGGCTGCGTCACGCGGAAACCGTATATGCCGAGGTCGAGCGGGAACACGAGCGACACGCGGCCTACGCTGATGTCCATGCCCGTGGCCCCAGAGGCGGCCTTCACAACCTGCTGCACCGCCCAGTTCTGCACGGGCGGAACGTAGAGCAGGGCCGCCAGCACAACAAACAGGACGACGGGGGCAAGCAGTATGCCGAGTATCCACAGCAGGGTCTTCTTCATCTCTACAACACTTAACAAACTATGCGCTGGCAGCCACAAGCACGCCCCTTGCCGCCACTGAAAGGGCTTGGGCATACGCGCCTGGCTGCGATTGGCATAGGCAAAGATAAGGAAAAATATTGAAAGCGGGCCGCATCGGGAGGAAAATTTGATTGACAGGCGGGCAAAACGGAACAAAGCGGGCATCCGGAAACTGCCGAAGCAACGCAACGGAGCACAATGCATGGCCCGGCGCAGTCCGCTCTGTGTCGTGATATTTCCTGGAAAACAGCACCGCCTGCACCGAACGAAACAGAAACGGAGACGGCAGGAAAACGCTGGAAAGCTGGTTGCACCGGGCCAAACGCACCCCGTCGCAATGCGGAACGCCACGTTTTGCCGTTTAAAACGGGCTGTTCAGCAAGCCTGAACGGTATGTTCCGCAAGCTTTGACAAAGCCGCGCAAGCCTGCGAACAGCCACATTTAAACAACGACACAAAAGCAATCGCAGCCAAGATACAGCAAGAGATACGTGCAAACAACTAAAAGTCAGCCGTTTACACGAAATGAAACGAGAATCGCGCATTTGCCTCTGCCACGCCGGCCGGATGCAAATGCGCGATTCTCACGCAACTGTTTGTAATGATATTTCTGCCTTGCCACACAGCTGCGAGCATCGAGCAGTGGCTAAAGCACCGCCTCGCCCGCCGCAGCGGCAAGCTCGCGCCACAGCCTGTCGGCAGGCAGCGGAGCCTCGACGGCCACGCGCTCGCGGCTCACGGGGTGGACAAACTCCACTCGGCGAGCCAGCAGCGAGATACTTCCGTCGGGGTTGCTGCGCGGCGCGCCATACTTAAGGTCGCCCTTGATGGGGCATCCCATGGCGGCAAGCTGGCAGCGTATCTGGTGGTGGCGGCCCGTGAGGAGCGCCACTTCGAGCAGGCGGTAGTTCTCGCCGCGGCCTATCACGCGGTAGCGCAGCACGGCCCGCTTGGCCCCCGGCACCTCGCGCGGGTAGGCGTAGCTCTTGTTCTGCCGCTCGTTGCGCACGAGCCAGTGCTCGAGCGTGGCCTCGGGCGCGGGCGGCTCGTCGCGCACTATGGCCCAGTAGGTCTTGTGCACATCGCCCTTGCGGAACATCTCGTTAAGCCGCGCCAAGGCTTTCGACGTGCGCGCCAGCACCACCACTCCCGCCACTGGGCGGTCGAGCCTGTGGGCCACGCCGAGGAACACGTTGCCGGGCTTGGCGTAGCGCTCCTTGATGTAAGCCTTGACATCGTCGGCCAGCGTGCGGTCGCCGGTTTTGTCGCCCTGCACTATCTCTCCGGGCGCCTTGCTGACGATGATTATATGGTTGTCTTCGTAAAGTACCTGCACTTGTGTTGAATCGCAATTAATGGCACAATGCCCTGGAAAAAGATGATTCACGACCCGCACCCCCGCCGCAGCAGACTGCGGCGAGGCTGCGACGCCCATGCGTGGCGTCGCAGCCTGTCAGTGATTGCGGATTGTGAATCGGTGGCTTGAACTACATGTTCATTCCGCCGTCAACCTGGATGACCTGGCCGGATATGTAGCTCGACATGTCAGAAGCGAGGAAGGTGGCGCAGTCGGCGATGTCTTCCACAGTGCCGCCGCGGCGCAACGGAATCTTGCTTATCCACTCCTTGCGTATGTCGTCGGGCAGTGCCTGCGTCATGGCCGTGTCGATGAAGCCCGGGGCGATGGCGTTGGCGCGTATGCCCTTGGGGCCCATCTCCTGCCCGATGCTCTTGGCAAGGGCTATGAGGCCTGCCTTGGAGGCGGCGTAGTTAGCCTGCCCTGCGTTGCCGTGGACGCCCACCACCGAAGCCATGTTGATGATGGAGCCTTTGCGCTGGCGCATCATCACCGGCACGCAGGCGTGGATGAAGTTGAACGCGCTCTTCAGGTTGACAGCGATGACGGCATCCCACTGGGCCTCGGTCATGCGGAGCATGAGGCCGTCCTTGGTTATCCCGGCGTTGTTCACGAGGATGTCGATCGAGCCGAACTCCTCCTTCACCTGCTTCACCACCTCTTCCGTCTGGGCGAAGTCGGCGGCGTTGCTGGCGTATCCCTTAGCCTTTACGCCCTTGGCGGCTATCTCGGCCTCGGTGGCCTTGCCGTTCTCGTCGATTACGAGGTCTGTGAATGCGATGTTAGCGCCTTCTTCGGCGAACTTGAGCGCGATGGCCTTGCCAATGCCGCGCGCGGCCCCGGTTATCAGGGCCGTCTTACCTGTGAGTAATCCCATGATGTCTGTATGTTAAAAATAGTGTTACTTGTTTGTCATTGCCATGCAGTGCGCGGCAGCCGTCACTTTATCAGCCGCTTGCCCAGCGCGCCGTAGACCACCTTGGCCACCAGGGGGCGGCTCGTCTCCTCGGTCATGCCGTGCCCCAGGCGCCCGTATATGTATGGCACCTCAAGCCCCTTGATGCAGTAGTGGGTGATGTCGGCCACGAGGTCTATGTTGTCTATGTCGAACTCGCCGTCGGCCTTGCCGTCGGCATAGACCTTGCGGAACAGCTCTATCTCGTCCTCGTCAAACTTCTTGCGCACCTTCTCAACCATCCATATGTTGCGGAAGAACTCGGCGCGCAGGTTGCCATTGCGCACGACTGTCTCCTTTATCATGCTCAGGTGGGTGTAAATAAGCTCTATGATTTTGTCCTGGGGGCTTATCTTCTTGGCCGCGACCTCGTCCAGCTTGTCAGAAAGGCGCTCCAGTTCCGACTCAATCACGGCGTAGTAAACGTCTTCCTTGCTCTTGAAGTAAGTGTAAAGCGTGCGCCTGCCCTTGCCGGAAGCCACGGCTATATCGTTCATGGTGGTGCCGTCAATGCCGTTCTTGGCAAAGAGCTGACGGGCTATGTCCACAAGTTTCTGCCTTGTCTTCAATATCGACATACGCTACAATCCTCCATGATTAATGTTCAACGGCTTGCACATTGAGTTTGACGTGTGCAAAAGTATAAATTAAATTTCAGTTGAGCAAATAAAAAGCCGAGAAAAAGCGGGCCGCTTGCATCTGCAAGCACGCTCCCGGCACCATGAGGCAATGCCACGGCAATCCGCAAACTACCATAAATAAAATATGTGTAAAGGCCATGATGGCCTGCCACAGGCTCTAAAACGCAGGCCAAAGTGTAAATAAACACTAAAAATAAAGCGAATGCTTGCATGGGAACGGAAAAGTTTGTACCTTTGCACTCGCAAAACAGAAATGACATCGCGGAGTGGAGCAGTTGGTAGCTCGCCAGGCTCATAACCTGGAGGTCGCATGTTCGAATCCTGCCTCCGCAACAACAGTCGGGCATTGTGTTGTTCTTCAGCATGATGCCCGCTTTCTTTTTGCCCGGCAACCGCCCGGAAACAACACCAACCCGCAAGCAACACGATGGAACACAAGGCCGCAATGACTCTCTTCGAGCTTAACAACATGGTGCGCTCTGCCGTAGAGGGCGCGCTGAGGGATGAGTATTGGGTGGAAGCCGAGCTGTCGGAAGCACGCGAATCGCGCGGGCATTGCTACATGGAACTGGTAGAGAAAGCCCCCGGCAGCAACACACCCACGGCACGGGCATCGGCAAAATGCTGGCGGCAGACGTGGGCTTTGCTGCGCCCTTACTTCGAAAACACCACCGGGCAGACGCTCCACCCGGGCATGAAAGTGCTGCTGCAGGTGTACGCACAGTTCCACGAGGCTTACGGATTCTCATGGATCGTAACCGACATCGACCCCACTTACACCATAGGCGACATGGCCCGCAAGCGCCAGGAAATCATCCGCCGACTGAAGGAAGAGGGCGTTTTCGACCTCAACAAGGAACTGGAGCTGCCGCTGTTCACGCAGCGCATCGCAGTGATATCGAGCGAGACGGCCGCCGGCTACGGCGACTTCTGCAACCAGCTGGCCGACAACGGCCACGGCTACAGGTTCACCACACGCCTCTTCCCGGCCGTGATGCAAGGCGAGCAGGTGGAGCAAAGCATCATCGCCGCGCTCAACCGGATCAACGACGAGGCCGACTCTTTCGACTGCGCGGTAATCATCCGCGGCGGCGGGGCTACGAGTGACATGTCCGGTTTCGACACCCTCGCGCTGGCGGAGAACGTCGCCAACTTCCCGCTCCCGGTCATAACAGGCATCGGCCACGACCGCGACGAGTCGGTGCTCGACATGATTTCGCATACAAGCGTGAAGACCCCGACCGCCGCAGCGGCACTGCTCGTGAGCCGCCTCGTGGCCGTTGAGGAGCGCATAGAAAACTGCAGGGAGCGCATAACGCGCTCCGTCACCGCCACGATAGGCCGCGAGAGCCGGCGCATGGCGGCCCTGTCGGGGCGCATACCGGCACTTTTCACCATTGCGAAAACACGCCATGAGGCCCGCATAAGCATTTTCTCAGAACGCCTGAAAGCCGCCGCCAGGCAGCATGTTGACAGGCAAAGCCACCGCATCGACATCATGGCACAAGGCATGGCGCCAGCAGCCGCGCGCCTGGTAGCCAAGGCCCGCCACGCCGTAGAGCTGCTTGAGCAACGCGCCAAGGCCCTCGACCCCGCCCTGCTGCTGCGGCGCGGCTACAGCATAACGCTCAGCCATGGGCGCGCCGTGCGCGACGCCGCATCGCTCAGAAGCGGCGACGAGATAGAAACCAGGCTTGACAAAGGCATAATAAAATCGACCGTAAAATGACAAACAGCATGAAATACGAAGAGGCCATGCGCGAACTGGAGCGCATCGTGGCACGCATGGAGAACGACGAGCCCGACATCGACTCGCTGGGCGAACAGCTCCGCCGAGCACAGCAGCTGATAAAGATGTGCAAGGCCAAGCTCACCAAGGCCGACGAGGAGATAAAGGAGATACTCAGCGACAGCGAGGCGGAAGCATGACACAGCCCGACGCGTACACGGATTAAGCATTGCAGGGCGCCACGGCGGCCAGGCGGGCGCCCCCAGGCGCAACAAGCAACGCTGCACTCAGCGCCAAAAGGATGCCCCGCAGGCATCCTTTTGGCGCTTCAAGGCACAAAAAAGATGCCCCACGAGGCAAAAATATTACAGCACAAACGATTTTTGCCACCTTTTAGTTGCTACCATACAAGAATTTGCTTACCTTTGCCTCTGCTTACAGGGCGCGGCAGCCTGCAGCACTGCCAAAGCCCGGCCGCACCGGATTACGGTGCAAGCTGAGGCAAGGATTACATCACAAAAACAAGTCACGATATGAAGAACATCGACTGGGGCAACCTGTCCTTCGGCTACAAGCCGACCGACTACAACGTCCGCTGCTACTATCGTAACGGGCAATGGGGCGAGATTGAGATCTGCTCCGACGAGTATATAAACATGCACATGGCCGCAACGTGCCTGCACTACGGGCAGGAAGCCTTCGAGGGACTGAAGGCTTACCGCTGCCCCGACGGCAAGGTGCGCGTGTTCCGCATGGACGAAAACGCCGCAAGGCTGCAGTCTACGTGCCGCGGGATAATGATGCCCGAAGTGCCGACGGAACTGTTCGAGGAGATGGTGAAGAAGGTTGTGCGCCTCAACCAGGAGTACATACCGACCTACGAGAGCGGTGCCACGCTCTACATACGCCCGCTCCTAGTGGGCATGACGGCCCAGGTGGGAGTCCACCCCGCATCAGAATACCTGTTCCTCATATTCGTAACGCCCGTAGGCCCCTACTTCAAGGGGGGCTTCGCCACCAACCCCTACGTCATCATACGCGACTACGACCGCGCCGCCCCGCTCGGAACGGGATGCTACAAGGTGGGCGGCAACTACGCCGCATCGATGAAGGCGAACCACATAGCCCACGAGAAGGGCTACGCCTGCGAGTTCTACCTCGACGCTAAAGAGAAGAAATACATGGACGAGTGCGGCGCGGCAAACTTCTTCGGGATAAAGAACAACACATACGTCACGCCCAAGTCGACCAGCATACTGCCCAGCATCACCAACAAGAGCCTCATGCAGCTGGCCGAAGACTTCGGCATGACGGTGGAGCGCAGGCACATACCCGAGGAGGAGCTTGAGACGTTCGAGGAGGCCGGGGCCTGCGGCACGGCTGCCGTGATATCCCCCATATCATACATCGACGACCTTGACACCGGCAAGCGATACACCTTCAGCAAGGACGGGAAGCCGGGGCCGATATCCACCAAGCTCTACAACCACCTGCGCGGCATACAGTACGGCACCGAGGAAGACAAGCACGGCTGGACGACGGTGGTGATAGAGTGACGCGGCCGCGACACAACAAGACAACAACTCACATAAAAACAGATACCATTATGCTTAACAAGAAGATTGAAGAAGCGCTGAACGCGCAGATAAACGCCGAGCTTTGGTCGGCCTACCTGTATCTCTCCATGGGCGCTTACTGCCACTCCAACGGCAACCCCGGCATGGGAAAGTGGTTTGAGGTGCAGTTCCAGGAGGAGCAGGACCACGCGAAGATACTGTTCAACTACGTGATACAGCGCGGCGGCAGGGTGACGCTCGCCCAGATAGACGCCGTTCCCACGGAATGGAAGTCAATCATCGACGTGTTCGAGAGCACGCTGGCCCACGAGCAGAAGGTGACACAGCTCATCAACGACCTGTTCGCGCTGACCACAGCCGAGAACGACTACGCCACGCAGAGCGCGCTGAAGTGGTTCATCGACGAGCAGGTGGAGGAAGAGGAGACAGCCCAGAACATCATCGACAACCTCAAGATGATAAAGGACAACGGCTACGGGCTCTACATGCTCGACAAGGAACTGGGCAGCCGCACTTACACGCAGGCAGCACCGCTGGCTTCAGCCGAGTAAGCCCGCCGACAGCCACTACACAACCACAAGGCCGCAGCCGACGTATGCCAATACCCGGCTGCGGCCTTACAAGTGACGGCCAAAGACAAACAGACATCACATCCACAGCAGACGCCCGCCACATCCTTGCCACCACACTGCGCGCAACATGGAGGCAAACGACGACGGGCGGCTTCTTGCTTACCCCAAACCACAACGACAATGAGCAAAGGAAAACTACAGAAGTTCGCCGAGATGGAGACGTTCTGCAACGTCTACCAGTTCCCCTACTCCGCCTTGAAAGACAGCGAGTTTGCCATGAGGGGGCGCTGGCGCGATGACTGCTTCTGCAACCAGAACCCCATAGTGCTCGAACTGGGCTGCGGCAAGGGCGAATACACCGTTGGCCTGGCCAAGCTCTACCCCGAGGTGAACTTCATCGGCGTAGACATAAAGGGAGCGCGGATGCACACCGGGGCCAAGCAGGCACTGGAGGAGGGGCTGAAGAACGCCGCCTTCCTGCGCACCAACATCGAGATAATCGACCGATTCTTCGCCCCGGGCGAAGTGCAGGAGATATGGCTCACGTTCAGCGACCCGCAGATGAAGAACCCGCGCAAGCGGCTCACCAGCACGTTCTTCATGGAACGCTACCGCCGCTTCCTCGCCGACGGGGGGCTGGTCCACCTGAAGACCGACTCCAACTTCCTCTTCACCTACACCACCTGCATGGTAGAGCGCAACCGCCTGCCGCTGCTCTTCCGCACGGAAGACCTGTACCACACCGACGGGATTGACGACGAGACGCGCAAAATACTCTCCATACAGACCTACTACGAGGCGCAATGGATTGAGCGGGGCCTCAACATACGCTACATGAAGTACCGCCTGCCGCACGGGGGCGCTCTCGAAGAGCCCGACGTGGAGATACCGCTCGACGACTACCGCAGCTTCAAGCGCACCAAGCGCAGCAGCCTTGAGACAAGCAAATGACAGCCGGAAGGGGGCATCCCCCTCCGGCTTTTTTCACGCCATTGCCCAAACCCTGCGCCCAACCGCAGGGCGCAGGCCCGCATTTTCACCATTTTTAGGTATTGCACGGCTGCCGCCCAACGCCTATCTTTGCAGGCAGAAAGCGACACGACAAACCGGCCGCCGCAAACAGGGGCCGCAAACAAAGCAATGCCAATGGAAACTACGACGATAAACCCCGTGGAACTGAAGGTGTTCCTCAATCATGTCTACGAACTGAAGAAAGGCGTAAGGCAGATGGTGCTCCACACGATGAACCGCAAGTACGAGGCGTTCGCCGTGCGCAGGCTCACCCGCCAGGGCATACCCTTCTTCATCCAGCCCGCCGGGCGCAACAGCGTCAACCTCTTCTTCGGCAAGGGTGAGTGCATAGAGGCAATAAAGCACCTCGTCAACTGCCCGCTCTATGAACTGTCGCCCGAGAAAGACTTCATACTCGGGGCAATGCTCGGCTACAACATCTGTGACCAGTGCCGCCGCTACTGCGACCAGAAGGCCAAGGCCGAAGGCCGCGCCGGGGGCAGGCGGGATGCCGCATCTTAATGCCGCACGGGGCAGGCACGGGGCCGAAAGGCGCAAAAATTTTCACCGTTTTCATCATACCGGGCAACGCGCTGAGTGACAGCGTGTTGCGCTGCGTGCCGAATCCGACTGCGATTCGGCACGTTTCATTATGCAAAATAGGCCGTCTTGCAAGCCAAGACAGCCCGTATTGCATCGCGATACAGCCAAGAGGCAGCCGCAATGCACACTTTGTAACTATTTGTTACCTATGCAGGCAAAGCCGGGCCGCACCCGACCGCCGCCTGCCCCGCCGCCTGCCCCGCGCCAAGGGCAGCCACACCCATGGCCCGGAGAACCATGCCGGAAGCCCTTGCGAACTTTTTGAGAAGCAAACGAGAACAAAACGAGAAGCAAATGAGAACAAAATGAGAAGCAAGCGAGGCCCGTTCGGCACAATATTTGCTATGACTACACATATCAAACATAACAAAACGACATGACTCTTTATCCGAAACTCATACTCGACGCGCTGGCAACGGTGACCTACGCCGGCACGAAGAAGAACCTTGTAGAGAGCGAGATGGTGGCCGACAACCTGCGCATAGACGGCATGAAAGTATCGTTCTCACTCATATTCCCGCGCGACACCGACCCCTTCCTAAAGTCGACGGTCAAGGCAGCCGAAGCCGCCATCCACTACCACGTGGGCAATGACGTCGAGGTAAGCATATCGACGGAGTTCAAGTCGAAGCCTCGCCCCGAGCCCGACAAGCTGCTGCCGCAGGTGAAAAACATCATAGCCGTAAGCTCGGGCAAGGGAGGCGTGGGCAAGAGCACCGTGGCCGCCAACCTGGCCATAGCCCTGGCGCGCCTCGGTTACAAGGTGGGCCTGCTCGACACCGACATCTTCGGCCCGTCGGTACCAAAGATGTTCCACGTCGAGGACGCACGCCCCTACGCCGTGGAAAAAGACGGCCGCCAGCTCATAGAGCCGATAGAGAAGTACGGGGTGAAGCTGCTCAGCATCGGATTCTTCGTCAACCCCGACACGGCCACGCTCTGGCGCGGAGGCATGGCGTCTAACGCGCTAAAGCAACTGATAGCCGACGCTGACTGGGGCGACCTCGACTACTTCATACTCGACACCCCGCCGGGAACGAGCGACATCCACCTCACACTGCTGCAGACGCTCGCCATCACCGGCGCCATCATCGTAAGCACACCGCAGAAGGTGGCCCTGGCCGACGCACGCAAGGGGATTGACATGTACAGGAACGACAAGGTGAACGTGCCGATACTCGGCCTGGTGGAGAACATGGCATGGTTCACGCCCGCCGAACTGCCCGGAAACAAGTACTACATCTTCGGCCGCGAAGGTTGCAAGGAACTTGCCAAGGAGATGGAGGTGCCACTGCTGGCACAGATACCGCTCGTGCAAAGCATCTGCGAGAGCGGCGACGCAGGCGAGCCTGCCGCCTGCTCGTCGGAGACGGCCACCGGCCTTGCGTTCATAAACTTCGCCCAAGCCGTGGTGACCGTGGTCAACCGCCGCAACAAGGAGCAGGCTCCCACACACCGCGTGGAGGTGAAGGAGTAGAAACCACAAGGAGTTAGCGGTAGTTACGAGGAGTTAGCAGGAGTTAGAGGACAAATGTTTTTTGGACAGACTGTTTCATCAGCCAGAACGCATACTTCCTCTAACTCCTGCTAACTCCTCGTAACTCCCGCCAACTCCTCATTTAATCCGGCAAGTCACTTGCCGTCCTAAGCCCCTATTCTTCCTCTTCAAGTTTTTCGAGAAAGGCAGAGAGCATGGCCTCGTCAACGTCGCCGAGCGAAAACTCGCGCTCGGCGTCATGGCGCACGGCAGCCTTCCACTCGGCCAGCGCAGCCTCATAGTCGGCCTGTATGCGCTCCATGTCCTCGCCGGTGAGGGTGTCAAGCCCATAGAAATCAAGCGCAAGCCTGTACGTAAAGTTCCACTTGAAATCCTCGTATGCGGCACCCATGGCCTCAAAGCGGCCGGCCACGGCCTGCAGGTCGGCCACTGCGCCAGCGCGGATGTCATCGGCCAGCTGCTCAACCTCGGTCATGGGGGCCACCAGGCCGGCCAAGTCTGCCCACTCGCCCGTGCCTGCCGAGCTTTCAGGAAGCTCGCAGTAATGGCCCCTCACGGCCCTGCCCAAGTAAAGGCGCAGTGCCATTTCGTAGAGAGCCACGCCCCGCGTGAGCCAGCGGTTCTTTATGATGCAGCCGTCGATGCTGTACGAAGCGGCGTCCTCTCCTTGCTCGGCGCGCAGCAAACAAAGCAGCCTGCGCCCCTCAGCCACGGCCGAGGCGACCTCAGGCGACAGCCAGTCGAAGTTGATGATGGCCTGCCGCCCAGCCACAGGACGCTTGTCGCGGCGCGGCCACTTGGCCACGTCGCGCGCCGTACCCACGGTCACCAGGTTGCGCCCCGGCACTACATAAGTGGCCCCAGCGGAACCTATTACATATGAGAACGGCAGCCGCCGCGTGTCGGGATGGTTCTCCACCTTGCCCAGGCACACCGAGAACGCACCCACGCGGGCAGGCAACAGCAAGTGCGAACCGCTGCCTGTCTTGGCCCCGCGCGCCAGCGTCCCGTAATGGACAGGCCCGAGCTTATACGCATGATTGCTGAAATTGGTGGCCGACCCGGCGTTGTAGAACGAGCAGGAGCAGCCTATCAGCAGCGTTGACTTGTGGTGGCTGACGCTGAACGGGCCGCAAAACGCGGCGCAAGCCTCGCCGTTGTCCATATATGAATTGGCAAAGAAGAGGCTGCTCTCCGCCGTGAACCCGCGGCCCACATGGCAGGCTTCGCCCACCAGGCAGTTATAGAGCCGGGCTCCGCTTACCACCGACGAGCCTGCCTGCACGACCGTGTTCTCGCACTCAACGCCGCAGCCCACGAACACGGGAGCCTCGGGCGAGCTTGCCAAGGTGCAGTCTGAGAGGCGCGACGCGCCGCTTATCTCGCACTCGTCGCCGACACGCGTGTTCACTATTTCGCGCGTGTTGACTATCTTCGCGCCGTAACCCACGGTGCCGAACGGCTCGGCCCGCGACGCCACGTCGGCCGCCACCATGGACTGCATCCGCCCCCAAACGGCCTTGTCTGCGGCGTGGCCCACCATGAAGGCTGCCAGCTGCGGCGTAAGGGCGGCGTGGATGAGTACGTTGCCCGGCCCGGCCTCGTTGAGCACGGAGACGGCGTTGCCCTCGCCGAAGGACGCATCCTCGGTGCAAGACATCAGGCCGACGTTGGCGATATAGCACTCGTCGCCTATCACGTAGCGGCAGATGTGGCAGCCGATGTTCTCAATCAGGCAGTTGTCGCCCACGGCAACGTCGCGCAGCACGGCGCGGCGTATGCCCGAGTGGCGGGCAAATCCCTCGCCCACTTCTATCATCTTGTCGAACAGCCCGAGGCTCACGTCGCCGCTGAAGGCCACATCGCGAATATGCACCGGGGCGAAATCCTCGGCCACGGCGATGCGCGTCCAGTCATCGGCGGTGCATCCCTGGCGCTCAAGGGCCTCTATCTCGTCTACTGTAAGCGAACGCATAGGAGTTTTAAATTTGGTGTGTCGAATTCTGAATCAATGGGTGCTGCGCGGTGGGCGGCGGCAGGCTACGCCGTTATACAAAGAAAAGCGCAAAGACCAGCAGGCCGCTCCGCCACACGCCCATGCCCGGCAGAGTTTGGCGCGCGCCGCGCGCCAAACTGATGTTGCACGTTCATGGCTCGTAGTCGTCGTACAGGAAGTCGTTGTACGGGTATTTCTGCACGTGAAGCTCGCGCACCCGGCGGTACATCGCGTCGCGCAGCTCGTCGATGTTCTGCCGCTCGCGGGCTGAGATGAAGATGCAGTCGTCGCCGAGCTTGGCCATCCATGTACGCCGCAGCTCGTCGAGCGTCACGTTCTCGCGCGTAGGCGGGGTGAGGTCGTCGGGCTCCTTGTCAACCCATGTGTAGTTGTCTATCTTGTTGAACACGATCATCGAGGGCTTCTCGGCGCATCCGAGGTCCTTCAATGTGTTCTCCACCACGGTTATTTGCTCCTCGAAATCGGGGTGGGATATGTCCACTACGTGGAGCAACAGGTCGGCTTCGCGCACCTCGTCGAGCGTAGACTTGAACGAGTCCACGAGGTCGGTGGGCAGCTTGCGGATGAAGCCTACGGTGTCGGCCAGCAGGAACGGCAGGTTATCGATGACCATCTTGCGCACCGTGGTGTCCAGCGTGGCGAAGAGTTTGTTCTCGGCGAATACGTCGCTCTTGGCCAGCAGGTTCATCAGCGTAGACTTGCCCACATTGGTGTAGCCCACGAGCGCCACGCGGATGAGCCGCCCGCGGTTCTTGCGCTGGGTGGCTTTCTGCTTCTCTATCTCCACGAGCCGCTGCTTGAGCAGGGTGATGCGCTGCAATATTATGCGGCGGTCCATCTCGAGCTGCGTCTCGCCCGGGCCGCGCAGGCCTACGCTTCCCTTGCCTCCACCCGACCCAGAGCCGCCTCCCTGGCGTTCGAGGTGGGTCCACAGGCGTTGCAGGCGGGGCAGCATGTAGCGGTGCTGGGCCAGCTCCACCTGCGTCTTTGCCTCGGCGGTCTTGGCCCTCATGGCAAAGATGTCGAGTATGAGCGAGGTGCGGTCGAGTATCTTCACCTTCAGTTCTTTCTCTATGTTGCGTATCTGCTTGGCCGTAAGCTCATCGTCGAAGATGACCATCCCCACCTCGCGCTCGGCCTCGGCCTCGTCTTCTATGTACTTGCGTATCTCGGCGAGCTTGCCGCTGCCCACATAGGTTACGGAGCTTGGGCCTTCCACCTTCTGCGTGAACCGCTTCACGGTGACGGCTCCCGCCGTGTCGGCGAGGAACTCAAGCTCGTCGAGGTACTCCTCAGTCTTGGCCTCGTCTTGCCCCTTGGTCACCAAGCCAACGAGCACGGCGGTCTCCGCCTTGGCCTCGGATATTACAAATTCCTTCATTCACTATATCGTTAAAACGGCTACAAATATACTAAAATGCGGCGAAACGGCAAAGCATTTGCCCGCCGGATGATGCGCCGATGGTGCCGAACGGCTGCACACTGCCGCCAGCCGGGGGCAGCGCAGGCAGCTGGCAAGAGCGCAAGAGTTGCTGAAAAATGTTTACCAATGGCCTCTTGAGAATCGCGTCGCGGCGGCTACCTGCACGCCGGGCGGCAAATTCGCGATTCTCGGGAAACGAACATAACACCCTGACTTGCTGCACATTACGACCCAAGACGCATCAAAACGCCTTCTCACGGCAGCCACCCGAAGCCGCCGGGAGGCATATCCCGGCCTGCAAAACGGGCTTCCGGGCAGAGCAAAACAGTTCGTTTCGCGATGCAATACGGCCGGTTCGGGCCTGCCAAACGGCCGGTTTGGCGTTTCCGCGCCGTAAATGCGGCCCTGCAAGCCCGTTTTCCCCCGCAGCCAACCAAGGCCGAGCCGCCCTCAGCTCCTGTTTCGGCAAGATTGCCGTGGCGTTTTTCCGGCACTTTTATTTTACAGCCATCATCACCCGGAGGCTCAAAGGCAGAATAATCATACCTACGGATTAAACTTTCATGCCCACCAACCGTCACAAGTATGACAACTTGAACATTCAACAACAAAAACTTCTTTAAAACCAAGCAACGATGAAACACATCATCACCACCGTCGTGGCGGCAGCCATGTGCGCATCAGCCTTTGCGCAGCCACGCTACGACATGGACAACATACAGCGCGAGCGGCTCGACCGCGGCGTGGTTGCCCTGAGACAAGACGCCGGCCATGTAGTGGTGAGCTGGCGCACGCTGATGTCCGACAAGAAAGGAGAGCCTTTCGACGTATACCGCAACGGGGTGAAACTCAACGACGCGCCGCTGACCGAGGGAGGCACGTTCTTCGTGGACGACAAGCCGCTCGCCACCGACGCCACATACGAGATACGCGGCGGCGGGCGCGACGGCAGCTTCACGCTGCGGGCCGACGCGCCTGCGGGCTACCTGCCCATAAAGCTCCAGAAGCCCGAAGGCGGCACCACGCCCGACGGGCGCGACTATACCTACTCGGCCAACGACGCGAGCGTGGGCGACGTTGACGGCGACGGGCAATACGAAATAATACTGAAGTGGAGCCCGTCGAACGAGCGCGACAACTCGCACCCGGGCTTCACCGGCAACACGCTCTTCGACTGCTACCGCCTCGACGGCACCCGCCTGTGGCGCATCGACATGGGCAGGAACATACGAAGCGGCGCGCACTACGTGCCGTTCATCGTCTACGACTTCGACGGTGACGGGCGCGCAGAGCTGATGGTGAAGACCGCCGACGGCACCATCGACGGCACTGGCCGCGCCATAGGCGACCCCGACGCCGACTGGCGCGAGGGCATAGCCGAGGCCAAGGCCAACTTCGAGAAGAACCGCGAGGCCGTGAAGCAGGAGCAGGCCGACAGGGAAGAAATGCGCCGCAAGATCGAGCAGATGCGCCGCGAGGGGCGCAAGCCCACCCGCGAGGAGATGCGCCGCCTGTGGGGCGGCAGGCGCGGACGCAGCGGCAACACCGGCCGCTACGACGGACGCATACTCCGGGGGCCTGAATACATCACCGTGTTCAACGGTCTGACCGGCGCAGCCATGGACACGCAGCCTTACATACCGGAGAGAGGCGACGTGAGGGAATGGGGCGACGACAACGGCAACCGCTCCGAACGCTACCTGGCAGCCCTCGGATATTTCGACGGGAAGCGGGCCTCGGCGCTCTTCTGCCGCGGATACTACACGCGCACCGTGCTCGCAGCGTGGGACTGGGACGGAAAGAAACTGACCAACCGCTGGACGTTCGACACCAACGACGGGCGCTGGAGCGACTACGCCGGGCAGGGAAACCACAACCTGCGCGTGGCTGACGTGGATGCCGACGGGTGCGACGAGATTCTCTACGGCTCGATGGCCGTCGACCACGACGGCACGGGGCTCTACAACACGGGTATGGGTCACGGCGACGCAATGCACCTGACCGTGTTCGACCCGACAAGCGACAAGCTCCAGGTATGGGACTGCCACGAGAACCGCCGCGACGGCTCCGACCTGCGCGACGCCGCCACAGGCAAGGTGATATTCCAGATAAAGAGCCACATTGACGTAGGCCGCTGCATGGCAGCCGACATAGACCCGACCAACCCGGGCCTGGAAATGTGGAGCAGCGACAGCCACGGCATACGCAACATAAAGGGCGAAGTGGTTTCGCCAAAGCCAAGCAACGACGAGGCCAAGGCCGACGCGCAACTGAAAGAGCAGGACAACACCGCGCTGTACGTGCGGGGGATGCGCCTGCCCACGAACTCGGCAGTGTGGTGGGACGGCGACCTGCTGCGCGAAATGCTCGACCACAACCGCGTGTCGAAGTACGACTGGCAGACAGGGCGGATGCAGTTGCTCAAGGAGTTTGAGGGCTGCCAGTTCAACAACGGCACCAAGTCGAACCCCTGCCTAAGCGCCGACATACTGGGCGACTGGCGCGAAGAGGTGCTCGTGCGCACCACCGACAGCAACGAGCTGCGCCTCTACGTCAGCCCCATACCCACCGACTACCGCATAAACTGCCTAATGGAAGACATCCCTTACCGCATAGGCGTAGCCACGGAGAACGTGGCTTACAACCAGCCGCCGCACACAGGATTCTACCTCGGGCCTGACAAGTCGGCGGTGGATTTCCTTAAATGACCCTCAACAGGCTGTGCGGCACGCCACTGAGGCACAGCCGCATACGACAACGGCCTGCCTTGGCACTCAAGGCAGGCCGTTGCGCGTTCTGTCACAGCCACAGCTATGGCCGCCCAGCAGCAGCCTCGCCGCGGCGGCGGGCGGGCAGGGCCTCAGCCGGCTTGCCGCCAGAGCGGTTCCCGGCCCCTGCCACTGAGCCGCAGGGTTTCTCCACCTCAACCGGCGCGCCGTCTGCGAGTTTCAGTTCCACCAGCTTGTTGTACATCTTCTTGCCAAGATACTCGGTCCAGGCGGAGTCGAAGTGCAACCCATCGGGCAGGAGCCCGGCATCGCTCATGTCGATGTAATACACATTGGGAAGCTCGGCAGCCACCCGCAACTGCGCCTGCTCCACCTCGCGGCTGTACTGCCGGCTCCTGTGCGACACCGTCCCGAAGATGAACGGCAGCGTCTTGTCCTTCTCGCGCCCGGTCTTCGCGTATATGGCGGCACGCATATAGTTTATCATGTCCTTGAAGTTCTTGTAGTAATGAGCCGCCTGCTTGCGGTCGCTCTCACCCTGGTGCCACATTATCGCCTTCACGTCGAAACCCTGGCTCAGCCCGGCCAAGGTCGTGTCAACACACTCGACAAAGCCTTCAGTGAGCGATTTCGCGAGCGACTTGCCCGTGCTTATGTCGCCGCGGTAGGCCTTGTTGCGCTCCAGCCACGCCCCGTCGGCACACCATACCGGCAGTATCTTATAGGTGGCGGCGGTGTCGATGGCCGTTCCTCCGTATGTGCATTTCACGGCATAAAAGTCACCTTGGGTCGCAAGGTCTATGAAGTGGTTTGTCACATCGCAGAAAGCAAAGCGTTTCCCGAACTTGAAATCACCGAAACGGCCGCCGCCCGCAGAGGTGACATTGGCATAACGGAGGTGCCTGTAACCGCCTTTCAGGTAAGAAGGCAGGTTCTCCACTTTCGCCCTTCCGTCTGCATTAGACTGCCCCGCCATGATATACACGGCGGCGGGCTTCTGCGCCGACACTCCCATTGCCAGCATCACGGCAGGCAAAAGGAGGCAAAACTTTTCCATAAACATCATGTTCTGTTATTTAATACGCACAAAATGCGGGCGCGGACACAGGCTGTGCAGCCCGCCTCCGCGCCCGTAAAACTAACTCATTGCTTCACTATCTTCACGCCATCAACGACATATACGCCTGCGGGAAGGCCCTCGAGCGCATCCTCACGGGCCACCCCTGCGCGCAGCTTGATGCCGTCTGCCGAGTAGACATCGACCACCGTGGTGTCGGCAGCGATGCCTTCCATGCCGGTGACTGAGGCTACACGCAGCACGCCCCGGCTCAGCAGGCCGGAGTCATCCCACCCTATTGTGCGCCCGTCGCACTCGGTCTTGATGACATAAGTGCCTTCCTGGCCGCCCTCACCGACGAAGATTTCAATCTCGTCGCCAGCCGACAGGGTGCGCCCGGGAGCCACCTTGACGAGTATTGTGTCGCCGTTGTGGGTCAGTTTACCGTCAAAGTTATACTTGTCGTTGGTCGCACTGCCGCTCGATGTGGCCCCTACCTTCACCTCGATGGTGCTACCCTGGCCCATCACTACGGTGCCGGTGGCCTTCAGGGTGCCGTAAGTCGTCTCGGTGGCGGCGGCAATCCGCCCGCCCTTGTTGACCTCTATAGTGGCCGCACCGCCCGTCCCGGCGAGCGTGCCGCCGGCGTTCACAGTCACCTTACCGGCGGAGAAAGCCTCCATTTGGCTGCTGAACCGGGTGTTGCTGAGCTTCAACGTTCCTTCGGCAACGGTCACGCTCGACGTGCTTTCGCTCGAAGTCAGCGTCCAAGTGCCTGTTCCCCACTTTGTGACGGAGCGCGCCTTCAGCACCCCGTCGAACGTGGTGTCATCGTTGTTGCGCCCTACCTCGTAGCTGTCGGAGCCGTTGCCAAGCTCGCAGTCGTCAGCGTCTGATGCCACGGAGCCTATCTTTGTGGTGACGGCGCGGGCGTTCTTGCCGTTTGACTCATAGTGTCCTACCTTCGCCCCGGCATCGAGCACGAAGCGCGTCATGCCCATGTCGGTCACGTTGTCCATCAAGCGGAAGTTCTCACCCTGTGCTATCAGCGTTCCCTCGAAGGCCGAGAAGTTGGCCCCGATGTCGTTTCTCACGCCGTCGGATACGATGGTCAGCACGCCCTTCCCGCTGAAGCTGCCGTTTATTGCGCCCCGCGTTGTTCCCATGATGGTGTTCTCCGTGCCTTCAGCCACGGTCACCCTGTGGTTGAACACTGGCCGCGTGCTGGAGCTATTAACGTCGAGCAGGTCTACCGTCCCGCCCTCGAGGACCATGGGTGAGCCTACCTTGCCGAACGTAGCGTTCCATGCGCCGGTGGCTACCTTGCCCCCGCGCACTATGAGACCGGCAAAGGGATTGGTTCCGCCGTATGTAAAGTTGAGCTGTCCGGGGCCGTCTTTCACGAGATACCCGTCGCCGGTGACCATCCCCTTGAGCGAGATTGTGCCAGTGGCCGACTCCACCGAAATGGTGGAAGTGTCGGCGGTGAGCGTCAGCACGCGGTCGGTGGCCATGTTGGTTGCCCTCACATTGAGCGTTCCGCCGCCCATGAGGAAGTTGCCCTCAGCTGCCGGTGCGGCCCCGAGCGCGCTCTTGCTGCCTCCGTCGGCAATGCTCGTCACGGTGACGGTGCCCTCGTTGATGGTCACGGGGCCTGTGAAGTCGCTGTTAGGAAGCTCCATGACAAGCTCGCCGCTGCCCAGTTTGGTGAGCGAGCCGCTGCCGCTGATGCCTCCGTCGCCGGTGAGCGAGTATGTGCCTTGGTCGAAATCGAACGTCACTCCCGATGTTGCCATGCTCTCGTTGAGCACGATGTTGCGGTTGGCCGAGGCGTCGGTGAACACCACCTGGTCGCCGGTGACGAACGCCGTGGGGGCATCGTCCACCTCGAAGTTGTCAGACTTGTAATCCCACACGTTGCTCTCGGCCCCCGTCCAGGCCACGCCCTGCTGCGGCGCGCGGGTGGCATCGACGGTCAGCACGAGCTGCTTGCCTTCGATGGCGAGGCTGTAGCCCTGGCTAAGGCCGCGCACCTCTACCTGCGACAGGTCGGCCGCAAGCTCGCCGGTACACTCTGCCAGCACGTACCTCCCGGCTGCTAGGGCATCGCCCTCGAACGCCATGGTGAAGTGGTTGCGGCCTTCGAGCGTGAGGTCGCCGTTGACCATGACCTTTGCCGACTGCCCCTCGGCGGCGCGTATCTCAACATATACGTCGCCCGGGAGCACAAGGCTCTTGCCGAAGGTGAGCGTGCCGAAGCCGTCGGCCTGGCTTCCGGGCATGATGCGGCAGCCCTCGTAGTTGAGCGCCGCCTCGAAAGCCATGTCGCCGTTGAGCGTACCCGTGCCTGCGAGCGTACCCTTCCCGCGCAGCTCTATCGGGCCGGCCACGGTGCCGTTGAGGCAGAGCGTGCCTTCGCTGACCACGGTGCGGCCCGTGAAGGCGAGGTCGCAGGCGAACGTGGCCGTGCCCTGCTGCGACTTCCACAGTTCCATCTCTCCGGCCAGCGTGCCGCTGCCGGCAAACGTATAGTCATGCCCCTTGGGGTTGACGACGTAGACTACCGACGGGCGGAGCGCCCCGCTGAGCTGTATGGGCTGGGTGTTCTGCCCGCTGATGTCGAAGATGACGCTCTTGCCGTCGGCATAGCCGAGGGCCACGGTCTGGTCGAACGAGGTGAAGCCGCCGCCCTGCGCGCCCCATCCTGCGCCGCCCTGCCAGCGCAGGTCGGCCACCATGACGGGCGGCAGCGGCGGGTAAGGCATGTCGGAGCCGAGGTAGAAGCCCGTGCAGGGCATCTGGTAGTAGCCGCGCGTGGTGCAGTCGAGGCGGTAGTGCGGGTCTTCCTGCAGGGTGTAGAAGCTGTAATCGGTAGGTATGGTGGTGGCGTAGCCGACGATGCCGGTGCTGGTCTGCTCGCCCTGCTTCATGAGTATCAGCTCCTCGCGCCAGTCGCCGGTCATGTCGCCCATGAAGGCCGGGCGCACGGCGCCGCCGGCGTGCACGGCCCAGTCGCTCTCGCTGGAGAACTGCACGAGGCGCGTCCCGTCGTACTTCGACACTATTACGTTAGTGTTGCGGCCGCTGCCGCCGGGCGAGGCTATCAGTTCGCGCTGCAGGTCGCCATCCCACCACACTGCCTCCACGGGATAGGCGGTCTCGCCTTCGGCTATTACGTTGCCCTTGCAGTCATAGAGGTTGCCCATGGTAGAGAACACCTCGTAGCCCCGGCGCTCCGGGTCTACGTCGATGCAGCGGCCCCGGCCCACGTCGCCGATGGTTGGCAGGAACCACTCCTTTATGTGTTCGCCCGTCGCGGCGTCATAGATGAGCTGCCCGAGCAGGTTGGTCTGCTGTATGGCGTACACCTCGAGGCCGGGGCGGTCGGGGTCGATGTCGCTCACGTCGAAGCGGTCGCCGTGGCCTATGCCGGGCGACATGACCATGCCCTTTACCGGGTTGTAGGCATAGCCGCCCTCCATCAGCTCGTCGATGCCGTCGCCGTCAACGTCGGCCACGCGGCACTGGTGGAACTCGGCTGCCTTTGGCTCCGAGTTGGCCATGGCCCACGTGTTGGCGTGATGCCAGTTTGCCGGGCGGCCTCCGGCCCAGTCGAACTTCCACTCGCACACGTAGTAATGGTGCACCTTGTCCGTGCGGCGGTTGTAGCACTGCACGGCGAGCGACGGGTGTATGCCGTCGAAGTAGCAGATGGCGAACTTGCCGCCCAGGAAGGCGTACTCCAGCCCGTTGCTGTCGTCGGCATAGTCGGCGCGGTTGTCGCGCGAGTAGGCGTCCGTCCCGTCGTTGATGGCCGTGTAGTCAAGCTCGGAGTGGGTGATCTCCTCGCCCGTAAGCGCATCTATGATGGATATGTAATAAGGCGGGTTGCGCTGCTTCTGCGTGGTGTAGTCGGTTATCCCGTCGCCGTCGGTGTCGGCCGTGGCGCTGCCGCCTACGTATTTTCCCCAAGTGCCTGCGGCCTTGTCCCAGAAGCGTGTGCCGTCGGAGCTCTTGATGATTACCTCGCAGCGGCCGTCGCAATTGATGTCGTAGGCCACCACCATGTCGTTTTGCCCCGCGTCGATGTCAACGTTTGGCCCCATGTCCACAGTCCAGAGGCACTGCCCGTCGAACGAGTATGCCTGCAGCTTGTGACTCGTTGTCGAGCAGCCGGGGTCGGCAGAGCCTGCCAGCCCGCAGTAGCGGCGGTCCACGAGCAGCGCGTCGTTCTCTCCGTCGCCGTCGGTGTCCATGGGCCATGCGTACTTGAACTCATAGTTGTTGGGGTTGAGCACTGCCGTCTCGAAGTCGATGTCGAGGAACACGTTGCCGTATGCCTGCTGCTTGAAGAGGAACGGCGCGCTCTTGTCGCCCTCAGTGCCGTCGGGCGATACCACCGTCACGGCCAGCTCGCTGCCGTAAGGTATGGTGGCTGTGCGCGTGGCGAAGTTGGTCGTGGCTATCGGTTCGGTGTTCACCTTGGTGTAGTCCTGCGAGCCTTGGGCGCGCATATAGAGGTTGTAGGTGCTGTTCTCCGGCTCCTGGGCCAGCTTGCGCCACGACACGAGAACTTCCTGGTTGCGCGCCGCGGCGACAACCGACCGCCCCAGCTTCTGCTGTATGCGCTGCGCGTAGATGCCCGAGGGCAGTGCCGACGCCAGCAAGAGGGCGGCAAAAAATCCTTTGTAGTTAATGTTCATATTGGTTTTAAGTTATTGATAATCTGCATTATGCCTTGCAGCGGGCGTGCGCACGCCCGCCCATGCCCACTGGACAGGATGCCCGAAAGCTCGCCCACAGGGCAGGCGCAACGGCCACTACCGACCGCAAAGTTAATAAAAAAACGCCATGTACGCCTCAGGCAGGGGCAAAAAACACCTGCCGTGAGACAAAAGGAAGGCAGGGCGCACCGGCTGACGTGAACGGGAAAAAACAGGACAAGCCGAAAGCTGCGCCCCGGTCGAAGCCGGACGGGGCGGCAAAACGCGCCGTTCAGGGCTGCAATGCGGCCCGTTTCGCACGGTGAAACGGCCGGTTTTGCAGCACGGCGCAGCCGCCCTGGCAACCCACTGTGAATCAGCGCCTTGCGCAGGGGACCGCTGTGGTAACGCGATTTTACAAAAAAGAGGCTTGCAACGGCAGCCTAAAGCTGCGCCGCTGCAAGCCTCGCGCTCCCGGCCAGGGCCATGCCCGGTCAATCCTTGCCGTTGCCTATGGCTTCGGCCACGGCCTTGGCTATGGCCGCAGCGCCCTTGGGCGTAGGGTGTATGCCGTCGCGCTGCATGGAGTCAGACTTGGGGTCAAGGAGCGGATGGAGGTCTATGACCTGCAGCTTGTTCTTCTTGGCCACCTTCTTTATGGCCGGCATGATGTCGGCCACGACGATTGAGTCGCGTATCTGGTTGTCGCCCTGCCCGCCGCGCGCATCGCCCGAGGCCACGGGGCAGCACAGATAGACCGCGGGCTTGGCCGGCAGCGACTTCAGCTCATCGACCATCTGCTGCAGGTCAGCGGCAAACTCCTTGCCATAGTTATCCCAATTGCGCGGCTTGCTGTCGTTGGTGCCGAGCTTTATCACAACGATGTCGGGGTTGAAGGCCTTGGCCTCGGCCCACGCTTTTTCCTTCATGTAAGGGCGGTCGCCGTGGTTGAGCAGCGTGCGGCCGCTCACTCCGAAGTTGCGCACGCAGTAGCCCGCCCCCAGAATCTTTTGCAGCTGGGCCGGGTAACCCTGCACGTCGGCCATGTCGATGCCATGGCCGTCGGTGATGCTGTTGCCTACGCAGGCCACACGCCGGGCCGTGGCGGCAGGTGCCTTGATGCTTTTCAGCCATGCAGAAAGCTCGCAGAGCATCTGCTCATGGTAGGCAAACGAGGAGCGGAAGCCGAAGCCGTGGCCCCCGGAGGGATAGATGTGCATGGCTGCGGGGATGCCGGCCTTGCGCAAGGCCACGTAGTAAGGCAGCCCGTTGGTGAGCGGCGGCACGGCACGGTCGTCGCCGGCCATGACGATGAAGGCTGGCGGCGTCTGGTGGCGGCGCACGCGGCGGTCGTTGGAGAACTCTTTCACGAGCTTATCGTCGCGCCGCCCGTCGCCGAGGAAGTTGACAACCGAACCTTTATGCGTCACGCGCTCGTCCATCGAGATTACGGGATAGAAGAGTATCTGGAAGTCGGGGCGCGCCTCGATGGGGGCATGGGTGGCCGTGGTGGAAGCCAAGTGGCCGCCGGCAGAGAAGCCCATTATGCCCACGTCGTAGGGATTCACTCGCCAGGCCACGGCGCTGTCGCGCACGGTGCGGATGGCATTCTGCGCGTCGCTCATGGGCAGCGAGCGGTCGCCCTTGGGCATACGGTATGTAAGCACGCAGTAGGCAATGCCCTGGCGGTTGAAGTATTCGGCCCAGTCGGTACCCTCGTTCTGCATCGAGAGGTGCGAGTAGCCGCCGCCGGGGCAGCCCACGATGGCACGGCCCGTAGGGCTTTGCGGCAAGAACACCTGCATGTTTGCAGCCCCGTCGGGCGTAAGGTTGACGGTGAGCTTGCGTGCCGTCTGTGCCTGTGCGGCCACACCGAGCAGCACACCGGCACAAAGCAAAATAGATTTCCTCATATCTTTACAATTTAAAACATATTTAATTCAATGTCTGCGAATACGCCACAAGCACTGCGCCGCGGCCATTCCACTTAACTGTCAATTCCCAAAGCTCCACTCCCCAGAGCCTATCTCGCGCACGGAGCCGTCGGGCAGGTGGACTTCGGCTGTGGTATTGGCCGGTATCGACACCTTCCACGCCACCTTGCCTCCATCGCGCCTCCACTCACTGCTGATGATGCCGTATGGCGAGCGGTGGGAGGCAGCCACGCCGGTGAGCTTCCTGATGCTGAAGTCGGGCTTGAGCACGATGCGCTTGAAGCCCGGCGCACTCATGTCGGGGCGTATGCCGGCCAGATGCTCGTAGCACCAAGGCAGCAGGTCGCCAAGCAGCATCACATGATTGCCGCTGTTCATCGACGGGTCGGCGGTGTCGCCGTTCCACAGCTCCCAGATGGTTGTAGCGCCGCGTCGCACCATATACCCCCAGCCGGGATAAGTGTCGGCAGTGGCAAGGTCGTAAGCCACGTCGCCGCGGCCCATGGCGGATAGCTGGCGCATGAGCCACTGGATGCCAATGACGCCCGCGCTGAGATGCATGGAGTTCTTGACGGTGATGGTATGGATAAGGCTGTCGGCCACGCCCTTGGCGGCTTCAGCCGGCACCATGCCCATTGCCAGGGGCAGGAGGTTGGCCGTGACGGTGCCGTTGGAGTAGCGTCCGCCAACGAAGAATGTGTCGTTGACGGCCTTGAGCGTAACCTCTGCTTCGCGGGCAAAGCGCCCGGCATCGGCAGCAAAGCCAAACTGCGCGGCGTAACGCTGCATCATGCGGTTGAGATAGTAATAATAAGCCGAGGAAATGAGCCGCCCGTCGGTTTTGCGGGCAGGGTCCTTGCTGTGCACGAGCTTGGGCGACTCTGGCGGGACGCACCAGTCGCCGTAGCGGTCGTAAGGCACAAGCCCGTCTTTGTAGTTGTCGCGCCTTACCATGTCAAGGAAACGCTTTATGGCCGCATAGCTCTCGCGCATGGGGCGCAGGTCGCCATACTGGCGGTAAAGCATCTCGCAGGCAAAGGGGAGGCAGGCTGGCCACGTTATGTTGGTGTTGTAGAGCCGCCAGTAGGCCGGTGTGACATCGCTGATGCGCCCGTCGGCACGCTGGCCGTCGCGTATGTCGCCCATCCACTTGGAGTAAAGCGCGTGGTTGTCCATGAGGTAGCTCTCGCCGAGGCAGCCCATGGTGCGGTCGCCGAGCCACGGCATGCGCTC
This sequence comes from uncultured Prevotella sp., assembly GCA_944320235.1. Lineage (GTDB taxonomy): Bacteria > Bacteroidota > Bacteroidia > Bacteroidales > Bacteroidaceae > Prevotella. The sequence continues at coordinate 187,334 of CALUGQ010000001.1, forward strand.
GTCGCGCTGGGGGCAGTCGACGGGCATACCCTTGTAGTTGCTGCGCACCCCGCGCCGGGCATTGGCCACGATGGCGTTGAGCAGGCTCTCGCCACCGGCCTCGTAGGCTGCGAAAGCGGCGCCGTCGTCCATGCGGTCGGCTATCAGCTCGCGCACTATGTCGCACGAGGCTATGTCGTCAATGCCGGTTATCTCCACGTAGCGGAAGCCGTAGTATGTGAATTCTGGCGACCAGCGTCGCTGGCGGCCGTCGCCGACATACCACGCCGTGGCCTCTGCACTGCGTAGATTGGCCACATAGAGCGCAGAGTCGCCACCGGCTAACAGCTCGGCGTGGCGTATGCGCACGGTGTCGCCAGCCGACGGGCTGAGCGTAAGGCGCACGCGGCCGGCATTGTTGGTGCCGAAATCGATGATGTGGCGGCGGCCATAGCTCCTGACGGCCACCGGGTGCTCGACCGAATATACCGACATTGGCGGAGTGATGTTGCCACGCAGCACCCCACCCGGCTCGCCGACGACGGAAGCGGAAGCCCAGCTGCTGTCGCCAAACCCGGCAGAAGCCCAGCCTGCCTGCCCGCGACGGGCATCGTAAAGCTCGCCGTCGTACTCGTTGGCATAGCGTATGGGGCCGTCGGCAGAGAACTTCCAAGTGGCATCAGTGGCGATGGTGTCGGCCCGCCCGCCCTCGTATTCAACGATGAGGTTGGCGCGGAGCTTGGGATAACCGTAGGTTGTGCGGACGTTGGTCTGGTAGTTCTGCGTCTGGGCGAAGTAGTGGCCGGGGGCCAGCTCCACGCCTATGGCATTGTGGGCCGACAGCAGCGGCGTGACATCGTAGGTGTCGTAGGCCACGGTCTTGGTGTAGTCGGTAGGCACAGGCGTAAGCACATCATGGCCGACACGGCTGCCGTTGATGTACAAGGTGTAGTTACCCAGACCGCTTATGTGGATGGTGGCGCGGCACACCTTGCCGGCACCGAGGTCGAACTCCTTGCGAAAGCGGCGCACGGCCATGCGACTGTGGCGCTCGGCACGGTCGCCGGGCAAGAGCGAGTCGAGCCCTATCCACTGCCCGCGCCAGTTTGACGGCGACATAAGCCCGGTGCTCCAACGCGAAGGTGCGCTCCAGCCGGAGTCGCCGCGGTTAGTCTTCACCTGCACTTTCCAGTAGTAGACTTGGTTAGGACGGAGCGAGGCTGCCTTGTAGGCCACCCACTGCGACGAGTCGGAACGCACCCAACCGCTATCCCAGACATCACCATCGAGGCTGTCGGCGCGCTCACGTGAAGAGGCGACTATGATGCGGTAGGCTGTCTGGAGCACGTTGCGCTCTGACGAGACTATCTGCCAGCCAAAGCGCGGCACGGAGACATCGAGCCCGACCGGGGCCTCGCGCCCTTCGACAGTAAGGCGTTCTATACAGACACCTGCACCTGCCTGCGCCACGATGCAGAGCGCGACGGCAGCCACAAGCACACGGCGCAAAATATGCTGCGCCCTATAACTGCATGCTTTCATAATGTCATTGCCTTGTGAATATCATTTTATAAGTCACTCGACGGGGCGAAGCTCAAACTTGTCTATGTCGGGAGCCCAGCCGTAGGGATAGCCCATCTCTACGGTATTGAAGCCGGGCGTGAGGCTTACGGGGATGGTGACTGTGGCCAGCCTGCCCCCGGCGGCAAGGCTGTCGAGCAACGTCGTGCGCCCGTTGACTGCCACTTGGAGGCGGCGGCGCGGCGCAGGCACGTAGCTTATGGTCATAAGGTAATCGCCGCCTGAGGCACTGTACACGTCGTTCCAGCGGGCGGTGTTCTCGCGGCGGCCTCCAAGCCACGACACCACCATGCCACCCGAGGCATCGGGATTGGCGGCGTAGAGCACCTGGTGCTTAACCTTGCCAAGGGCATCGAAGCAATGCAAGTAAGCCCACTCGGCCTCATAAACGTTTGGCTCTATGCGCTCCTTGCCTTCGGCGCGCAGTATGCGCACGCTGCGCGCAGGCAGGTCGCAGACGATGCTGTCAGTGGCGGTCTTCAGGTCTTCGCGGCGCACGAGGTCGCGCAGCCTAACCTTGCCGCCATAGCCAAGCAGGGAGAGCGGCACGGAGAAGTGGCAGGCACTGTCTGACGGGTTATAGAGGGCGACGGCCCGGGCCGGGCCACGAAGTTCCTCGATGTCCTTGACCAGCACATAGCCCTCGCCGGAATGCTGGACGACGCGGGCCTGCAGGCCGAGCGGGTCTTGGTTGAGGGCTATAAGCTCGGGGTTCTTTATCAGGCGGAGCGAGGCTTCGGGGATGGTGGTCATGTCGCAGCCTATCATAAGCGGCGAACTCATGATGCACCACATTCCGAAATGCACCTCTTCTTCGTTCTGCGGCAGGCCGCGGCCTATCTCTAGCATATCCATATCGTTGTAATGGCCGCCGGAGCAATAGGCTGACAGGTAGAGGTTGAGGTCGATGATGTTCTTCACCGACGACCAGCGGGGGCGTATGTCGGGGCTGATGCGCCACGAACGGGCAACGGAACTGGCCCACGTGCCGGGGAAAGCCCAGCGGCAGACGTTTATCTCTACATCGCCACAACCTTCGGCCTTGAACGCCTCGCTGATCTCGGTGTAGCGGCGGCGCTCGTCGAGGTTAAGCTCGGTGCCGGCCCCGCAGTAGTCTATCTTGATGAAGTCGAAGCCCCACTCCTTGAAATAAAGGCGCGCATCCTGGCGCTCGTGACCGTAAAGGCCTGCCCAGAAGCCGTTCGGGTCGTCGTCATAGCGTGAACCGCAGGTGTGGCTCCCGGCATCGGAATAGATGCCGGCCTTGAAGCCGAGCGAATGGATATAGTCGGCCACGAGGCGCATGCCGCGCGGGAACCGCTGCGGATGGCAGTGCATCTGGCCGGTGCTGTCGCGATAGCCAAAGAAGCCGTCGTCGATGTTTATGTAGCGATAGCCCGCGTCTTTCAGGCCCTTTGCCACCATGGCATCGGCCTGGCGCATAATCAATGTGTCACTGATGTTGACATGATAAGTGTTCCAAGAGCTCCAACCCATGGCCGGAGGAACAACGGACTCAGTGCTGGCAGGCAAAGGCAGCGCGGCTCCTGCCGCTGCCGAGGCAGCCCCACTGGCCGAGCCAATGGCTGCCAGCCCGGGGGCAAGCGCAAAGGCGCATAGAAGTAAAGTCTTGTTCATTTATATGTTATTGGTAATATAATCTGCACAATCTTTCTGGTTAACTTATGCAATGGCATTGCCAACGGGCGCAATGTAAGTTTACTTACAAACTTGCCGGGCGCAGCCTACCTTATGCAAAGGTAAGAAAATCATGGCTAAACACATGCCACATAACATCATTTAACCTAAATAGCTTCAGACTTCAGCAGGATTTCGAGCTGCCTCAAGGCGGAATGCTTTCCGCTTAATGAATGCCCACAAACGCCCCATACGCCGGCGGCCATCGGCTGGCACACGTTGCCGTTAACATTTTTATGTTAATAGCGGCAATGAAAGTCGCTTTGCACAACCGCCTGATTCCCAGCGCATTGCCAAACGCCTCTCCTTGGTGTCCGAAACAGGCAGTTTCGCAGCCCAAGACGGGCCGTTTCAAGTCGCGGCATGGCGTATGCCGATGGTCTGATGCCGGAGAGCGTTTTTTGAGGTTGTGTGTTTGCAAGTATGGGCAGAATGATGATATACGTTTTCCGCTTTTACTTTTTTCCCAAATGCACAAGGGATATCCATGAACGACAAAGACCGCACGGTGGCGGCTGCCCCGTGCGGTCTTCATATTTCAGGTTAAAACGTGTCTAACCTTTGCCTCATTTGAAAGGCAGGTACCAGTTGGCTTCGACATCCAATGCCTTGGCAGGATTCTTGTAAGCCATCTTGGTGGCAAACCACAGGCCGCCAAAGTTGGTGCCGTAGCTGGCAGGGGCCTCGCGGTTCTTGCGACGGGCCAGACGGGTGAGGTCTGAGTAGCGGGTTCCCTCGAAAGCGAACTCCATGGCATACTCGTCGCAAATAAGGTCCTCAACGGCGTTGATGGTGTCGGCCTTGGTGTTGCCGACGGCCACCTTGTATTCGCGGGCTATCTGGGCCATCTTGTTGCCTACGATGGTATCCATCTGGTAGGGCGTGCGTGTACCGCCAATCGGGCCGTTGTTGATGCCAAGCGTCGTGACGCTCTCACCATGGGCTGCACCGAAGCTGTGGATGCCGACATTCTGCAGGAAGTACTGGTCGTTCTCGTTTGTGGGCGAGAGTATCGGCATGGTGGTGGAGAGCAAGGTGACCGTCTCGGGCGACAGATAGTCGTTGGAACTGGTCAGCGAGCTCTTCAAGCCGTCCTTGAGGATGGCAAAGGCCGCATCGGGATAGCCGGCACGGTTGAGCGCCTCGGCAAAGCGGAGCCAGATGGTAGAGCTGCGATAGAGGATGACGTTGGCACGGTCAAACTTGCGCATGCGGTACGAAACGGAGTCTGGCGTGATGTGCTCGGAATATGTCTCGTAATAACGCACGTCCCTGCCGCGGAAATAGTTGAACGTAAGCTGGCCACCTGTGCCTACGATGGTAGACTGGTAGTAGCAGTCGGTGCTGTCGGCAATGGAGAAGTAATTGCCCGACGGTACAATCTGCACGGTTGTGTACAGGCTGTCCTCATTGGCCGTGTAATAATTGTAGCCGTAGAGCAGGGGCAGGTTGGTGGTGTTGCCACGCATGTAATTCTGCGCCATGGGTATCTGCGATACGATGTCTACGCTCTGGTCGGTAAACGACAGGTCACCCCAGCTGAAATAAGAATAGCTCACCATGGGGAAGTCTGACGGCATGGGGAAAGTGCCACGGTTGCCAAACCAATCCATAATAGTAGCACCGGAGAGAGGCTGTACATACATGGACGCTGCGTTGTTGTTCAAGTAGGTGTAGAAGTGCTGCGCAGCGCGCAGGTAGTCGCCCTCCTGCCCACGCTCCAGGTAAAGCTCGCCGAGGATTACATCTACGGGGATGAAGCTCTGGTTGGAGTTTACATTCTTGCTGCCTACGGTAGAGTTGTTGCCGCTGCCGCAGTCGATGGCGCCATAGTTGGGCACTGGCAGGCCGGAGTACTTCTCAAGGCCTGAAATCAACTCGGTGGTGAGCTGGTAGATGTCGAGCTCGGGCGAGTTGTCGCTCTCGATGTCGCTGATCGACGTGAGCGGATGGGTGATGTACTTCACCTTGCCATACTGGCGGACGGCCTGCAGGTAAGCCCATGCGCGGAACGACAACATGGCTGCATACTCGTTGGTGACGAGGTTGGTACTACCATCGGCGAGGGTGGTGTCGCGATGGGCAAGGTAATAGTTAACGTTGTTGATCACGCGATAGTACACGTATGCGCTGTCGTAAGCGTTTGTGCCGTCGGCAGAGTAGTTGGCCAACTCCTGGAGGTCAAGGTCGGCAGCCGACGTAAGCTTGACCAAGTCGCCGCGCAACTCGTTCTGCAGCACGTAGGCATCGGCCAGCTGCTGCATGGCGCTCATGATGCCGAACGTGTAGAACACGGAGTCGGTCTTGTTGTTGATGTCTTGGCCGGACAGTTGGCTCGAACTGTCAACCTCGAGCATATCGCTGCACGAAGACACTCCGAAGGCAAACAAACCTGCAATGATATATGCTATCTTTTTCATTGTTGCTATTGTTTAGAGATTTATCTTAAGTCCGAAAGTGAAAGCCCTGCTCTGGGCGAGGTTGCCAGCATCGATGCCCTGGTACATCACGCCGTTGCCTGCGCTGAACTCGGGGTCGCTGCCAAGATAGTTAGTGAGGGTGAAGAGGTTCACTGCCTCGGCCCATACAGACAGGCCCTGCAGCCACGAGAGGTGGAGCGGTATGCGGTAGGTGAGGCGCAGAGTCTTCAGGCGGAGGTAGCTGCCGTCCTCAATCCAACGGTCGCTGAAGCGGTTGTTGCCCATGGGGTCGCCGTATGCAATCTTAGGCATATCGGTAACCTGGCCCTCATAACGCCAGTGCTTGGTGACAGCCACCTGCTGGTTGTAGAAGTTGCTGCCGGAGTTGAGAATCATGCGCTGGTAGTTGTACACATCGTTGCCGAGGCTGTAGTTGAAGTTCACGCTGAGGGTGAAGTCTTTCCACGTAACGTTGGCGAAGATGTTACCATAGATGTCGGGGTTGGGGTCGCCGATGATTGTGCGGTCATTCTCGTCGATGATGCCATCGTCGTTCATGTCAACAAAGTGCACGTCGCCGGCTGTGAAGTTGTGGCGGGCACCGGTGTTGTCCAACATATAGAGGTAACCGTCCTTGCCGGCAGCCTTTGCCTCGGCATCGGTAGCGAACACGCCCTCGGTCTTGTAGCCATAGAACATGGCAACGGGGTTGCCCACTGAGGTTATGATGTTGTCCTCGCCATAGACTGAAGTGGTGTAGTCGCCGTCGGGCAACGAAAGCACTTCGTTCTTGTAATGGCCGGCGCTGGCGCCAATCTCAACGTTCCAGTCCTTGGTGACAACAGGCTTGAACGACAGCGAAGCCTCGTAGCCGGTGTTCTGCAGCTCGCCGCCATTGCTCCAGTACCAGTTGATACCGGCGATGGGAGAGCTGAAGGTCTTGCGGGTAAGGAGGTCGGTGGTCTTGCTGTAGAAGTAGTCGAAAGCCACGCCCAAACGGTTGTTGAGGAAGTAACCCTGCAAACCGACGTTGAACTTGTGTGTAGTCTCCCACTTCACCTTGTCGTTACCGATGTTGGTCATGAGCACACCGATTGCGGTGTTGTTGTACTTGACGGTAGAGTAAATGGTACGTGCGGCATTGTTGTCGATGTCGTCGTTACCGCTCATGTCGTAACCTACGTTGATGCGCAGGTAATCAACACCGGCATTCTTCGGGAACCACTTCTCGTTGGTGAGCACCCAGCCTGCCTGCACGCTGGGGAACAAGCCCCACTGCACGCCAAACATATCAAGGCCATCGGCATTGGCACCGAAACGGCTGTTTGCCTCGCCAAGCAATGCTGCCTCAAGGAAGTAACGCTGCTTGTAGTTGTAGCTTACAAGACCGTACCACTGTATCTGCTTCCACTCGTCGTTGAGTCCGCGCATGGTGAAATACTGGTCGCGGTTGTGGTTTACCACCTTGTTGTCCTGCTGCGAGGTGTACTCCGTGGTGGGGTAGTCGCTGCTGTAGGTGAACGAGTTGTAGCGGAAGCCAACCGTAGCGGCAAGGCTGTGGGCGCCGAACATATGGGCATAGTCACCATGGATGCCTACAACGAAGTTGTTCTCCTTCGAGAAGAATGAGGCGAACTTGTTGTAAACGGTTCCGAGGTTTGCTATCTCAAAGCCGGGAACAACGCCACCCGGGCGCATATAACGCTGCGAGTTGCGGTTGAGCGAGTAGTTGAACACACCGGTAAGGCTCAAGTCATCGTTGAACGTGAACTTGGGTTCGAGCTTGACGCTGAAGTTTGTGTTCGTGGCACTGTTCTTGTGGTTGCCGTCACCCTCGCTGAGGATACCTACGGGGTTGGCAAGCGAGAAGCCTTCGCCAAGGGGCGCAAGCATCTCGTCGGCATCGCTGAGCAAGCCGGTGAAGCCGCCAACAACGTCGCTGTACTGGTAAGGATTGAGCAACGGCGACTTGATGAGCGACAGGAACGTCGTGGAAGTCGGGGTAGACGAGTCAAAGTTCTCAGGCACGCCGTCATCGAAGAGCGAGCTGCTGGAACGCGAGAGGGCGAGGTCGAACTTGGTACGGAGCTTCTTGAGGATGGTAATGTCGGTGTTGAAGCGCATATTCATGCGGTCCCAGTCATTGCCCTCAGCGGTGCTCTCTGCATCGGCATAGCCGAGAGAGAGGTTGTACATACCGATGTTATCACCTCCCTGCACGTTGATTGTGTAGTTCTGGGTCAAGGCATTGCGGTATGTGTAGTCCGTCCAGTCGGTGTTGTTGTGGTACGTATAGTAGTGGTAGTTCTCCGACGGAGGGGCATCATTGAGGAAGTTGAACGACACGCCGGTGAGGTCGCGGCCCATCGTACCGAGCATCTCAGATGCGTATGTACGGTACTGGCTTGCATTCATCATCGTCGGCAACTGCGGTATGAGCGTCAAGCCTACCGAGATGTCGGCATCAATGCGGGTAGCCATGCTGCGGCCACGCTTGGTCTCAATGAGGATGACACCGTTGCCTCCACGCGCTCCGTAGAGAGCAGTGGCGTTCTTGAGCACGGTCACTTTCTCTATCTCGGCGGGGTTGACCGTGGCGAGGATGTTGTTGAAGTGACCTGAATGCAGGTTGACAGCATCCAGCTGCATATCCTGCTCAATGCCGTCTACGATGATGAGCGGCTGGGCGTTGGCGTTGATGGAGTTGATACCACGCACGAACATGGCGTTGCCCACCGTAGGCGAAGCTGAACGCTGGAGCGAACGCACGTCGCTTCCAAGCATCTCGCCAATCTCGGAATCGATGGTGAGGTTAGACGACTTGCTCGAAGAGAACGACTTCTTGGCAGTGATGGTGGTGCTGTTGTCATACATGGGGCGGAACTTGTCGCTCAGCATATATACCTCTATCTCCTCCTTGCCGTTGCCGATGGCTACCTGCTGCGAGGAGAACTCGGGCGAGTAGACATACAACGACGTGGCGAACACAGGCACCTTGATTGTGAACGAGCCGTCCTCCTCAGACATGGCTGTATAACGGTTGCTGCCAAGCATCTGCAGCTGCACACCGGCCAACGGGCTCTTTGTGACGGCGTCAAAGATCTTACCCTTCACTTCCATGAGCTGGTACTTCTCGGGCTTCGGCGTTGCCGGCCTTGCGACGGCAGCCTCTCCAGACTGGCCGTCCTCAGCGTCTTGCGCATACACAGGAGCCACCCCACAGATTGCAAAAGCGAAGATGGCGTTTCTGAGAAACGACTTTCGTATATTATAAAATGTACGTTTCATAACTATTCATCTTTTTTTAAGTATTCATCATATTCAACCGGACGAAGTATCACTCCGGCAATTTTCAAGTTATTGTCAAAGTTCTGCCTGTCACCACCAAAGCGGCTGCGGTTGGAGTGGATGCGCAGGTAAGGAGCGCAATCACCAAGGCCGGCATAAGAAACAGGGAACGTCACCTCGCCAATCATGCAAGTGTCAAGCATGTTCGTCATGTAAGTATCCTCGGTGTTCAATGTTGACGAGCTGAAAGGATGCGTATCGCCAAACTGGACGATATTGCCGTCCTTGTCAGCAAAGTTGATCTGCACATTGTACTTGTATGGCTTTGAGCCCGAAACGAACACTACGTAAACATTGTATGTACCTGCGCGCAAGTTTCTCAAGTAATAATATACATAAGGCTCAACGCTTGTACCGGCAGGGTCAACATTGTAGAAGCGAGTGACAAGTGCGCCACGCTGGTCGATAAGGTTAATATACGAAGAAGCACTGGTAGCGTCTACGGCAGCGGCCACTTCTTTATACTCCATCTCGGGCCTATAGGTATCCCATGGGCGGTAGGCCAGCGTGTCAACAAGGCGCAACTGGCCGTTACTTGCCTGTACAGGCTCGCCTACGGTGTGGCTGAGCACCTCGTAGCCGTTTGACAGTTTCATGCGCGTGGTGGCATGGAGCGTATCAATGCCTACAGGCATGGAGTTGTTGAACACGCCGATGTTGTAGGTGTCATTGTTGCTGAGCACCGTCGGAGCGGCAATCATCAGCTTGGTGAGCGAGTCGGTGAGCATGGCTGCGTCGACATCAACAGAGCGGTAGTCTGTTGAAGCCACTGTTCCGTCCAATGCCACAAGATTCGACAAGTCGAGGTAATTCGTCGTAGGCGCATAAGTATATGCGGAGGAAATGGCGGCGTATGCCTTTTTGAAAGCCTCGTCGGTAGGGATGAGCATGGTATAGCTACTGTCCTCATCGTCGATGAGAGCTTCGAGCATATCGTGCGCCATATAGTTGGTAGTGATTATCACGGAGTCGCTGTATGTCTGCTTACCGTCAACAATCGGGCCTTCAACACTGGCATCCAAGTCAAGCTCATTGACCTCGTACTTCTTGAAATAGCTTGCGATGGAGTCGCAGCCGTCTAACTCATAGATGTACTCGTAGATGTTAGGGAAATACTCGGCATAGCCCTCAATGGTGTGAAGCGTACCGTTGATGTTGGGCTGGTTGATTGTCATCATCGGCTTGCCGTCGTATGTGTAAGCCGAGCCTGAGCCGAGCAGCTCGAACGACTTCTCGTTGAGTGTGTGCACGCGGCGTTCTACATTGCCCGTCACCTGGTAGTTGAAGTTGGCGATGTGGCTGTTGAGGAACCTCTGCATGATCCATGTGCTGTCGTGTGCAGCTATCTCATCGTAGTTGTACGTCCCGTTGAGAGGCGCCCATACAGTGTAGAACTGCGAAGCCTTGAGCTTCTCGCTATACCCTGTGCGCTCAAGCAACTTAGCGAAGTCGCTCAGCTGCTCATTGCCGGAAATGTTCTGCCATAGCGTAAGGCCGCTGTTGTTGCCCTCGTCTCCCACGTATGCTTCATTGTAATCGTCGAAGTCGGTGCAGGAAGCCGCCATGAGGGCGGCTCCGGCGAGAGCGGCAAATATATATTTGTTACGTTTCATGTTATACATGTATGTTAAGATTGTTAGCATTAATACATATCCTCAAGATACTGCTGGTTGTCGGCAATGTCGACAGGGCAGAACTCAATGTAGTCAATCTGGTACTTGCTTGAGCCTTGCAGCACCGTCTTGATGCGCATCCAGACATCTTCCTGGTTGAACTGGCGCTTCGTGATGACGCGGCGGACAGAGTAGTTTGCGAAGCGTGCAGGAGCACCTGCGCCGGTATAGCTCTGCTTCCAGTAATCAAGGGCGGCGCGCATCCATCCGCGGGTCTTCATGGCCTGGTCGGAAGCCAAGCCCTTATCCTCCTTGTATTCATCAGTTGCAGTAGAGGACAAGTCGGTAAGGTAACGCTCGTTGTTTCCACAAAGCGTCGTGCAGCCGAGGCGCGGGTCTTCGGGCTTCATACGGAAGTCTAGAGGAATGTCGACCGGCGAGAGGTCAGCCAGCTCTGAGCTGTTGCCGAGGTAGAACTGCATCATGCCGAAGTAATCGCCACCAAGGGTGATGTCGAGACGAAGCTCATACTGGCCGTCGGGTACGGGCGGCAGCTTGATGGCAAGGTCGAACTCACCCACACCCTGGAACGAGTCGCCCTTGTAAAGCAGGTAGTCGTTGGCACCGTCAGCATCCGGGTCAGCCGGGCAGTTGATGTCGATGGTAGTGTTGTTGCCGTTGAACACGCGCACATTGTCGAAGTAATCAACAGGAACGCGGAAACGGGCACGCCCTACTCCATTGTTCAACGAAGCGAGCACTGTCTGGTTCATGCCACGGTAGCCGTTGCTTGCAAGCTCGGGCAGGCAGGTGAGGTAGTCAACCCTGATTCTCTCGAAGAGAGCACCGTCGGCCACGGCAGCACCGTAAACGAGTATTGAGTCAACCGGGTAAACATATCCGTTGATAGGCTCAAGGGCTGCGGTGAGTTCCACGTTGGTACCGCGCATCCTCAGCGGGTGCATATCTGCAGTGCCTCGGCCCTGCACCTGGTTAGTCAGCGAGTTGTTGGCAACCCAGCGGTTGATGTAGGTCTTGCCTTCGCTCTGCACATACCAAGTCTTGAGGAGCGTCTTTGGCAGCAGCGTCTCATAATAGTCGTAAGCGTCGCCGGTTGTGCCGTAATCAGAGTTGGCTGCAACAACATTGTGGTTGTAAGCCAACACGTCACGGTTGTAAGCACCGCGAATCACGTGATACCTCATGAGCATATTGAGCGCATTGAGCGAGTCGGTGTAGTCAGCCCCGGTGCTGATGGTGGCGTTGTTGTTGCGGTAGTAGTCGTACCATCCAGTGCCTTTGTCGGCAGCGTGGGCATACACCTTGTTGGCATACTCTATGAGGTCAGGCAGTGTGTCGATGCCATAGACATTGTGCAGAACATCGTCAGACACGGCGAAGATGGTATAACCGATCTTGCAAGTGTAAGAGTTGAAGATGGCCGTCTCGTTTGGCGTAAGCGTAGTACTTGGGTAAGTGAACTCCTGCGGCTTCTCCGTGGCACCGTTGATGAGGTCGAGCAGACCGGTCAGCTCGAGTGCCTGGTAGAAGATTTCGTAATCGCCGTTGCGGTTGATTTCGTTACCGAGCAGGCGGTTTGAGCGCGGTATCACCTTGTCGATGACGTGAACCATTCCGTTCACCATCTCGTTGTCGGCGCTGGTAATCGCAGCCTCGTCGTTGAGCACCGTGCTACCGTTGGTTGCCACCGAAGTGGTGATAGAACGGCCGAGCATGGTGAGAATCGTTGTACCCGCACCGCTCATTGTCACGGAGTTTACTACGATGTTAGCCAAGTGATACTGTGCGATGTCGAGGCAAAGGCTGTCGGTAAGGCCCTCGAGCGAAGGCTCCGTCATGCCGTTGTGCAGAAGCTGGTTGTTCTCGTCAACGCTCTCCACGTCGTTCCAGAGGCTGTCCACATAGCGGTCAACGGCCTCGTTGGTCGGCGCGAAGCAAGTATAGGTGCCGTATGTGCTCAGCACGCGGTCATACCCCGAGCGAGTCAGGATATAGTTGAAGTTGCTGAAATCATCGTTCACCTTGAGGAAGTCCTCAATGGTCTGGCCTGTGAAAGTATACAGGTTAGAGTCATCCGGCTCAGCCACGCAGGAGGACAGCGCAGCCACGACAGGCAGTGCTAGGGCTCCGGCGGCCCTGGTGATTTTCTTTAATATGCTGTTGTACATAACTAAATCTCAATTAAAACGTCAAACTAATTACGATTGTAGATATCCTGGTTATCGTAAGCCGGATTCTGCTTCAAGTTGTGGTTAGCCTGTATCTCCGACTGTGCTACGGGGAAGTAGAGCATAGGCTCATGGCTGATTTTGTAGCGGGCAGAGCTTCCACCCTCAAGATACTTGCGCACCATGAGGTCGAGCATCTGGCTTGAGTTTGCAACGGGGTAGCTGCTCACGGCACCGCCGTCGAGAATCTCTGCCATGGTCTTCGTGATGTCCACACCCTCTACGTGACGGTAGTTGTAGCGAAGGAGGTCGAACCAGCGCTTGCCCTCGAAGCAAAGCTCCCTCAGGCGCTCAGCGAGCACGAGCTCCTCCATGGCCTCCTTGCCGGTGTAGTTCTCGTACTTCAAGGAGTCCGTACCCAAAGAGTTCACGTCGAGCGAACGGCTGTTCACAGCCTGCACGATGTTGAAAGCCTGCCCGAGCTTGCTGTCAGTGTCGCTGGCAGCGAGCTGAACCATTGCCTCAGCCTGCATAAGCAGTATGTCGGTAAGGCGGTAGACAATCCAGTTCTGCGACATATTTGAATAAGTGTTGCCGGCACGGTTAAGCCCGCCGCCTTTCGACAAGGCACGGTCTGCTGGGAGGGAGGTCTCTCTCGCGGCCTGCAGATAGAGCATCTTCCTCACTGTCACCGTAGAGCCTTCAGTACCGCCTACATCGAAACAGTTCTCATAGTAACGATAGTCGTTGGTTGAGAGGTAAGCAGTGGTAGTTGAAGCCGAGCTGAACACATTGGATGACGGCTCAAGGTAGCCAGCTCCGGCAGCGTTCTTGTAAGACCAATACATTGTTGATAGGCCGGTGTTGTAGCCGGCGTTGCCACCATTGACTTGCAGCTCGAAGATGCTCTCCTGCGAATTGCCGAACGAGAAAATATCGTAGTAAGCCTCATTACCGTCGAGGAGCGGATATTCGCTCAGCTGCGTACCTACGGCATCGTTAGGATAAGCCTGCTTCCTTGAGTCGATGACGGCCTGGCAGTGGTCAACGCAAGCCTGGTAGTCGGCAGCGCTGTGAGTCATAGAGGCACGCCAGAGGTAGATATCGGCCAGGATGGCGTGGATGCCGTCGCTGGTTATCAGTCCGCACTTGCGCCAGTCGGTGTAGCCGGTAGGCGACAGCGGCGACTCAAGAGCCTCGGTGAGGTCATCGATGCAGTGCTGGAGCACCACGCCAGGTGCCTGCTGCACGGGATACATATCCTGGCTGCTGTTGAAGTAAGCCTGCGATACGTAAGGCACGTCGCGGAAAGCCCTCACGAGATAGAAGTAAGCCAGAGACCTGAGCGCGAGCATCTGCGAGCGGTCAGTGAGATAGGTGGCCTGTGTGTACGAAGGGTCGTTCTGCATCACCTGGGCAGCCTTGTCGAGCACCTGGTTGCACCTGTTGATCACTGTATAGAGTGCACCCCAGTTAGCATAGACATTCTGGTTGTCCATGTTGCCGGTGTTCATCTCCTCAAGGTTGTCATAAGTATCATCGTTGATGGAGATGGATGTTGTGGGATTGAATTCGTCAGACCTTGCCGAGCCCCACACGATGAAGCGCTGCACGGCATCGCTGGATACCATGCCCTTATAGGCACCGGCAACCATCATGGAAACGTCTTCGCGCGTCTTCCAATAGTCATCATCGACAATCATGTCGTCAGGAAGCACCTGGGTGTCAATGCACGAGGTCATCAGCAACCCAGACAAAGCGCATAATATATATTTTCTCATAATCATGAAATCTTTCTTTAGTGTGAAACCCATTAGAACGAAACATTCAGACCAACGGTGAACGACTTGGAGCGCGGAGTGTTCGATTCGTCGATGGCATAACTATAACTTTTGACAGAGTGCTCCGGGTCGGTGCCGCTGTACTTGGTCCAGCAGAAAAGGTTGTTTCCCGAGAGGTAAACGCTGAGCGAGTTCAGGCCGAGCGGCTTGAGCAGCTTGGAGGGAACCCTGTAAGTGAGCTGGAAGTACTGGAAGCGCACGAACGAAGCATCCTCCACGTAGCGGTCGCTGCCGAGGTAGTTGTAGGCGGCTGTGCTTCCGTACATTGCGCGCGGCATAGGCGTAACATCGCCGTCCTTGCGCCAGCGGTAGTTCACTGCAGATGTCTGGTTGTAAGAGCCCGACATGCTCTGCAAATCCATGCGCGCCTTGTTTACCACCTTGAAGCCGAAGCGGTAGTTGAAGTTGGTGCGCAGCGTCCAGTTGCCGTAAGACATGGTGATACCGAAACCACCATTGACCTTAGGCATTGAGTTGCCGAGGTAAACGATGTCAAGCTCGTTGATCTCTCCATCGTTGTTGATGTCTTCATAGATGGCGTCGCCACCCTGGAACTGGTAGTTGGTTCCGCTGTAGTCGAACACCATGCGCTTCGGCGTACCGTCGCTGTTCATAATCACCTTGCCGTTGGCATCGCGAGCCACAGGGGCAG
Source organism: uncultured Prevotella sp. (assembly GCA_944320235.1). Lineage (GTDB taxonomy): Bacteria > Bacteroidota > Bacteroidia > Bacteroidales > Bacteroidaceae > Prevotella. The sequence goes on from CALUGQ010000001.1 coordinate 202,655, forward strand.
TCTTTCCCTTTGCAAGGAAAGAGTTGTTGATGTAGTCCTCAAACTGAGCCGAAGTCCAGTTGTTCTCGGTGGCCATGTTGGTAAGATACTCGTAGGTATACTGGTAAACGCCCTGGTATTTCAAACCGTAGATAGAACCGAGCGGGTTGCCTACCTGCACGCGAGAGAGATAAGAGCCGTTGGCCTTGTTCCACTCGCTGTTGAGCGATGCGAGCACAGCGTCGTCCATCTCGGTAAGCTCATTGTAGTTCTGGGCGATGTTGAGGTTTGCGCTCAAGCGGAACTTGCCTTTCTTTATGATGTCGTTGAAGTTAAGGTTAAGCTCCCATCCCTCGTTGGTCATCGCGCCGACATTGGCGTAAGCCACCTGTGCATAACCGGTGGTTGCAGGAATATTCACCTTCTCCATGAGCAGGTCGGTGGTTTTCTTGTAGTAGTACTCAAACTCGGCCTCAATCTTGTCGTCGAACAAACCGAGGTTGAAACCAAGGTTGTAGCTGTTGGTGGTCTCCCACTTGAGGTCGTCGAGTTTCATCTGCGTCATGACTGCAGCCTGCATGTTGCTGCCGTATGAACCATTGCCGGTGAGGTTGTACGACTCATAGTATACGGTGCCACTCTTAGGAGTGTTACCCACCATACCCCAGCTGGGACGGAAGGCGAGCATAGACACCACCTTGCGCAGAGGCTTCATGAACGGCTCGTCAATGATGTTCCAACGGAACGATACGCTGGGGAAGTAAGCCCACTTGTGGGCCGGGCCGAACTTGGAGTCGCCGTCGGCGCGGATGGAGAGGCCGAGGTTATAGCGGCTCTTGTAAGAGAAGTGGCTGTTGAAGCTCCAGTTCTGCCAGTTGCTCTTACTAGTAGCACTTGAAGCGCTGAGCACGTAAGAGTTTACGGTAGAAGCCGTGATGCCCGAAGGCAGGTGAGCGATGGACTCCGTCTGCGAGTCGCCGTTGGAGGTGTAAGTCTGGTAGCGGAAACGCATGGTGGCCGTCCAGTCCTCGTTCTTGAAGTAAGGAGTGAAGGTAAGGTCGTTGGTGACGGTTATACCCATCTTGTTCTCCTCGGTGTTGCCGGAGCGGTTGTAGTTGTCGTTGTTCCACGACTCCTTTATAAGCTCGCCGGGATAGTAGCTCGGTGCGCTCTTGGCAAAGATGTCGAAGTAAACGTCGCCACGGTATGTGAGGCGGCTCTTGCCCTCCTCGGTGCCGAGCAGCTCGTACTGCAGGCTGAAGTCAGGCGTGATGCGGTAGGTGTTCTCCTCAGACCAGGCCAGGTTTGCGATGGCCACGGGGTTGCCCAATTTCTGGATGCCTTCCAGCTCGTCGTTGCGCGTGGTGGTCTTGTTCATGATATAGTAGTCGGAGAGGTCGTTTCCGCGTCCGTCCTGGCGGTAGATGCTCATGTTAGGAGCCATCTGCTGCGCACGGCCCAGGATCTTGTCGTCGTAGTTCTTGTTGTTGTTCGTGTAGGTGAAACCGAAGTTGGTAGAGAACTTGATTCGGTCGCTCACGAAGTAGTCGAGCACGAGGCGGGTAGTGAAGCGGTTGAGCGACTGCTTGATGATGGTACCCGTCTGGTGGTCATAGCCGGCGGAGATACGGAAGTTGGCCTTCTCGCCACCACCGGAGAGCTGTATGCTGTGGCTGTGGAACTGACCGAACTGCGTAACGGCGTCAACCCAGTCGGTGTTGTTGTTCCAGTTCTCGTAGTCGGCCCACGCCTGGTTGTAGTTAAGCTCGTCGATGTCGGTAGTGGCGTTAGAGAGCTGCGTCGGGTTGTAGATGGCCTCTTTCATGAGCATGGTGTAGTCGTCACCATTGAGCAGCTCATAGCCCTTGGGCTGCCAGTTGCCCGTGAACTTGTAAGAGTAGGAAACCCTCGTAGGTCCGCGCGAACCGCGCTTGAGCTTAATCTCGATTACACCATTGGCACCACGCGAACCATACATGGCCGTAGAGGCGGCGTCCTTGAGTACGGTGATGCTGGCGATATCGTCAACGTTCACCGAAAGCATTGATGCGTAGCTCTCCTCATTGGCATCCTCGGCAGAGAAGTCGTCAGGAGTGTCGAAAATCTGGTCGTCAACGACGATGAGCGGCTCCTTGTTACCTGTGATGGAGCTTACACCACGCAAGCGCATCGTAGTACCCGAACCGAGGTTACCAGAGTTGGCCACGATGTCGAGACCGGCAATCTTTCCCTGCAGGGCCTCGTCGGCACTGGTGAATGCAAGACCCTCTACATCCTCCATGTTCATGGTCTGCTGTGCCACGGAAATCTCACGCTTCGGGATTGAGAGTCCGCCGGTGTTTGAACGGCGGCGAGAGGTCACGGTGACTTCCTTCACCGTGGTCTGCGACTCGCCCAGGTTGATGTTGAAGCGAGTCTTGGCACCTATGGCCACCGTCACGGGCTTTGAGCCTACGTAAGAAACGGTGAGCCTGTTCTTGTTGTTCTTGACAACCATGGTAAAGTTACCGTTGACATCGGTAACGGCTGCGGTGACGATACGGTTGCTGGCATCACGCTCTGTGACGTTGGCCATCATCACCGGGCCAAAGGCATCGGTCACCGTACCGGAGATACGTTGCCCCTGGGCAAAGGCGGCCTGCACAATGACAAGCAGCAGGGCCGTCAGCATAAACTTTATTCTTGGCATAGCAGTATATTATCTTAGATGATTGAACTTGTGTCTCTTTGCGGCAGAGAGGTCGGTGAAGCTCTTGTCGAAGCGCTTGTCGGAGCTGTAATAGAGCGGCTCGCTCAGCTCGTGGAGCACTGCGAACGAAGAGGTGGTGAAGTAAGCGGCTGAGGTGCGGGCTGCGTTGAACGTAAAGTCGCGGGTCATCTTGTTCACCAGCCTCGAGCTGTTGTTGGCGTCGATGACATGGGTAACGCCGGCCTTGTCGACAACGTTGAGCTTGTTGTCGCCACCGGTGACGCCAATCTTCTGGCCGATGCCGAGGTCGTCAACGAGGAACGTGGAGAACTCGTTGTTGTACTGGCTTGTATGCACAGTCTGGTCGGCATAAACCGAAACACGCTGGAAGTGGTAGCGGATGAAGTCGCGGATTACGTCGATGCAACGGCGTGCTGAGTCGGCAGGCCACTGCAGCCCGGTCTGCTCGGAAAGAGAATACCAGTTCTCTATCTTCTCCCTTGACGGCAGGCCGTTGTTGAAGGCTATCTGCATGGCGTCGTTGTTGGGAACATAGACCGTATAGTTATATGTGTTGAAGAAGCTTACGTTCTGGTCGAGGCAGAAGCCGTCCATTGCGTCGAACACGGTGTAGCGGTCGCTCTCGGTGATTCCGGTCTCCTCGTCGCGTACAGTCGAGATTCCGGCCCAGTCGAGCAGCTCGGTATCGTCGAGCAGGTCGCAGAGGGCAAAGAACTCAGAGAACTTGTCTGACTCGTACTCAGCACCGTCGGTGTTGTATTCGGCACCGGCATTCTCCTTGATAACCTTGTACACGCTCTCCACCGGCCCCTGGATGATGCGGTCGAGCTGGAATGTCGTACCGTTGTCCATGTTGAACACCTCCTCGATGTTAGGAGCGGTGTAGCCGTTGTCAATCTGTGCCCCGCTGACCACCTGCGAGCCAACGCCGGTGCCGTTAATCATTATCTCGCCACCGTGCTTGGTCTTGTAATACTTGTTGCCTGTGAAGCCCGAGGTCGGGTTGTCGTCGGAGTTGAAAACGAGCGTGTGGTAGTTGAGGATGTCGGTCCATTGTGCTACGACCTTGTCGATGTTGGTCGCGATGTCCATGTCCACGGAGTCGGTCCTGTCGATGGTGTTGGTCTCGGGGTCGAACTTGAAGATAGACGCCCTCATGAACGGACGTGTGCTTGCGCGGTAATAGTGAACGGCCTGCGGATAGCTTGTGCCGCTATGGCCGAGAGAGGCCGGGTCGATGTAATAGAAGTCGAAGGCCTGGTCGGAAGGTATGAACAAGGCGAACTTAGCCTTCATGGCCTGCAAGTAAGCATAGTAGTCGAGCTTGAGCGACGGGTTATCGCTAGTCTTGTTGGTGATGGCCCAGCGCATGATTTGCATGTTGTTCCTGATGAGGGCTGGAGCCGAAACGGCACTGTAGCTCACAGGAGGTATCATGCGGTTGAGGCGGTAGATGACACCATTGTTGGCAATGCGGATGTCGTAGCCGCCGTCGCCGTCGCCCCTGAGGTCGTTCGTGGTAAGGCCCATCTGGTCGCTAACGTCGTTGGTGACGGTAGAGAACTTGCTGGGAACTGTAGTAGAGAACGATGACTTCATGAGGTTAGACAGCAGCGGGCGCACCATGTTGAGCGGAATGGAGTCCATGTTCTGCAGGAGGTTCTCCTCGGTGTTCGGCATGATGGCGTTCTCAGAGATGATGGCTGCGCCACTACCGTTGAGGAAGTAATCCTTGAGGGCCTCATCGTCAGGAACGAACATAGCCCCGATGGTCATGATAGAGGCATCGAGGGTGGAGGTGAAGTTGTTAAGCTCGTAGTAACCGTTCCATCCCGGGTCGAAGGGGAGTAGGTTCTCGGAGCTTTCAAGCCCGTTGTTGTCGAAGGGGACTCCCTGCGAGTTCTCGCTGAGGTAGCGCACCTCGAAGATTGAGTCGGGCGCAGGCCTTCCGTTCTGCAGTGCCCAGTCCTGGTAGTCGACGGTGACGGTGGGATTGTACACCGGTACTGCGAAGCGGTCGAGCATACGGCTGAAGAGCGAGAACTCAGGTGCTCCCTTGAGCATCTGCGCCATGCTTCCCGGAGGCGTTACCACGTCTTCCATCTGGTGAATGTAGCCGTTCTGGCAAGTAACGTCGGGCACGATGACCTTGTTGCGGAAGATGTAGGTCGAAGTGCCGTCGTAAGGCTCACCGGCGATGATCGAGAAGTCGCTCGATGCATCGGCCGAGGTGGTAATCTCGTTGTTAATCATGTAGTCCCTGGTGAAGTGAACCATCATTGGCACGGTGGCGTCGCTCACGGTATAGATGCCCTTTGAGTCGAAGCGCGTCCAGTAGGGATTGTTCGGGTAAAGGGCTGAAGGCACATACACATGGGCCACGGTGTCGATGACGCTCAGGTTGGTGGCGTGCTTGATGGCTGCTCCGCGCGTAACCGTCGACCCGTTGTTGACATTGGGCAGGAGGCTGGTGAGCAGTGCGTTGTCAAGCATTGAGGAATAAAGCAGCTGCTTCTTCTGCGACTCAGTCAACTGCTCGTAGCTCGTAACCCCGTAAGGGTTGCCGCCAGGAGCGAAAAACCTCTCGAAAGCCTCGTCGTTGGCCGGGAACACGGTCTTGCTACCGGTGCGGTTCAACGTCTCAGCATATCCGAGGTCATCAATCAACCTGAGGTAGGTCTTGAACGTACCCTTCAACTCTCCGGATGATGGGCTGTTCAACTCACTGTAGATGCTGCCACCAAGCCACGAAGGCTTCGTGCTCTCATCTACTTCCTCATTCTTATCTATACAAGACACAAAAAGCCCTGTACAGACAAGGGTAAAACAAAAGATGAGTTTCTTCATACCGATTTTGATAATTATTATATTTAATTTTTAGTTATTGCTCATTAGCCAATAGGCACGAATAGCCCGACACTTTTACATATCGCTTACAAAAGTAGCAAAATTATGCTTCTCAAAGAAATATTTATTGTGTTTTTTTTGTTGGGAAGTGGATTTTTTGGTGCTCAAAATAAAAAAATATCAAAAAAAACGGCCAGCTTGCCAAAGGTAAAAGTATGCTGCTTACGCGAATGATGGAAGCAGCCGCTCCTTGGCGGGCTAGGCCACGCATACTTACGCCAGCTCGGGGGCAGGATTTTCGTGGTCATCCAAGAATTGGCAACATCCGGCAGCAGCCAGCCGCTTGGCCCCTCACCAAAGTTGTTGCCCAAACACCCTCACACGTTGTGGCTCACCCTCGCTCGTCCCACTTTTCGGCTCGCGCTCCCTCCCCCACTTTGTGGCTCACATTCTCTCCCTCGTTGTGGCGGGTTTGCAACCCGCCACCACCCATGGCCGGGCCCGTGACCCGGTGAAGCTGCTAAAACAAGCGTAACGCAAGTTGCAAAACAGCAACAAGATGCTGGCGGGTTGCAAAACAGCCTGAACGTGGGTGATTTTCGACGCAAGCCTGACTGGTATCCAAGACAGCCTGTTTGGGGAAGCAAAACTGGCCGTTTAGGGAAGCAAAACAGGCTGTTTGGGGAAGCTGCGGAGGCGTGCATGGAAATGGGCTGCGAACGGAAAGCTGAAGGGGCAAGGAGCATTGTGGAGGCAACACGACTGCAAGGCCTGCATATATATAATAATGTGTAGAATCTGCCTGGAAGCAGCACGGATTCTGGCTGGTGCCAAATGCGATTTTGTAAAAAAAATGCGGCCGGCTGCTATCAGCAACCGGCCGCACCATTTGAAAAAGGGGTAACTTAGTCAACAATCACCTTGACCGTCTGCGAAGAGCCATCGGCGCTCATGCGCAGTATGTATGTGCCGGATGCAACGCCCTTGGCCTTGGCCTCGGCCACTGCGCCGGCAGCTGTAGAGTCGAACTCAGCCACAAGCACGCCGCTCATGGTGTAGAGGCGGCAGTGAGCCACTGCATCGGCCGGCAGACCCTCGATGCCGGTGGAGTTGCCGATGCGCAACGTTCCGGATGAGAGCAAGTCGTCGGTGAGCCATACCAAGCCCTGCGGGAGCTCGGGGAGGTTGACCGTTGGCTGCCCCATGACGGTGCCTTCGCACTCCCAGAGCACAATCTCGTCGCCCTCTTTCGGCGTATATGTAGAAGACATGGCAACATTGATGGTGCCGCTGAGCATAAGCGTATTGTCGGCCTTGATGTATGCACGCGAAGTCCTTGTATTCTCTGCACCCTTGATGTTGAGGTTGATGACAGAACCTGAGCTGGCATTGATCATGCTTGTGGCATAGATGCAGCCAAAGGGGTCGTCGTCAGTGGGTGAGCCCGGTGAGAGCACGCCGCCTGACCTTACCACGAGGTTTGACACGGTTCCGTTTCCGGCAAGGCGGCCTCCGTTCTCAACAGTCATCTGCGAGCCGACCATTGAGCTGGACGGCGGGGCGAAACGCGAATTGAGCCTTACGATACCGCCACTGACGGTGACGGCACCGGGAGAGCCGATGGAGCTGGCGACGGTCCACGTGCCCGTGCCTACCTTGCGGACGGGGGCGCCATTGATGGAGCCGCCGAACGACAAGTCGGCGTTGTTGCGGCCGAGCACGTATGTGCCGGTACCGCCCAGCTCTCCGTCGAGCTCAAGGTTGCCAAGCACTACCTCCTGCCCGTTGTTCATGAAGGTTACGCCCTCGTCAACCTGCAGGGTGCTGTTGGCAAGCCCGCTCTTGCTGCGGAACACGAAGGTGGGATCATTCTGCCCGCGCTTGTAACAGCCGGGAACGATGGTGCCGGTGAACTGGCTCCAGTCACCATCGAAGTATGTGCGCACGCCCGTGGCGTAAACATTGAACGTGCCGGAGCCGGTGAGATTGCCGGTGTAAGTGGCACGCGGGTCGGAGTAGAAGCGCGCCAGGCGGTTTTCAGGCACTACGAAGTTTGCGCTGTTCTGTGTCATGGTACTTCCGTCGTCGGAACCGGAATCCCACAGTTCGCCGGTGATGAACTCCACAGTGGCGGGAAGCTGCGACTTGGCATTTGTCTCAATGGCATTGACCACACCGCCATTGATGACGAGGCGGCTGAACGTGTTGCCAGAGCCGAGGGTGAGCGTACCGTTGCCCGTCTTCTCGAGCACTGACTCGGAGGCGGCTCCCTTGATGCCCGCACTCATGGTCATGGTCTTGCCGTCGGCCACGTTGAACTTGGCGCCACCCTCGCCGACGTTGATGGTCTGCGTGGTGTTGACATCGCCATTGACACCAAGCACGGAGTTGTTGCTTATGGTGATGGCCGAGCTCTCAGAGCCAAGCGAGCCGAGGTCCTGCCCTACGTTGTTGGCAAGCGTGGTGACATTGACCTCTCCGCCATTGATGGTGACGTTGCCGAGGCTGTTGGTGTTGTTGAACGTAACGCTGCCTGCGCCATTCTTGACGAGCGGCGCGTCGCCAACGAACCCTTCGCCCGAGAAGGTGAAGTTCTTGGTATCGTTGTTGATAGTAATGCTCGAAGGCTCGACGTTCTCGCCGACGGTAATGTCGGTCACGGCAGCATTGTCGTCGAACGTCACGGCATCGCCCGGCACGAACGACCTTTCCTCGTCAGAGTCGTCAACGATGAAGTTGACGGAGTTGTCTACATCCCAAGACGCTCCGGCGGAGCCTGTCCATGTGACGCTGCCCGGATTGTAGTTCTCAATGATGACATAGAGCTTGCCGTCTTCAAGCGAGAGCTTGGCGCCCTGCCCTTTCAGGCCCTCGGTCTTCAAGGCAGTGATGTCACCGTCGACCTTGCCAAACTCGGCAATGAGGTATTTGCCCTCGGCCACCTTGCCGTCTTCATCGGAGTTGGCAACGAGCTGCACCACCGGCACGAGATAAGCGGGGCCGTTCTTCCAGTCCTTGGTTTCAATCTTAACGACATTGGCCTTCACGAGGTCGGAAGAAAGTCCGTCGCTGAAGAGGTCGACAACCAGGCGCGAGCCGAAGTTGAGAATGAGCGAGTCGGTCTCGATGGAACCACGGTTGCCCTCGCCTCCGGGTATGACCTTGGCGTTATAGTCGGCCTGTATGCCTTTCATGAACTTTCCGCCATCGGAGACGAGCGACGTGTGGCGGTTGAGCCAAACGCGGCTCGACTGCATGGTGCCGTCGAAGCGGAGCGTTCCGCCCCACACATCGGTGTTGCCGGTATAGGTCTGGGTGACATCAGGCAACACGAGCACCCCGCTGCCCTGCTTCACGAGGCACATAGCCCCAGCAAAAGCCCCGCCCGTAAGCGTGTGGGTATAGGTGGTGGTGGTTATGTTGTCGTTGTCGTCGTGGCCTTGCGTCCATGTGGGGGCATTGTCTGTGAAGATGTAAGGGCTGACGCCGTTGGACACGCGCACTTCCATGTCGTTGGTCTCACACATTATTATATTAGCTCCGTCGTGCGCCGAGCCGATGGTGCCACCGTTGCTGACCTCGGTGCGCCCGGTCATGGTAAGCGCCGGCGGAGCCATGGTGATGCCCTCCATCTCGCCGAGGAAGTAGCTCACGTGGGGCGGCTGGTTGTAGCCGCACATCTGCCACACCATGGCCTGGCGGTACTGGTGGTCATGCCAGAGGGTGTAGTTGCGCCACGGGGTTTCCATGTCGGTCGTGAATATGCGGATGTTGTTGTCGGCCGTGCGCATGATCACTTCCTCGCGCCAGTCGCCGAGCACATCGCCCTGGTAGCAGGGCGTTCCCTTGGTGTCGTTGTTGGTCATGGAGCCTTCAAGGACGGCTATCTCGCCGGTCTCGGCCTTCATGATGTGGCCGGCAGTGTTCTTGCCGTTGCGATAGTCGAACGTTTCCTCGCAGAGGTCGCCATCCCAATAAATGCGCATATTCTGCGTAATGTGGAAATTACCCTTGTTGAAGCCCTCGACTGCGGCATGGGCCACGGCTCCGACGAGGTTGGGGTCGGCTGCCGATACACCCACAGCCCCGGGTATGTCGCGGACGAACTTGCCCATCATGGCGCGGCCGTCATCGCTTGTGCCCAACGAACGGTAGTAAATCTTGGATGTGGTGGCATCGCGGTAGTTGTTGTTAGGCTGGCTCTCGTTGCAGGCAAAGATTTCCTGGCCGAAGGTGTATGGGTCGAAATCGCTGCAATGCTGGGCATCGCCATGGCCAAGGCCGCTGGTGGAAAGGCCCTTGCCGTTGTCGTCAATGACCATGGAACCAAACACAATCTCGTCGCGTCCGTCCCAGTCAACGTCGGCTATGCCATAGTTGTGGTATCCCTGGCCGTACCATGAGGAGCCGGGGGTGTTGTTGTTCCACCGCCAGCGCTCAACGAGGGTGTGGGTGGCAGGATCGACATCGTAGGCCACCATCTTGTGGCGGGTGTAGATGCCTCGCGCAAGGAAGATGCTCGGGTTGCGCCCGTCAAGGACGGGAGCACCGAAGAAATGCTTCGTAGAGCGGTGGCCATAGCCGTCGCCCCAAGCAGCGTCAAGGCTGTACTCACCGGGTTCGAGACGCTTGAGCGGGTATTCCATTATCTGGTATGCGTCGCCGGTCTCTCCGTTGAGGTAGAGCAGGAACTCCTGGCCTTCATGCACGAAGAAGTTGGCCCCGGTGTTTGGGCCTGCCGGGCGGTAGTTGGCGTTCATGTCGCCAATCTCTATCGTCTTGCCGGATGCCGTATGCACCACGGTGCCGTCAGAGGCGCGCAGCACGGCCTCGGCCTTGCCGTCGCCATCCCAGTCGTAAGCCACGATGTTGTTCTCGTTGTTCTGGAAGTCGGTCATGTTGGGGCCGAGGTCAATCCACCACAGTTTCTTTCCGTTGAGCTTGTATACCTCGATGATGGCATACTCGCCCTGGTAGCCTGCGGGCAGATACCCCTGGGCCGCGTCGCTGCTGTTGTCGAACTTGAGAAGTATCTCCAGCTCGCCGTCACCGTCAACGTCGGCGCAGCAGGCATCGTTGGGGATGTAGGTGCTCTTTAGGTCTCCGTGGTCCATCTTGAGCTCAAGGTAGTTCTTTTCCCATGGGGTGACGCTGGCAGAATGCTCCTGCGGCACTCCCCTAACCACGGCTTCAACCGAATACTTGCTCTGGGCCGAGCCACCTGCATCAAGGAAATTGGACACATTGAGGGGCTCGTCGTTCAGCTTGGTGCCGTCGCGGTAGATGTTGTACTTAACGTCATAGTACTCCTCTCCCATTATACGCCAGCTGCAGAAAATGCCGCCGTCGGTCTTGACAGCAACAAGCCCTCTGTCGAGAACGTCGGTAGCGCGCTGAGCCATTGCACCTACTGACAGCATTCCCAACATAAACAGAGATAGAAATCTTTTTCTCATTATGCTTATTGTTTGTAGTTATTGATATCCAAATTAGCGGAAAAAGCACAAGCAAGCCCTGGCGCCGAGTACCATCGCCAACGCCTTTACACCGCATTTGCATTGCAAATATAGCATAAATCATTTTACGCACGTAATATTTTTAAGACAAAAAACGCAAAATGGCAAAAAAACAAGTTGATTGGCCCAATAAACATGACAGGCGGCAGACACGGCAAAGCCGCACATCATCCAGGCAAGGCTGGCGGCACAGACAAAAAAAACGGCGGGCGCAACGGCCGGCATCATCCGGCCGCTGCGCCCGCCACATGGCGAAAGCACAGGAATGGGGGATCACTTTATCGGCGACTCCTTGATCTTCTTGTAAAGCCCATCGATTATGCAGTCGGCCAACGATATGTTTGGCACGTGTATCACCTGGCAACACAAGGCATCGGCCACGGTGAGGAACAGTTCTGCGGCAGGAATGATAACGTCGGCACGGTCGGGCTTGAGCGAATAAGCGTCGATGCGCTCCCGGTAAGTCATGTCTTTCATCTCCCCATAAATCTTGCGAAGGCCGTCGACGGGCAGGGTGTCCTTGTTCTTCTTGCCCTTGCCGTTGTCGTAAAGGCGGCACAGCTTGTTTATGTTTCCGCCTGAGCCGATGATGGATATGTTTTCATAGTTGGCGGCATAGGCGGCCATCTCTTCCTTCATCTTTTCCACCTCAGTATCTTCCACCGCACCGCCGAGCATACGCAGCGTGCCGAGGTTGTAAGAACGGCTGCCGACGATGCGCCCGTCACTTATCATGGAGATTTCCGTGCTGCCGCCCCCAACGTCCATGTAGGCATAATTGCCCTTGCGGGCGTAGCCGCTCTCCACGGAGTTGTCGCAGAGCAGGCGCGCCTCTTCGCTGCCGGGGATTATCTCGATGCTGATGCCCGTCTCACGGCGGATTTTCTTCAGAATCTTCTGCCCGTTGGCGGCATCGCGCATGGCCGACGTGGCGCAGGCCCGGTATTCCACCACGCGGTAGAGCTTCATGAGCTGCTTGTAGCTCTTTATCATGCACATCATCATGCGTTCGCGCTCCGGCGATATCTCTCCGATGGTGAAAACATCCTTGCCGAGCCTGAGCGGGATGCGCAGGAAGAGCACCTTGTTGAACTCATAGTTGCCCCCGGCATCCTCAATGACGTTCTTGATGAGCAGTCGCGCTCCGTTGGAGCCGATGTCGATTGCGGCGAAATTGCTGTTTTCCATAATCAAAAAATCTCAGTTCCTTGTATTATTATACTCTTGGGCTTCTTTCAGGTAGTCAACGTAAAGGCGCTCCTGCGAACGGAAAGGCTCGCCCTGCTGCAGTTCGTTCTTGCCGCAGCCATCTACGATGCGGCCGTTGGTGGTGTCGCGCAGGCCGTAGTCCACGGTGCGGGCAAGGTCGCGCTGCAGGTCATCGTCGTAGACAGGCGTGAGCACCTCGACACGGTTCACGAGGTTACGCGGCATCCAGTCGGCACTGCCCATGAAATACTTGGGGCTGCCTCCGTTGGCGAAGATGAGTATGCGCGAATGCTCCAGGTAACGGTCGATGATGCCGACGACGTGCATATTCTCCACGCCCGAGGGCATGAGCGAGCAGTTGCCCCTCAGCACTATGCTCACCTTCACACCGGCGGCTGCGGCGTCGTAAAGTTTCTCCACCACGTCCTCGTCAGTTATATGGTTTATCTTCATCCTTATCCATGCGTCGATGCCCGCCTTGGCGTTCTTTATCTCGTTGTCGATGAGGCGCAGTATGCGCGGCTTCATGTCGTTAGGCGAGACGAGAAGTTCGCGGAACCTGACCGGCTTGAACGGCTTGCGGATGAAGTCGAACACCTTCTTCACCTCGCGCACCAGCGTCGGGCGTGCCGTCATCACCATGTAGTCGGTGTATGTCTTGGCGTTGCCCTCATGGAAGTTGCCCGTACCTATGCAGGCTATGTCGCCTCCCTTGCAGCCTATATATACAAGTTTTGAGTGGACTTTCAGTCCTTCGACGCCGAACACCACGTCGATGCCAGCCTCCTGCATCCGCTTGCTCCACTTGATGTTGCTCTCCTCGTCGAAGCGGGCAAGCAATTCGATGACCACGGTAACCTTCTTTCCGTTGCGTGCGGCGCAGATGAGGGTGTTGACCACCTTCGAGTCCTTGGCCAGGCGGTAGAGCGTGGCGCGTATCTCGCTGACATCGGGGTTGAGCGCAGCCTCGCGCAGCAAGCGGATGAAACTGTTGAACGAGTGGTAAGGCACGTGCAGGAACCTGTCCTTCTGCCTTATGGTGTCGAGCACGCACTCCTCTGTCTCCATCTCAGGCTTTACGATGGGGGTCCACGCCGGGTATCGAAGCTCTTTCTTGCCGCAGTCGGGGAAGCCCATGAAGTCCTTGTGGTTCTGGTAGCGGCCACCGCTGACGATGGTGTCGAGCTGGTCGACGTTCAAGCGCGCCATTATCTTGCGGAGCAAATCCTTGGGCATCCGCTCGTCGTATATCACGCGGATAGGCTCACCGCGCTTGCGGCTCTTCACGCCCTTGGCCACTTTCTGCACCACGCCGTAGTTGAGGTCGTTGTCGATGTCCATCTCAGCATCCTTTGTGAACTTGAACGAATACGCCTCATACGTACACTTGCCCGCCCCGATGAAAATCAGCGGCAGGCAGAAACGTATCACGTCATCGAGGAACATGATGTTACAATAGCCGTCGGCAGGCGGAAGCACCACGAAGCGGCCCACCTCGCGGTCAGGCACCTTGATCAGCGCGTAGGTTACTTTGGCTTTCTTCTTGTCGGCCATCCACTGCGAACGCCTCACGGCCAGGTAGATGCTGTCGTCGTCAGTGCCGCCTATTTCCTTAATTTCCGACAGCCACACAGGGTTTGTTATGCCGTTGAGCCTGTCGAGGTAGAGCCGTTTGATGTACAGTTTCTGCTCCTCGTTGAGGTCGGTTTCATGGAGCAGGCGTATGCCGTGGCTTGACAGCTCGGCCGTGACCACGCCCACCGCGTGTTCAAACTCCTTGTTGTAGGCGGCATTCAGGCGGTTTATTTCCTTTATCGTCTTCTTGGCGCGCTCGCGTTCGGCCTTTGGTATGCGCTCTTTCGACTCCGCGATGCGGCTTAGCGATGCTACGCGGACACGGAAGAACTCGTCGAGGTTGTTGGAGTAGATACCGAGGAACGACATCCGCTCCAGCACTGGCACCCCGGGTTTCTCGGCCTCTTGCAATATCCTGCGGTTAAAGTACATCCAACTGAGGTCGCGCTCCACGTAGCTGCGCCCCTTGCTGCTCTTGTTGCTTTCCATATCCTTGCATTTTTGTTGACCGCAAAATTATTTAACCTGTGCTACAATTCGGTTTCAACAGCGTGAAATTCGCGTTACGGCGGCTGCTGCGGGCGGGCGTCACCACTTCACCCTGCCGTACTTCTCCTTGTACCATATCTGCCACGCGTTCACGAGGTTCTGCCATATCACGTAAGCGCCCGGTGCCAGGGCGGCCAGCGGGTCGAGGAACGTGAGTGCCAGCCAGATGCCCACGACGGTGTTCTTCTGCCCCAACGCCTGGCCTGCGCTGACACTGTCGCCGTATGCGTGGCCAACGGCCTTGCCCATGGTGAAGAGGGCGAGCGTTACGCCCAGCGGCGCGAGCAGCAGCAAGGCCATCGTCCACCCCGACACCGTGGCGTGTACGATGTTGCGCACCGTCAGCCCGGTGACTATCGACAGGTTGACACACCACATATAGAACGCCAGGTTGTGCACGCCTGCTATAGCTGACGTCATGCGCGGCAAAGCCTTGCGGCATGCCAGCGCGAGCAGCAGCGGGATTACGAGCACCGTGGCCACGTTGCGCAGCACCATGAGCGATGCCTGGGCAAAGGTCACGTCGACACCGCGCTCTATCAACGGCAAAAGGAGCGGCACGGCCACCGACGTTACCACATTGTCGATGATGGTGAATATTGTCATCGAGCCTATGCCGCCGCCCAGTTTCTCTGTCACCACGGCAGCGGCGGCTGCCGTGGGGCAGGCCACGCACACGAAAACGCCCGTAAGCACAAGGCGCGAATGGTCGCCCACGGCACTCACTATGGCCGCCACAAGCAGGCCGCATAGGGCCAGCCGCAACACTTCGAGCCACACGTGCCATGCACGGAGGCGCAGGTCGCGCACGTCAATCTTGCAGAACGTGACAAACAGCAGCGCAAAGAGTATCACCGGCAACACGCCCTCTGCCCATGGCTCAGCCGCCATGCCGAAAGGCACGAGCGCCGGCACATTGGCAAACAGCAGGTAGACCAGCGTGCCGAAGCATAACGACACCACCAGCGACCACCGCTTCATGAATGACAATACGTTCATATTCTCCTAATGCACATATATATTATAATGTACGCGTGAGCGCCGCCTCCACGCCACAAGCATTATTTTGCAAAGAGAGTGCTGCGCGCGTTATGCAAAGGTAAGTCTTTCTTCCCGCAAACGCAACAAAAGGCCATAAAAAATTTGATTTCCAAAACAAAAAGGCTGCGCACAGCCCATAACTGCGCGCAGCCCGTTTATGCATCTTTACCTTTTTACTTTTTTACCTTTTTACCACCTTGGTGCTGTAAGTGCCACTGGCAGTGACAGCCTTGATGATGTATATGCCGTCGGCAAGATGTCCGAGCCCGGCTATGTCGATGCGCTGTGCGGCAGCCGCGTCGAAGTTGCCTCCAAACACTTGTGCTCCGGCTGCGTTGAACATTGCGACGGCTATGTTGCCGTCAACACCTTGAGCCACATTGAGCGTTATGCAGTCGGTGAACACGCTGTTTGCCACCGTCACGACCTCAGCCTTGCCTGCGGCAGGCACGCTGCTGATGCCCGCTGGGTCGTAGCAGTGTATGCGTATGGTGTCGTAGCGAGTGCTGTTGTCGATGATGTTCTTGCCGCTTACGATGATAAACTCATAGTCGCCGAGCTGCCCGGGCTTGCCCTTGAGGGTAAACGTCTTCTTCCTCAGCACGTCACGCGTGAAGGTGAAGCCTTCTGCCGCCCCGGCCGTTGTCACTGTACCGTCGGGGGCCACCGACTTCAGTATCTGCGGTGCGCCGCTGTTCACCCAGTGGCGGGTTATGTCCACGATGGTATCGCCCAGTGCCACGGTCTGCTCAAGCTCGCCGTCGGTAACCTTGGCGTAGCGCGTGGTGAAGTATCCGGGCAGGTAGTAGCCGAGGTGGGGCGGCTGGTTGTAGGCGGTGTTCTGCCATGCCACGCCCATGCGGTAAACGTGGTCGTGCATGAGCGTAGGCACGCGGTAGTCGCTCTCGGTGTTGGTGGTGAAGATGTTCAGGTGTGCTCCGTCGCTGCTGTCCCAGAGTATTATCTCCTCGCGCCAGTCGCCGAAGAGGTCTGCCTGCAGGTTTGGCGTGTGCTTGGTAGAGTTGCAGTCAGACGAGTTGTAGTAGTCGTACATGGTGAGCAGGCGGCTCGTGCCATTGCCGTTCCACTTGTCTATCTTTTTGTCGTCATACAGTTCGTCCTGCAGGTCGCCGTCCCAGTAAACGCGGAAGTTCACTGAGGTAGAGCCTGTCGGGTTGAGGTACTCGCCAGTCGTGGCGCTGCGCAGGTTGCGGTCGTTCGAAGAGCAGAACTCGAATCCGTAGTTATTGGCGTCGAGGTCGGCAGCCAGTCCGCGGCCGTTGTCATCGGACCCCGTAGCACGGTATATTATCTCGCCCGTTGCGGCGTCGTGCAGGTCCCAGCCAAAGCCGGCGTTCTCGTCCTCGTGCACGGTGAACACCTCGAGGCCCGGGCGGTCGGGGATGAGGTCGCTCACGTGGATGGCATCGCCGTGCAGGTAGCCCGTGGCGTAGAGCAGGTAGCCGTCGTTGTCGATGGCAGAGCTGCCGTAGATTATCTCGTCGCAGCCGTCGCCGTCAACGTCGGCCACCGAGAGGTTGTGGTTGCCGTTGCCGTATGCGGTCTTGCTGTTGCTGTTGCCTGCGGTGTTCTTGGTGTTCGTCTTGACAGTTGTCCTCCCTTCGGCATCTGTCACCTCATACTTCACAATGGTCGTAGAGGCGTGCATCCACTTCGTCTTGAGTTCCTTGCCGTCAAAGTCTACCGCCCAGAGGTATGCGCGGCTGTAATATCCGCGGCACATCACCGCACTGGGGTTCTTGTCAGGCCCGTCCAGGTAGGCCACGCAGGCCAGGTAGCGCTCGCTGCGGTTGCCGTAGTCGTCGGCCCAGAACGACTTTGAAGGATACTTGCCTTCCTTGTTCATCTCGCCGGCGCGGTTGGGGTTGTACCACGTGGTGTGCACGGCCTTGCCCGTCTCGCCGTTGAACACGGTCAAGAATTCGGGGCCGCTCAGTATGTGGCCGGCACTGTTGGCGTAGTACTTGCTGTTGTCTGTACCCTTAATCACGTCGTCGGTGGCCACCTCTGTGACATACTTGCCCTCGCTGTCGATGCTGCCTGCGGCGGTCTTGCATATAAGCTCGGCCTTGCCGTCGCCGTCGAAGTCATAAACGAGGAACTGCGTATAGTGCGCCCCGGCGCGTATATTGCACCCAAGGTCGATGCGCCAGAGCTGCGTGCCGTCGAGCTTGTAGCAGTCAAGCAGCACGTTGCCCGTAAACTGGTCTGCACCTGTGTTGCTGTGTCCGTTGTCCTGCGAGTTCGACGGGTCCCACTTGAGTATTATCTCATACTCGCCGTCGCCGTCAACATCGGCTGCGCTGCAGTCGTTGGGCGAATAGCTGTACTCATAGTTCTTTGAGTTGATGCCGTTGGCCGGCTTGTTCAGCGGCAGGCGCAGCACCCTGTCCGACCACGGGGTCACGGCCTCCGATGTGTCTACCGCCACGCCGTTCTGTATCGTCACCACCTGGTACTCGCATCCGCCGTAGCCGTTCTTGTCTACGTAGTTTGTCTCGTCGGTGATGTTGCTCTTCACCACCTGGCCGTCGCGCAGCAGGTCGAACGTCGTCATGTCGTCGTCGGTGCCGAGCAAGCGCCAGCTCACGAACACACCTTGGTTGTCGGCAGCAGGCAGCGCTATCAAGCCTCGCGTCAGCTTCTCCATCTGGCTGACGGGCGTTGTCTGGCCATTTGCCGCTGCGGCTGATGCCAGCATCAAAGCGGCAGCCGCAAAAGAAGTAAATTTACCCATATGCCTTAGTTTATAATATCTATAAAGTTAAAGGAAAGTTTCGGTTTCAACTGCAAACTTACACATAATTATTTGAAAACGAACCCTAAAGTCAAAAAACAGGGGTATTTTTAACATAATTCACCGTTTGCGCCCATCTCCATGCCGCCGCGAAGGGATACCCGGTTGCCCCATCATGCAACACATTTGCATTTTTCGCCCGTTGCCACGGCGAAATGTCAAAGGGAATGTTCTCGATGATATGCAACACTTTTGCATTATTTACCCTTTGCCACGGCGCAACAGCAGCTCCTTTTTGCTTTTTTACCTTTCATATACCTGCATACAGAAAGATTTCTGTTATCTTTGCATATTGAATGCGCACCCGGCCTGAAAACAAGGCATTAAGCCTTGGCTGCGGGCTTTCACCGTGCGTGATATCACTGAAGCAAACAAATGACACAAAGAAAAATAGAAATGAGAAAGTATCTTTACCTGCTTGCCATGCTTACGCTCTTTGCCGGGGCGGCACAGGCGGGCAAAATCACCGATGCGCAGGCTTACACCATAGCCAGCAAGTTCTTCAACGACAACTCCGCGATGCGCCGCTCACCCGCCTACAGCAGTGAGGCCACAGTGAGCCTTGCCCATGCCGCCAGCGGGTATTACGCCTTCAACCGCGGGCAGGGCGGCGGGTTCGTCATCGTGGCAGCCGACGACATGGCGCGCAACATGGTGCTGGGCTATGCCGACAGCGGCACGTTCGATGCCGACTCCATGCCCGCGGCCATGCGCTGGTGGCTCGGCGAGTACGGGCGAGAGCTGGCCCATGCCTCAGCTGCTGGCGACGGCACGCGGGTAAAGAGGCAGCTGCCCGTCTACGACGCAGTAAAGCCGCTGCTCACTTCGCTGTGGGGGCAAGACGAGCCTTACGACGCGCTTTGCCCCGAATACATGGGCGAGCAATGCCCCACAGGCTGCGTGGCCACTGCCATGGCACAGATAATGTATTACCACAAATGGCCCGAACGCGGCACGGGCTCGGCCTCATACACATGGGAAGTGAACGGCCAGACGCAGGGAACGCTCTCAGCCGACTTCAGCCAGAGCACATACAACTGGGCTGCAATGACCGACACATATTCTGCTGCAAGCACGCAAGAGGCAAAGGACGCCGTGGCCAAGCTTATGTACGACTTGGGCGTGGCCAGCAAAATGGCCTACCACCCCTCAGGCAGCGGTGCATCGTCGTACACGGCCGTCAAGGCCATGGCCGACTACTTCGGCTACGACCCCAGCGTGAACATGCTCGACCGCAACTGCTACGGACTGGAGGAGTGGCAGGAGATGCTCTACAACAGCATCGCCGCCGGCTACCCCGTATACTATTCCGGAACGACGGCCGCCAACGAGGGCCATGCCTTCGTGCTCGATGGCTACAGCGATGGCTACTTCCACGTAAACTGGGGATGGGACGGCATAAGCAACGGCTATTTCCTCGTGTCGGCGCTCGACCCAGAAACACAAGGCACCGGCGGCGGCTCCTCGGCATTCAGCTACGACCAGAATGCTGCCGTCAACTTAAGGCCGGCAGAGCAGGGCTCGGTGGCCACGCCGATGATGTACTGCACCGACGGCTTCGGCATAAAGCAAGAAAGGGCTACGCGGCTCGACCCCGTGACATTCACCGGAGGGTTCTTCAACCACGGGGCCGCCCCCTGCCAGATAACGCTGGGCATAAAGGTGGTCGACGCAGAAGGCAATGCCACATACCTGCGCTCTGACTATACCAACACACTGCGAATGCTGACCGGCTACAGTGAGTTCACCATGACGCTCAACGACTTCCCCCAGGAAGAGGGCGACTACACCATCTACCCGGCGTACTACGACGAGGAAGAAGGGGCATGGCACGACATGCGCACCAGCATCAGAGAAGGAAAGACGCACATCCTGGCCAATGCCACAAGCACCGAAATAACATTCGCCAGCCCGCAGGGATACGCTGACGGACTGCAGGCCACCGACGTCGCGCTACTGTATACCGCCTATGCCGGGAAGACGTTCATGGCCAAGGCTACGATATCCAACAGCGGCAACGAGTTCTTCAGCGAGGTGTTCGCCGCCGTGGTTGGTCAAGGCGGGGTCGACATCATGGGAAACTCAAACCAAACACTCATCGACGTAACCAAGGACAGCCCAACGGAAGTGGAATTCAGCATAACCGCACCGCAGAGCGCCGGCAACTACGAACTGGTGATTGCAACTGCCGACGGCACTATAATCAGCGACCGCTACGCCTTCACCGTCGAGGAGACACCAGCAGGCCCTCTGAGCCTCAGCATAACGTCGCCGCTGAGGATAGCCGACGCCGACAACGTGACGGCCGACAACATTACAGCAACGGCCGACATAACCTGCAACTCCGGGTACTACGGCGGGACGCTTTACCTCTTCTTCTTCAACGAGACAGGAGGCTCAAGCATAAGCTCGCTGACCACCGACCTGTACATAGGCGCGGGCGAAACCAAGCAGGTAAAGTTCACCGGGATGATGGCAGGAGCTGAAGAGGGCGCAACCTACGTAGCCGCCATGTATTACATTGACGGCAACTACATCAGGCCGGTAAGCAACAGCTACAACAACCAAGCCAGCTTCACCGTCGGCTCACTGACACCCATAGAGGGCATTGCCGAGGGCAACGCACAGCCGCAGGAGGTATGCGTATACACCCTGACCGGCGTATGCGTAATGCGCCGGCAGGCAACAGAGGCCGACCTGTCGGGCCTCGCACCCGGCACATACATCGTGAGAACCGGCGGAACGACAAAGAAAGTGACTGTAAACTAAAACACGGCAACCACACCACTGAGCTTGCCCCCTCTTCGCCGCACATCCACTGTGGCGAGAGGGGCGCAAGCCTTTCAGCAGAAAGATGGCTGAATGCCCGCCCACCCTGCTCTCCCAGTCCATCCCAGTCCTCCCAGTTCTCCCAAATCTCCCAGCCCTCCCAAATCTCCCAAATCTCCCAGCCCTCCCAAATCTCCCAAATCTCCCAGAAAAAATGAAGCCTATCATCCCCATCTTGGCAGCCGGCATCATGGCCGCAGCCTGCTCGGGCAATACGCCAAAGCCTGCCCACCCCATCGACTCCATGCCTGCAGCGGCCATAGGGGCAAGACAGACCCGCCCACAGGCCATAATATACCGCACAAGTCGCGACTACAGCCACAACGTGCCTGTAACGCTCAACGCCACGCGCACGCGCATCACTGCCTACCCCGACCCTGCCGACTTGCGCAGGCAGGCAATGCTGCCGCTGCCACTCGGCGACGGTTTCATGCTCGACCGGCGCGGCATAGGCCCAAACACAGCGTTCACCAGCTACACCTATGAGGAATACGCCGCGCTGCCCGAAGCCCCCAAACCCGACTCGCTGATGGCCCGCATCATAGACAGCACGCCGTTCACCGAACTGTATGCCCTGCCCATAACCGCTGCCGAGGCGCAGGCCGACACCGACCGCTGCAAAAGGTACATAGCCGACGGGTTCAAGGGATGCACAGCCCTGAAGCCGACGGCAATGCGGCTGAAAGAGAAGAATGCCCCAAAGTGAGCTGGCTGCCCGGCCTGGCTTCAAGCTCCTACGCACACCACAGGCTACATGAACATTTGCAGCCAGAAAGCCATACGGCAAACCCAACAGCAACAATCGGGCAATACAACAAAGCGAAACGGGCCGTCCGGCATTGCCGGACGGCCCGTTTCGCAATTCAAGGCGGCCCATTTCTGAAGCCGACAAGTACCTCGGCTTAACTTTCTGACTGCCATGCTGTTACAAAACGCGGCCCGCACCAATCTGCTTTAACATAATTACGTTAAGCCCAAATTGGCAAGTTACGCATCTTCATTTTACCAAAAGTCATCAGGCTTCAGTCTGTTCATGTGTTCATAAGTAGCTGTTAAAAAATAACCGATACAATAATGCGACTTGGGCAAACTGCCATCACAAAGCTTTACCACAGCTCCCTGTGCTCACATCACTCCCGGTACACACAAAAAAGGGCATCAGCGCCATAGCGCAAATGCCCTTATCTTATTTACCATAAGCACCGCTCTCAGATGCCGACCTTGCCGATGCGCAGCGTTGCGCCGTTCCTCGTCACCTCTACCACAACCAGCCCCGAGGCACCGACTGCAAGGCGGAGCGACGTGAAGGCGGCCTCGGCCTGCGCCGCGAGCACTCCCGAGGCAGTGAACACGCGCACCTCGTCGCCCGCTTCAAGGCCGCTCACGGCAACAGTGGAGGGCGATGGCGACCAGATGCTTATGCCGTCGGCGGCGCGGTCGGCGGCCATCCGCCTGAAACTGACGGTGAAGCGGCCCGCAACGTCGCCGCCCCCGGCCACGCTGAAGTCATAGTCTCCGGCCAGCAGGTCGGTTGTGCGCCCCGTGGCGGCATCCGTCAGCGTCACTGCCTCATAGCCCTCGGCGGCACAGTCCTCCGGCAGGCCGATGGTGTATGTGCCGGCCTCCGGCAGCGTAAGGCCCACGGCCACGCTGC
Source organism: uncultured Prevotella sp. (assembly GCA_944320235.1). Taxonomy (GTDB): domain Bacteria; phylum Bacteroidota; class Bacteroidia; order Bacteroidales; family Bacteroidaceae; genus Prevotella. Next base: position 225,382 of record CALUGQ010000001.1, read on the forward strand.
CCTCGCGGTTGACGGCAGAGAGGAGCGAGTAGCGGCCCGAGCCGCGCTCAGCGAATATCTGCGCAGCGGAGTCAGCCATCCACTTCACGCCGTCAGCCGACAGGTCGAAGTCGGTGCGGGCTGCCGTAGCCTCCACGGCGTTTAGCTGCAGCACGTCGCCGCCGCCAAGCCCGGCGGAGCGGGTGTCGCCCGCAGCAGTCACGGAGAGCTGTATGGCGGCCATGCCTGCGTAAGCCCCACCCTCCTCAGGAACGTTGCCCTCATCAGGCTGCTCCACTGCGAACGTCTCGCCGTCGGCCTTCAGCGTGGCCGTTTGGGTGAACACGGCATCGCCTGCGGGGATGTAGCCCTCAGAAGCCTCAGACGTGTTCAGCGTAACGTAGTTGCTGCCGTTGTGACCGTAGATAACGCGCCCATACTCCATGTCGTCATAGTTCATGGCGCAGAGGTAAGGCGAGCCGAAGAGGTTCCAGCTCATGTTCTCCTTGTGGGTGAAGCGGTTGCCGCCATCGGCGGGCGTAGCCCACGGTTCGTTGAAGTTGTTGTAGGCCAGCGTCACCTGCTTGGGCGCATTCATGTCAGGCCCCTCGGTGTAGACGTTATTGCCCTTGCCAACGAAGCGGACGCAGGCCTCGTCCTGGCCTTGGCTGTTGTCTATCAGCAGGCCGGTGCGCCCGTATGCAGTGGCATCGGTCCATGCCTTGCCGTCAGTGCTGTCGAAGGTATAGTCGTAGGCGGCGCGCGCTGCCCCGTCGTAATACTTCACGGGAATAGCGGAAGTATTCACGAAGTCGCTCACCTCAAACGGCACGTAAGCCATGTCGATGCCATTGGCGGAGATGCTGCGCTCCACGATCACATTGCCGAGGCCGATGTTCTTTCCGTTGCCGCGCAGTCCGGCGCGGTGCTCAAGCAGCAGCACACCGGGATTGAAAGGCGAGGCGGCGGTGTAGTCGCGTTTGAGCAGCAGCTCCTTGCCTCTGCGCACGTAAACCACAGACCGGCCGTGGGGATAGTCTTCGGAAGTCACCTGGCCGCCGTCCTCCTTCAAATCCCACGTCTCGAAGCAGCCGTTGTCAACAGTGTTCCGTATGCGCTTGTTGCCCGCAATGTCGCGGCTGTGGCCCACGGCATCGATGCAAGCATTGGTAATGTAGTTATCATTGCCCTCGTGGTCTATGCCGTCAGATGTCTCCATGAGCTGGTATTCCCAGTGCGGGGCGGTAACGTAAGTGTTGGTCTCAGTCACCGCACTGCGGTTGTTTGCGCTACCATCGGCTGCTGTTATCGCACCCTTGGCAGTTACGTTTACTGCCTTGACGCTTTCCACTACGCCATAAACAAGCGTATTGTAGAGTATGCCATCAGCTACACCGTTCACATTACCGTTCACATTACCGTTCACTATCGACGTGGAGAGATAGCCGTTGGTAACGCTGGCATTGCCAGTAACATCGAAACCATCGGCCACGGCATTGGCAGCCGTAACAGCCACCGACTGAAGCCCGGTGTGGTTGCTACGCTCAAGCAGACCGCTGCGGGCTGTGAGCAGGCCGCTAACAGCATCGACCACGCCCTGCCACTTGCCGTCGGCATCCTGCGATATGGCAGTGGTCTGCTCGTCGTTCATGCCGCCATAAACCTTGGTATTTGGCAGCGTGAGGCGCAGCGACTGACCGTCGATGTTATTATGCACGAACACATAGCCGCTCTCGCCCGGGTTGTTGTTGGCGTAGATGCCCGCAAGGTCGGCTGCGCCTTGCAGGTCGGCAAGGGCCTTTGCCCAGCTGCTGCCATCGGCATCGTCGGCCACCACGTCGGCCTTTACGTATATAATCGGGCGCAGCGGAGCCTCGTACTCGTAAGCACCTATGTCTATCGTGCCGTCGGTGAGTCGCGGGTTGCCCGCAAGGTCGCGCTCGGCTGCGGGGATGGGGTCGTTGGCATTGCCACCAAGTGCATGGCTGGCGTAAAGCGCGTTGTCGCCCTTGTTAAGCAGCGTGAGACTGGGGCGTATGCGGTAGTCGCGGCTCTCTTTGTCGGCATTGAGCGGGTCGCGGAAGTTAGGTCCGTTCTCTATGTCCTCGTTGTTCTCGCGGGCTGCCTCGTCGTCATAGCCAGTAAGGCCGAACGCACGGTTGTGGTTATCTTCGCTCGACGAGATGTTGTTAGCCTTGTTGTTCCAGGAGACTGTGTTGTAGATTGAGAGGGCTGAGAGATTTTGGAGGTCTGAGCCGTTGTTGGCGAACGTGGTGTTCACGAGCGTGGTCGTGCCTTTGGGGGTGAGACCAGCCTGGGCGTTGTCGGCAAAGAGGGTGTTGTAGATGAGCACCGAGCCGATGTTATCGCCAATCAGCATACCGTCATCACCGTTTGCGCGCAGCGCGCCGTTCTTCATGGTGAACGTGCCGCCCTGGGCGGTGGCGGCCATTACGCCGCGCCCCTGGCTGTTGATGAACGTAAAGCCCTCCACCACCACGTCCTTTTTATTGGCATTCACGTTGAGCAGGTTCTCTGCATCAGGGGCGTTAGGATGGTTGCGCACCACGGTCTGGTTGGCGAAGTCCTGCGTATGGGCGACGCCTGTGCAGGAGCCTTTGATGGTGAGCGAATCGGAAAGATTGTTGTCGCTCATGGTGAGCACATAGGCCTGCCCGGCTGATAGGCGCGGCAGCGAGTAGTTGCCGTTGCGCACGTAAATCGTCCGCGCCCCCTCGTACTGGGACGGGTTTGACGCCCCGGCTATGGCACCGCGCAGGTCGCTGGTGGCGTTGGCCCAGCTGTCGCCGCTGCGGTTGCCGGCATCCTCGGTGGCCACGTATATGGCGAGCATGGTGCTGAAGTTCGACACATACTGGTACTCGTAAGCGCCTATGTCGATGGGGCGGTCGCCAGTGATTCCGGTGCCGGGGTCTACGGGGCCTGAGTAGCGCTCGTAGCCAGCATTGCCCATGTATTGGTAGCGATAAGCGACAAGCTCGTCATCGCCATAGCCAAACCATTCGTTATACGCCCCCGAGACGGCGCGGCTGGCGTTGGTGAGTCCGTCGCCCGCATCGGTGGCCACGGAGATGGCGGCAGGATTCCAGAGGTTGGTGGCGTCGTTGCCACTGACGCCAGCCACGGCAGGGGGGTTGGTGAAGCGCGGGCCTGAAGCATCGGCGTTGCTGGCGGCGAGCAGTATGTTGCCGTTAGTGTTGCCGTCGGCAAACTTGTCTGCATAGTCGTAGTCGCTGGCTGAGTGGCTTACCTGCATCTCGGCAACATCGGTCGGAGTGTTATATTTCTCGCTCTCGTTGCCCCAGATGAGCGTGTTGGTCAGCTTGCTCTTGCCGTTGTGGTTGTATATAACGGCGTTGGTCTCGGCCTTGTTGCGGGCGAAGGTGCAGTTCATTATGTCGAGCAGCGGGTCTACGTTTGTGACCACGCCCTCGGCATAGTTCGTGCCTATGGCACCGCCCTCGCCTGCCGTCTCGTTGTTCACAAAGAGCGAGTTCACGGCATATAGCGAGGCGTTATAGCTCTCGTGGCCCGAGAGGAATATGGCGCCGCCGCGCGGCTTCTGCACATCGACCTCGGTCGTGGCATCGCTCACCGTGCCGTTGCCGGAAAAGACAGAGCCAATGACGTTGAGCCGGGCGTCGCGCACATAGACCGCACCGCCGCGCACGCCGAAGTTGTTCATGAAGCGACAGCGGCTGAGCGTGTAGCCCACGCCGTCGGAATAGATGCCGCCGCCACGGCCCTGCTCATTGTTCTCGGTCACGGGCGAAAGCTCGTGGTAAGTCTCGCCGTCCATCACGGTGAGTCCGTCGAGCACCACGGGCTTCGGGTCGTCAACGCCCTTAGCATCGGTGAATATCACGTGGTAAACGTTTTGCGCATCGGCAGACACGTTGATGTTGCCCGAGAGGATGGTCTGGTTGGCCAGCTCCCAGGCCTCTTTGATGCCGTTCTGGTTGAAGTCGGAATACTCGCGGGCATCTATTATGCGATCGATGTTGCCGTCGGGCGTAAGCTCAAGGGTGGTGCCGTCGGCGCAACTGATGCTCTCTACACCGTCGGAAGAGATAAGCTCAGTGCCGCTGAAACCTCCATATATCTTCACCCAATGGGGAACGGCAAAGGAGTAGAGGCGCTGGTCGTAAGCCACGTCGGCGGTTGTCTCGCGCTGCGTGGAGGGCTTGTAGGTGCCGCCGCCCACGAGTATCTCGAACTCCGCATTGGCGTGGCCATTATTCCGCTGCTGGCGGATGTAGGCGAGCGCATCGTCGAGGGAGGAGAACGAGGTGTAGAACGAGCGGCCGAGATAGTCCATCATCTTGGTGTCGTCTTCAAGCTTCACGTTGGCCGTTTGCGACACGAAGAGACGCTTGAAGAATTTGGTGGGCAGCACACCGCCGTTGTAGGCAAAAGCGCCAGCGTCGATGCGCTCAAGCTGCTGGTTGCGGTCGATGCCCTGCACGTCCTGTGCACTTACGCCGAACTCCGCTGCGAGCGTATCCTGGTACTCATCCCTAACGCCGTGCTTCACGAGGGGCGAAAACTCTTTGAGGCGACGGTAGCTGTCGGCAAAGTAAACGGTGGAGTCGCCCGTCATGGAGGCGTTCTCGAAGTCGGAGGGCATCTCCTGGCGCTCAATGAAGCAGTCGTTGAATGGATAATACTCGCCATCGTTCACATCACCGAACACGGTGGCAAGGCGACTGTCGGCAAAACGCTCCGTATCAACACCGCTCACGTTGCGGCCCGAGGGGGCGTCGTTGCCCCAGATTACGGTGTTTACGCTCATGGCAGCCCCGTCCTCAAGGTATAGTCCGCCGCCCTCGTCGGCAGTGTTGTCGGCGATGGTGCAGGAAATGATGTGTGCACGGCTGTCGGCATCGGCACCGGTGTTATCGGCATAGATGCCGCCGCCGTTGTCGGCAGAGTTGCCAAGCACTGCCGTGCCACTGACCGTAGCCCCTGGCAAGAGGTAGAGGCCGCCGCCGTCGATGGCCTCGCAGCCCTTAACGATGCAGTTCCTCACGTGCGCCCCGGCGGGAACGATGGCACCGCCACCCCGCGTGTTGGGATTGCCCGCCCCGGCCAGCGACGTGGCCGACCCGTCGGTGAGCCACAGGCCGTCGATGACGGCTTCACGGTCGAGCGCAGCAGTTCCGGGCCAGCTGCCGAAGGTAACGGCGTGGAAGCCCTGCACTTCCTGCGTTATCGTTGAGCCTTGCGCAGGCACAGCCACGGCACTGAGCACCGTGCGGAAGCGCATAACGTCACGGGCTTCGGCATTATTCCAGTCCTCAGCTTCATCATTATAGCCGCCCATGAGCGTAACGCCTGCCGGCACAACATAAGTGTAACTCTGCGGACTGTTTGCATCCGCCAACGTATTGGCATTGTAAACGAACGAAGCATCCTCGTAGCCTGCCACCTTGACTACAGCATAAACAAAAAAACCATCTTTAACTTTTTCACCTGCATCCGTAAGTATATTCTGAAGTTTCATGGCACATGCCGCATTGGCTTCATTCTCGCCACTGCGAGACCCTGCACCATTTTGGGATACATAATATGTGCCTACACTATTTCCAGAAGTACTTGTCTGGGTGTATTTTATATTATCTTCATTGTCGCTTTCGTATGCACCAATATCAATTGTACAGTCCTTTATACGGTTTGTGTAGTCCATATCTGTGTCTGGTATGCTCACACCATCACCAAGATTTTCAGTTCCAGTATTAAGGCATGTACTTCCCGCTGCAAGTCGATAATTATTTTCCGATTGAGCAGAATTGCCTCTTGCAAAAGGATTGGGAAGATTTTCTCCTACTTGATTTCTGTAAACATTGTCATTAGTCACAAATTGGCCTCTGATATTATCACCAACACGTCCACTGACATAACAATTGTAAGGCTTATCGAATGTGGTTGGAGCAGAAGAAGTTATTTGATAATTTGTATAATAGTTGTTATCTACATATGTTACACCAACATTTCCATAAATAATACAATTATACAACCCTAATTTTGAAAGACGAGTCATATTGGCTTCAGCATATTGGAAAATGCCACTGCCATTACCTGCGTCTAACGGTTTTCTGTCACCTGTACGATTGAAAGCAACTGTATTGTTATAAAAAGTTGCACTCTCAATAAAGAGACCACCACCTGCGACTTCTGCATGATTGTTGGCAACAACCATATTAAAGCCTGTACCGACAATCATATAAGCCCCACCGCCATAAGACTCGGCTCCACTACTCAGATTATTAACAAGGAAGCTGTTGTTTATAACACTGTTCAAACCATCCATATAAAGCCCGCCACCACGAGAACGACTACCATGGGTATAGTTGTTCACAACAACCAAGTTCTGGAGTGTGACGCCACGAAAGGCACGAACACCTGCACCGCCATCACGGTTTGCTGTGTAATTCTTAATATATCCATGCCTTACAGTGAAGCCGTCCCACAATGCGCGGGTATATTCAACGTAATGCCGTGGGTCTTCGTTGTAACGGTAACGGTTAGCACCCCACTTATCGGCATTGTTATTTTCAACAGCCCAAGTAGGAACACAGACATCCGGCTGATACAATACATAATGACGTACGGTAGAAGAGCCAGGCATCCAACTGTCACTGACAACTTTACCCGTATTGTTATTTGTCCACGTCACCGGTGATTCTTTGCGAATCTGTAGTATTGTCTCATAATCACGTGCCTTCAATGTGTTATTGCGCGATGGAATATAACCAGACAACAAAGCCATACGGTCGTCCTCACCAGGAGTACCGTCATTTGGGAATCCGCCGTAGACTCGAACGCTGTCGCGGATTACAAAACCTTTGTAATCCGTGTAAATACCTGCTCCGACCCACACGTCTATTCTTTCACTTACAGGATGGGTCTTGTTCCATTCAGACGCTTTCTCAATGGCATACTGAAGACCACTGACGTATTGCTCATCACGGTTGTTGGTTATTACGTTGTTATTATTTCCACTATAATTGTGAGTTCCGTCCAAAAATGTGCCGTAATGTCCAGCTGTTGGACCGTAAGTACTGCTTCTGTAAAGGTCATAATCATAAGAAGAAGGTTTCAGCACACCGTCTCTCACGATGTAAAAGTCATTTCCGTCGCCATTACTTTTCAAGTTGCATATTGCATTGCCATTAATTGCGTTCTCCCACGACGAGCCGTCGCCCGCAGTGGAGATATCCATGCTCGGCGAACCATCGATTTCCTCGCGGTCGCCATCCCACACGGTGTTGTACGAGCGGACATAAATCACCTTGCCAGCTCGCGGCAAGTCGGCCTCGTATGCGCCAAGATCGGGAACGCCGCCGAGGTTGCGCTCGTTGCCCATGATGTCGGCAGCGAGGGCTGTGGATGCACCTTTATTAATAATGTGGGTGGCAGCGTCGGCAGAGCTTGTTAGCGGGCGGAACGAGGAGTAGCCGCCGAGGTAGGTGTCGAAGCCGAGCGTCGCACCGCGCCCGTTGGTGGGGTTGGCGAAGTTCTTCGCACCGTCGGCGCCGGTGGTGGCCAGCTTCTCGTCGATGCTGTTATTGCTCGTGTTGCCCTTGGAGAACGAGCTACCCGTGAGTACATCTTCGTTGGTCACTGCCGCCCCGATGTTGTTCACTATGGTAACGTGCTCCATGGTTAGGTTGCCGGCGGGGCAGTTCACAATGGCCGTGGCCTCGTCGGTGTTAGTATTGTTGTTCACCACGCAGTTGCGCATGGTGAGAGTGGCGTTGCGGGCGTCGATGGCGGCGGCTGTGGCAGCGGTGTTGTTCTCGAAGATGCAGTTGGTGAGGGTTACATCGGCCCCGTCGCGCACGAGCATTCCCGCGCCATACTGCAGCGAGGCTGCCCCGGCGGCGTAGCCGTTGATTACGTGGAAGCCGTCAAGCTCGGCCTTTGCGCCCGGCTCCACTGTCACCACGTGGTAGAGTCCTTCCTCGAGCGAGTCGCCGCCGTTGTTGCCGTTGAGCTGCGAGCGGTAGGTGAGCGGGTCGCGCACCACGCTGCGGCTCTCAGCATCGTTGCGGTGGTAGCCGCCTACGATGCGCAGTGGCTTGCCGCTCTGCATGGCGAGGATGTCGAGCGTGGCGGTCTTCGGGTCGTCGTTTACAAAGGCGTAACGCGGCCAGAGGTTGCCCTCAAGCACACGGACGACGAGGGAGTCGACGGTATTTATGAACATCTGGGTTTGTAAAACCATCTTCTGCCCGCTACTCATGATAGTATCGCTGCCGGGGGTAATGGTTGCGAAGAAACTGATGGCATCGTTGAGCGAGCGGTATGCCGTAGCCCACGACGAGCCGTCGTGCGACGGCTCTGTGCAGCCGGCATCCACGTAGAGCACGAGGTTGTAGTTATTGCTATTGGGTATCTTCTCCAGCGCAGGCACTATGGCCGAGCGGTCCACATGGAACGCGCCCACGGCAGGCTTCTGGTCGAAGAGGCCGCCCTCGATGTCAATCTCGGGGGCGAGCACCACCTCTGCGGGCAACTGACCTATGGGCATGCCCCTGGCCCAGAGGTTGGAGCCGGCAATGGGCTTCCAGTAGTAGTCGATGGCGGTGCCGTTGGCGGAGTTCCAATCTGACTGCACTCCAATCTTGCCTTGCAGGCTGTTGTCATCGGTGTAGTTTGTAGCCCCGGTGTTGGTGGCGAATCGCGGGCCAATGCTCTCGCTGTTGTCCGTTATGCCCCGATTGGCGTCTACGAGGCTGAGCGTCTGCTCCTGCAGCGTGTTGTTCCACACGGCGTTGTTCACGCCCGACATGGCGTTGTACATGAAGCGCACGTCGGCCACCTGCGGGTTGCGGGCGTACATTGGTATATTGGTGGAAGTCTGCGCGTCGCTGCCCATGCGGTTGTTCCACACCACTGAGTTGGCCACGAGGGCGTAGCCGTCGATGTATATGCCGCCGGTCTGCGAGGCGTTGGGGTCGGTCAGGTCGGTGGCGGTGATGCAGTTGTTGTTGGCAATGGTGTTCTGCAGCAGCACTCCGCCTCGGGCGCAGTACACCGCTCCGTTGCCTCGGGCGGTGTTGTTGGTCACCACGCAGGTGGAGAGCACGAGGTACTCGGGGATGGAGCCGTCGCCCACGCTGTTGTCGAGGTATGCGGCTGCGCCGTTGCGCGCCGTGTTGTTGGTGAGCATGGAGCGGTGCACAAGGCCCTGGCCGCTCACGTAGACCGCGCCGCCGGCAGCCTCGGCGTTGTTGTTGTATATGAGCGACGTCTGCACGCGCCCATCCTTGAGCCACACTCCGCCGCCGTTGCCCGTGGCGTAGTTCTCCTTCACGATGCAGTTTTGCAGGCGGGCGTTCTCGCCGTCGATGTAAACGCCGGCGCCGCAGTCGGTCATGAAGTCAGCCAGGCCCGTGTTGCCCTGGGCGTAGCCGCCCCGGATGGTTACGCCGTCGAGCACGGTGAGCTGGCCGAAGGGCTGCTCGCCCTGCATGGGGGCAAACCATACGACGTGGCGCGAGTCGCTGGTGAGCGTCCAGCGGTTGGAGCTGTAGGCAAGGTTGGCGTGGTCGTAGTAGGCGGCCGAGAGGATGGTCTCGTTGTCATACTGCCAGGGCATGGCGCCCTTTTCCCGCTCGGTCTTCGACGCCTCGTCGCCGGCGAAGCCGCCGTAGACGCTTATGCCGGAGCGCATTCGGAACGAGGCGGAGTAGTTCATGCCGCTGATTACGTAAGACTGCGGCTCATACTCGCCCCGGGCCACCCACACCTCGCCCGGCAGCTGCTGCGGGTTGTTGTCGGCAAGGTCGTCTATCATGGCCTGTATGTTGCCGGAAGCATTATCCCACGACGTGCCGTCGCCGGTGCCACCGGGCGTTACGTAGCGCACACGGCCCTCGGCCATGGGCTGGTACTCAAAAGCGCCAATGTCGATGCTGTTCCCGGCCTGGCGGGCGTTGCCGCCGAGGTCGAGCGAGCCGAAGTCGGCCACGGTGTAAGCCCCGTCGTCGCCCGCGTCAACGAGCGGCGTGGCCTCCATGGGTTCCCACGTCCAGAGGGGATAGAGCTGGTCGAGGATTTGGTAGTCGGTGTCGAAGCCGGTCTTTATTGACGGCGAGCTGAAGTGCGGGCCTTGGGCCTCGTTGTTGCGGGCTGCAAGGTAGACGTTGTCATTGCCGTCATTGCCGTCGGTGCCGCCGGGGTTGGCCTCGGGATAGGCCGAATGGCTGAAAACGGGGCGGGAGGCGGCGGTCATGGAGAGGAGCGAGTTGCCCCACACCACGGTGTTGAGCACTTGGGTGGAAGAATTGCCATCGATGCCGGCGCCGGTGTTGCGCACCACGGTGGAGTTGATGACGCGGGCATTATTGCCGGAAAGGAGGATGCCACCGTTTTCGTTGTTGAACACGGCGGTGTTCACCACTGTGCCTGCGCCCCGCAGGCTGATGGCGCCGCCCGAGTTGGAGAGCGTGCCGCGCGCCCCGGCGGCGTTGTTGAAGAAGCCGCAGCGGTCAACTATGCCGCCCTGCACGCCATCAGCCACGCAGAGCGCGCCGCCCTCGGCGGCGTAGTTCTCTATGAAGAAGCAGCGGCGAATCTCGTAGTTCACGCCCAGGCCGGTGACGAGGATGCCGCCGCCCTGCCCGCCGTCGGCATGGCCCCGGGCTATGGTGATGCCGTCCACCACAGTGGGCTGCTGGTTCTGGTTGCCGCTCTCAGCGGTGCGCACAAGGTTGAGCGTGAGCACACGGGTGGCATTATCCTGCCGCAACGTGTTGGCGGGGAAGATAAGGTTTGTTGCGTCCACTGCGTCATTGCGGCTGATGTCGGCGGTGAGCACCGTGCGGTAGGCCATGCGGTAAGCCTTGCCGTCGATGACTGCGCGCTGGTCGATGTCAGTCTCCGTGCCGGCAAAACCGCCATAGAGGCGAACGCCGGCCTTGAGCGTATAGCCGTCCTTAGGCACCACATACGAATGCTCGCGTCCGCCTTCGGAATAGCCCAAGAGCCACAGCTCGTCGCCAGCCACGGCGCGTTGTATGGCCGTGGCCAGCGGCATGGGGGTATCCCACGACTGGCCTGTGCCTGTTGCTTTCGCATCAACGGTTACATAATATCTCGTGGCCTGCGCCCCCATCGGGAACAAGACCGTTATCATCATGACACACAAAAAACAAAAAACCTTCTTCATCGCAGTCTTTATTTTCAGTAGTTTATGTCTTGGGAGAATTCTCTCAGGAGTTAAGGACTCTCGCCTTAAGAGTCAGGGACTCTGCTTTTGGAGTTAAGGAGTGAAGAAGTAAAGCCACTGCCACTCCGAATGTTTTCTTAACTATTAACTCTTAATCTCCCGTCTGCCAGTTTTCGAGCTGGAACGTCGTATTTTCGCCATTTAGTCCGCGGATGGTGGTGTTCACCTTATACCACGTGGCCTTGCTGAGGGCGGAGGGGAAAGTGAAAGTATAGTTCTTTTCCACCCGTTGGCTGTTCTCATCATAGGCCGAAATGCCGAACGTCACCCTCGGGATGCCAACGCCGTCGGGGAACACGTAGTGGTAGACGCGGCCGTTGCGCCGGCTTATCTCCGAGGTGTTGAGGAACGTGGACTGTCCGCCGAGCTGCTCGCTGTCCTCCGCAACGAGCGTTGGGAAGAGGCGACCGCTGCCCGGGCCGCTTACCATCTGGCTGCCCCCCGTGTTGCCCTCGCCATGGAATGTGAAGCCCTTAACGGCCACATCGGAATAAGCGGGATAGGCGTCGGCGGCATCCCACTGTATGTCTATCTTGGCGGCAAGGCGGGTGAGGGTCATCGTGGGCCGGGCCTGCCCCGGCTCGCCATCGAAGTTGAAGCGGATAGCGTAAGTGCCGAGGCCGCCGGTGGCGTCGGCGTAATAGCCCGTGGCCACGCTGAGGAACTTGCCCACGCGGTTGGCATCGCCCTCGGCATAGCTGTTGGGGATGGTGAGCGAGGCCACAGCGTCGGTACTGTTAGCCCAGCCGTCGATGACATCGCCGAGGTCTTTATCATCGTCAGTCACCGCGATGCCGCTGCTGTACGTCACGCCATATATATGCACGTCGCCGGGCTGCACGTCGAGCGTGAAGAGCTTAACGCGGCCCTCGGCGTCGAGCGATGGCAGGCGGTCGAACTCTTCCTTGGTGATAATCTTGGCCATGCGGCGTTGTGCAGGCATGGAGATATCATCGCTGTTCTGCACATACTCAAGCATCACGGCCAGCTCATCCCAGTCGGCCCCTTCGCCGGTAGGCTCGCCGGGGTCGCCCACGCGGGTGTCGGCAGCTGCCGGCACTGCGATGTAGAGCTGCACCGTCTCGGTGGGCAGCGCAGGAGCCGAAGCCCCCTCGTCGTCGCCCGAGCAGGCCGCAAGGGCAAGGAGAGGCAAGGCCAAGCACAGCTTGCTGATTGCTGAAAGCATTCCTTTAATCATGATGGAAGTATTTTGAGAGGGCTGGGAGCTTTGGGAGGGCTGGGAGAGCTGAGAGCTTTGTGAGAACTGGGAGTTCTGAGGACACCCGCAATCCCTGCCCAGTTGAAGGGCGCAGCCATTTCTTAATTCTTACTTCTTAATTCTTAATTAAATTTCTATGTCGTGGTCGCCGCCGGGCTTCCAGTCGAGCTTTACGCTCACGCCCACCTCGGGGGCGTCGGTCACCACCTGGCCGCCATCGCCTATGCGCGCCTTAATCACCTTTATGTCGCCGGCGCGCAGCGGCTCGCTCACGCTGAGGGTACTCTCGGTGATGCTGCCGTTCTCGGTGGTGTAGACCACCAGGCGGTAGAGGGCGGAAGCCTCGGGGGCAGTAAGCTTATTGGGGCTATAGGGCTTATTAGGCTTATAGGTCTTATAGGCCTTATAGTCCTCATAGGCCTCATGGCCCCTGCTGGGGAAGCAGGCGGCGTAGAGAGCCACGCGGCCTTGGCCGTCGTCGAGGCGCGAGGCGCGGATGACGGTGTTGCGGTCGAAGCTGTAAGTGCTGTCGGCCACGGCAAAAGCCGAGGCCATGCCGCTTAGCGAGCCGTGTATGTCGGTGAGCTGGTGGCCGTTAAGGTCGATGACCAGGGCCACGGCACTGTTCTGCATATAGAGGTCTACGTTGAAGCTGCCGCCCGCATCGGCCACGCGGAGCTGCCGCCGCGCGGCAAAGACGCCGGAGGAGTGGGAATCGATGGTGTCGGCAGGGGCCTGGCGCAGGCAGAGGGCGGAGTAAGCGTCGCCCTCCACGCTCACCTGCGGCTCCGCCCCGGCGTTGGCAATGGCGAGGTGGTTGTAGTCGGCCGAGGGCAGGTAGATGGTATATGAGGCCGACGAGCCGTCCATCTCGTGGGCCTCGCGGTGGGCGGGTGCCTCACCGGTGTAGAAGGCAAGGTCGAGGTCGGAGGCGTGGTCGGTGAACACTCCGCCAAGGGCCTGTGCAAGGCGCTCGGCCACGGCCTGCTCCGCCGGTGCCGACAGCTCGCCGTAGAGCGTGGAGCGCAGGTTGGTGCGCAGCCTCACGTTGTAGGTAAGGCCGAAGTCGGTGCCGCAGCCCGAAAGGTCTTCGTTGATGCACGACGTGAGCGACGGCAAGGCCAGCGCCAGCAATGCAAGTATCTTATTGTTCTTCTTCATCTTCGTCAACATCTTTCTTTGTGAGCGGAGGCCGAACCAACGGCACTCCGCCCTGGAAGCCTCTCCCCCCGCCCTCTCCCGTGGAGAGGGAGCCGCTACGCCCGAGGGTGAGGGTGATGGAAGCCCTGTCGTGGTGCCACGCTCCACCACGTTCCGGCCTTAGAGCGCCCTGACCAGTTGCTGCCACGTTCCGGCGGGTTTGCAACCCGCCGGGAGGCTGTTGGGGGTTTGCAACCCCCGTAGCCACAAGCTCACGGGGCGCGGACTTTCCATGCATTTTAATTTGCATTTCCGGGTCGCAGACCCGGCTCCGGGAGGCGGCGGGTTGCAAACCCGCCGCAACGTGGGAGGAACGTGGGCGTTTTGCATTTCCGGGTCACAGACCCGACCCCGGGAGGCGGCGGGTTGCAAACCCGCCGCAACGTGGGAGGAGCCGTGGGAGGAACGTGGGAGGAACGTGGGAGGAGTCAGAGTTTACTCTCCAATCTCCACGTCGAAGCTCATACCGGCAGACCATGAGAGGTCAACCGAGAGACCCAGCTCCATCTTTGTGGCGCGCAGGTCGGGGATGGTGTTGTAGGCAGACGCGAGGCTGCTGATGGTTACGTTGGCCGTAGTGGTGTGATCGGCAGCGAAGATGTGGGCGTAGGTCCAGTTAGCGGGCTTGGAACTGTTTCCCGTCTCTGACGGATTGAGCTGGCCCACGAGGTAGAACTTGCCGCCTACGGGGATGATGCCGTCAGCGCCGCGGAACTCCACGCCGCTGTTGTTCACAAGCTCCACGGCGAAGTTAACCTCTTGCGCGGTGGCGAGGGTGTCGCTCAGCACGAGGGTGTAGTTGGGGGTGCTGGGGGTGCCGGCCTTGGCCACGAGCTTGTTGCCATCATCGGTTGCGCACTTGTCGTAGATGGTCTTATTCATCTGAGTGCCGGCGGCAGGTTCCAGCTTCCAGTCGGCCAGTGTGGGCTGTCCACCCACGAGCACAGCCGTAACGGGGAATCCGTTGGCAGGCACGTTAACCCACACTGCGGGATTTCTTTCGGTGCCCTTGTCCTGCAGCTGTGCAGCCTTGCACTTCACGGTGAGCTTCAGGTTGGCCACGCCATACTGGATGTTCTTCTTCAAGGCGATGGAACGGGTGGTGGCGGTAACGGCATTGCCCCAGCTGTTGCCGGTGGCGTTCCAAGGTGCGGTGTTGGCAGTCCAGCTGGTAGTGGTGTTAGGCCATGTTCCCACCTCGTCATTGCTGGCAGCGAGGTCAGTGTTGATGAAGTAATAGAGCGATGTGGGGAAGCAGATGTCCGTAGCCTTCAGCTTCTTGGCACCGAACACATTGCCGCTGCCCGTGGCATCCTCAACGTAAGAGAACTTTTGGCCTGCGGTGCCATCAGCAGCCAGCTCCACTGCACCGTCGGGCAGGTTGAGGTTCTGCGGGAAGGTGAGCGTGGTGCTCAGCGTGTAGGGAGCAGCCTCGCCAGTAACGGAGAATGTACCACCGTTTGTGATGGCGGTGCGGATGGCCAGTGCGGCGGTCTTGTCGTCGCTTTCTCCATCTGCAGCAGCCCAACGCTCCACGGTGTTGTAGAGGTTTTGCAGAGCCAGCTTGATGTTGTTTGCCGAACCGGCCTTCATGGTTACAAAGGCGGTGTGAAGGGCTTTAAATTCATCGTCAGAGCTAGTGCTCCAGTTGGAAACGTTCTCCACTGCATTGAGCACTGCGAGCAGCTTCGTGGCCTCTTCGTTGGTGCTTACGGTGACGTTATTGCCGAGCACCGGCTCAAGGGCAAAGGTGAGCTGGCTGAGGTTGGTGGTACCTTCTGCTACGAGCTTGGCGTCGTTGAGCGTTCCCTTTGCGAACTTGCTTGCTGGGTCAGTACCCATGGGAGCCGTGGCATAGAAGAGGAAGCCCTTGGTGCCAACCGGCACGTTGACATCGTTGTAGATCTTGGACGACTTCGAGATGCTGATGTCAGAAGTGCCAAGGTCGGTGAGGGGGATCACCGAAGAGGCGACCTCATTGCCAGCAGCAGTAGGCTGGGTAGCGAACGACAGCAGGTGGATGTTATCCATGCCGAGGAAGCTAACAGGACTGCCGTTCTGCGTGTTACCGGCGATCATACGGGTGTCGGGGCCACCATAAGGGATGTTGAGAGCAAAGCTCGTCTTCACCACTTGGCCCGGCACTGTGGGCTGCGGGTTGCCCTCTGCTGCCAGCTCATCGTCGGACGAGCAAGCTGTGAAAGCTACTGCGCCTGAGAGCAGCATTGCGCTCATCAAGGCAAAATGTTTTTGATTCTTCATAATTGTTTTGTTTTTATTGGGTTAATGATTATATTTTTTCACAGGAATGACGTGAGGGCCGGGAGCAACGAGGGGCAATGGCATGGCCGGGAGCTTTGGGAGAACTACCGCAAGCCCATCCACGCAGATGGGCGCAGCCTATTCTT
Organism: uncultured Prevotella sp.; assembly: GCA_944320235.1. Lineage (GTDB taxonomy): Bacteria > Bacteroidota > Bacteroidia > Bacteroidales > Bacteroidaceae > Prevotella. The sequence goes on from CALUGQ010000001.1 coordinate 241,445, forward strand.
CATTCCTCATTCTTAATTCTTCATTCCTCATTCTTAATTCTTCATTTATTAAGCTCCTCCGCCTTTCTTATCGCCTCATACTGGCGCAGGTTCTCGCGGGCATCGGCGTTGCCTTTGTCAGCGGCGCGGCGCAGCCAGCCGATGGCCTCGTCGCGGCGTCCGGTCATGTAGCAGGCCACGCCGAGGGCGTTGTGCGAGCGTTCGTCGCGGCTCACGGTGAGCAGCATCCGCAGCGCCTCGTCGGCCCTGCCCTGCCCGAGCAGCTCCGTGGCGCGGTTGATAACGGCTGCCACGGTGTCGGGCTTGTAGTCGTAATAGATGCGCATATAGCCCGAGTTGCGCTGGTCGCCGAGCACGCTGTCCTTAAGCCAGCGGTATGCCCGGCCTCCGTCGAGCCTCTTTATGAGCCGCTCGCGGCGGTCGGCGTTCGGCTCATTGTCGATGATGGAGAGCAGGCGGTCGCGCCATGGCGAGCTGCCAGCGGCTATGCTCCGGCGCAGCTGCGGCCATCCCTCGCCGCCGTTGACGGTCTCGTATAGCGAGTCGGGCGTGGCCACCTTGCCCTGCACATAGTCCTTGAGCACCTTCACGCGGCGGCCTGCCAACGCTATGTTGTGGCGCATGGGTCCGTCTACCGACGCAAGGCCCACTATCTGGATTATCTTCACGGCCGAAGTGCTGTCGGCCATGATAGCCTTCGTGATGCTGACGATGCGGTCGAGCGTTGCGGCATTGTCGCGGAAGTCGAGCAGCAGCGTGTGCTTGTCGAGCGGGAAGTGCACGAGCAGCGCGCCCTCCATGGGCGAACCGTCGTATGGGCGGTACTTCGATATGTGCTGCAACACGGGGTTGTTGCGCTGCAGTTCGCCCGCCTTGCCCGTATTGTCGGCCACGGGGGCGAGTGCAGGGCTGAACGGCGGCACGTATGCAAAGTGTCCTATGTGCGCCGCGGGCATTGGTTCCACCTCGCAGCAGCCCTCGCCTTCGCGCTCGGCGTCGAGTTTCACACGGCCCTGCCACAGCCACGGGGCCTCGTCACGCCTTATCTCTACGGAGTAGGCCACCGGTTGCCCGGCCGCCACCTCGCGCCCAGTTGCCACCGGAGCGTCGCCGTAGAAGCGTGCGCGGTCGGTGTAACGCCGGTTGCGCTTGCCCCTGAACACCGCCGGATGCAGGCGCAGCGTGTCGCCGCGCCCATTGGTGAGCATCGGCGTTGCCCACACGGAGTAGTCGCTGCCTATGCCCCGGCCCTCGGTGAGCGTGAACGCGAGGCGCACGGCGGTGCTGTCTTTCCACTCCACGCCCAGCCCGTCGGCAGAGGCAGGAGCCACTGAAGCCACCACCAGGGCAAGAAGCGATAGTATCTTCATTTCTTTTACTTTCATAGTCGTTCACTTAGTGGGAGACTGAAGCCTGTTCCGCCGTCAAAGCGCCGGCGCCTCGGCTTCGTTGCCAATAATATATCCTCCTTGTTCATTTAATATAGTATACCGCCGACACCGAGAGCTTTGTGGGCATGAAGAGCCAGCGGGTGTCCTCATCCACTTGCGAGCCGCACACCTCGCACATATATTTCTTATAATGGGTCACGCCCACACCGATGCCTATCGCGGCCTCAAGGCTCCAGCGGCGGCCCAGCATCCAGCTGTAGCCGTAGAGCACGCCCACGGCTCCGATGTCTCCCTGGAAGCGATGGTCATCGAGCTCGGGGAAAATGCCGAAAGGCACATCGATGTTGCCCGCATTGTAATGCGAGTAGAGGGCATTCACGCCGACGAAGTGACCGGCGTATGTCGAACAGAGCCAGTAGCGAGCCTCCGGCTCAATGAGCACGTGCTTCAACTTGGCGTTCTCAGAAAAAGTAAACGGATTGTATCCTGCCGACAGGCCCAGCGTCCACTTGGGCGACACACGCGCCTCAAACCCGACGTTGGGCGTGGTGGTTGCCCAATAAAGAGCATTGGTCTTCAGCGCTATGCTTTGTGCCGAGACCCTTTGCGCCCCCATGAGCACTATCATGACAACCAATAACCACCATCCCGTTGTGTTGCTGCTATTACGGTTCATCTGATCCTTAATTCCGCAACACTATAATTTAACTTTATTTATAAGTTCCTGAGCAACAAAAAGTTGCCCAGGATTTTGC
>CALUGQ010000002.1 GCA_944320235.1 uncultured Prevotella sp.
TAAAGGATTGGGCTGCTCATCCCAACGTGGGATGAGCAGCCCAATCCTTTAATCTTCATTCCTCATTTAAATAGAGTAGCCCCAGTCCTTGAGCGCGTAGCCCCAGTTGTCCTCCACGAGGCGCACTGTGCGGTCGTTGTACTTGTAGGCGTTCTTCTTGTAGCCCTTCTTCTTCTCGGTGTAGGCGCGTATGGCGCCGTCAGCCTCCTTGAAGCCCGGCAGGCCGAGCGCGTCGTAGATGTGGCGCGTCATTCCGTAGGCATCGGTCTCGTAGTCCTCAAACTTCACCTCTATGAGGTTGCCCTGCGGGATTAGAGCCTTGTCCGCCTGGTAGCGCCGGTAGAGCTTGGTGTAGACGCTGAGTATGTTGCGCTCCATCTCCTCCGGGCTTATGTCCTCGAGCTTCAGCGGCAGGATGGTGTTATTAAAGAAGCTGCGCGTGCTCTCGAACACGGTGTAAGGGTTGCGCATGAGGTATATGAACTTGGCGTCGGGGAACATCTTCACCAGCTCGCGCACTCGCCCGGTGTGGGGCGGGTTCTTCGATAGGAACTGCGTGCCGTGGGTGTTCCACAGGCTTATCTTTATCAGCTTGGTGAACACTTCCTCAAACACCTTCAGCTCGTCAGGCGTTATCCGCTCGAAGGTAAGGAAGCGGTCGCAGTACTCCTCCATGTATTTCGGGAAGAACCAGAAGTTGTAATACGTGTAAGGCATCATGTTGGCGAGGGCGAACTCCTCCTCCTGCGGCAGGTCGACCGACAGCTCCATGTTGTCGGTGGGGCGCTTGTCGGGCATCAGCCAGGCCATGTTCTTCTTGAAGAACGCCTGCCCGAACATCATCAGATGCGGGAAAACGGTCTGGTAAGTGGTGTTGTAGCCGAAGTGGCGGTCGCACGACAGCACGTTGTGCATGAACGTTGTGCCGCTGCGCCAGTGGCCCAGTATGAACACGGGCGGGTGCTCCAGCGGCTTGTCGGCGAGCAGGCGGCGGTAGCGTGCGTCCTGTATCGGCGTGAGGAGGCTGAGCAGTCGGCACACGCCTTTGGTCAGGCGGTACTTGCGGCGATAGCCTTTGTCGATGTCGCGCCCGGCGCACACGGCCTTAAAGGTATCCCAGTCGGCACCCACGAGGGTGTTGATGGGCAGCTTGTTGAATTCGAGTAATCCCATGGTGCTATGCTTCTTTGATTATGTCTTCCACTGCTTGCTGCATTCGTTCGGGGGCTATTGCCCTCGCGCCCGAGGCAACCTGCGCTCCCGCGCCGATGCAGAGGCGCACGTCGGAGTCCGCTGCCAAGCCCTCGGACGGCGCGGCGCAGCAGGCCACGGCAATGCCTCCGTCGGCCAGGCGGCGCGCCATGGCGGCGGCATCCGCCCCGGGATACTGGCCGGGAGTGACGGCCACGGCATACTGCCCGATGTCGAACAGGCGGCGTTCGAGCGTCAGCGCGAGCACGCTTTGCTGCCCGTCGGTGCCTCCCTCAATCCAGTAAACGCGGCCTTGCTGGCCGAGGCGGCGTTCGCGCTCGGCCTTGGCGACGGCAGATATGCCGCGCTCCATGTCGCGCCGGTCGGCGTCGGAGATGGGCGTGAAGAGGTCGGCGGTGTCGGCCTTGGCCGTTATCATGCCCACGGCCGACGTGTTGTTGGTCACGGGGTCGATGATTATGAACGACCCGCAGGCCTTGTTCTCCATGTAAGGGTCGAAGAACAGCTCCTTGTTTGTGGTTATCACGACCTTGCCTATCTCGTTGAGCTTCAGTGCGGAGGCGTTGCTTTGCTCCATGGTGTTCACGTCAACGCGGTAGCGTATGCCCTCTATGCGTGCGCGGGTGGTGTTGGTGGTCTGCTTGATGTAGAACTGCTTGGAGGTATCCATCGGTTCCTCGTCCATCCATACGAGCATGGCCTCGAAGCAACGGCCCGTCATCGGCATGTTGCCGGGGTGCACGAGCATTTCGCCGCGCGACACGTCTATCTCGTCTTCGAGGGTGAGCGTGACGCACTGCGGCGGGAATGCGTAGTCGAGGTCGCCGTCGAAGGTCACAATCTGCTTCACCCTGCTCTTCTTGCCCGAGGGGAGTGCCACCACCTCGTCGCCCTTGCGGACGATGCCCGAGGCCACCTTGCCGCAGAAGCCGCGGAAATTGAGGTTGGGGCGGAGCACATATTGCACGGGGAAGCGGAAGTCAAGCAGGTTCTGGTCGCTGCCCACGTGCACGTTTTCGAGGAAGTCGAGCAGTGCAGGGCCGTCGTACCACGGCGTGCGCTCAGACCGCTCCACCACGTTGTCTCCGTCAAGGGCGGACAGCGGTATGCACTGTATGTCGGGTATGCCGAGCGGGCGGATAAAGTCCATGTAGTCGGCAACAATCTTGTCGAACACTTCCTTCTTGAAATCGACCAGGTCCATCTTGTTGACGGCCAGCACCACGTGCTTGATGCCGAGCAGCGACACAAGGAACGAGTGGCGGCGCGTCTGCGTTATGACGCCGTTGCGCGCATCGACCAATATGACGGCCAGCGAGGCCGTGGAGCCGCCGGTTATCATGTTGCGCGTGTACTGCTCGTGGCCCGGTGTGTCGGCTATGATGAACTTGCGCTTGTTGGTCGAGAAGTAGCGGTAGGCCACGTCGATGGTTATTCCTTGCTCGCGCTCGGCCTTCAGGCCGTCGAGCAGCAGGGCGTAGTCTATGTGCTCGCCGGCGTTGCCCACTCGCTTGCTGTCGCGTTCTAGCGCGTCGAGCTGGTCTTCATATATCTTCTTGCTGTCGAAGAGCAGTCGGCCAATGAGTGTCGACTTGCCGTCGTCCACCGAGCCTGCAGTGAGAAAGCGCAGCAGGTCTTTCCTCTCGTCGTTGTCAAGGAACTCCTCTATCGACATCCTGTTGCCTTTAAGGCAGTCGTTGTTTGTGCTTGTCTCTGTCATGATTTTTCGTTTTTGTTTGCCTTCCCGGCCTCTTTGCGCAATGCGCTGAGGCTCAGTTGGTTGCCCCAGCGTGGCATCTTTGCTTGCAAAACGGCCTGTTTTGCGCTGCCGAATGGCCTGTTTCGCGTTGCCGAACGGCCTGTTTCGCCACGTGGAACGGCCTTATCAAGGTTACAGGCGCGTATCTGTAAATATGCTTTACTGCCCTTGCCGTGTCCACCCAGGCGCATCATGCGCCCGGAAATGAAGCGCAAAGCCCTTGGCGCAGCCCTTTCTTAATTTTTAATTCTTAACTTTTAATTCAAAAGTATCCCTCGCGTTTCTTCTGCTCCATGCTTGAGTCCTGGTCGAAGTCGATTACGCGCGTGGTGCGCTCCGACTTGGTTGTGGTCATCATTTCCTCCACAATCTTCTCAATAGTGTCTGCGTTCGACTCCACGGCCCCCGTGAGCGGCCAGCAGCCCAGCGTGCGGAAGCGCACCATCTTCATCTCTATCTGGTCGCGGTACTTCTCCGGCAGGCGGTCGTCGTCGGGCATGATGAGCGTGCCATCGATGTTCACCACGGGCCGCATCTTGGCGAAATAGAGCGGCACGATGGGTATCTTCTCTATCCTGATGTACTGCCACACGTCAAGCTCGGTCCAGTTGGAGAGCGGGAACACGCGTATGTTCTCGCCCTTGTTCACGCGGGTGTTGTAGATGTCCCACAGCTCCGGGCGCTGGTTCTTAGGGTCCCACTGGTGGAACTTGTTGCGGAACGAGAAGATGCGCTCCTTGGCACGCGACTTCTCCTCGTCGCGGCGGGCGCCCCCGAAGGCCGCGTCGAACTTGTACTTGTCGAGCGCGTGGAGCAGCGCCTGGGTCTTCATGAGGTCGGTGTGCACCTTGCTCCCGTGGGTGAACGGGCCGACGCCCTCGCGGAAAGCCTTCATGTTAGACTCCACTATGAGCTTCCATCCATGCTCGCGGGCGTAGTTGTCGCGGAACTGCAGCATCTCCTTGAACTTCCACTTCGAGTCGATGTGCATCAGGGGGAACGGCGGCTTGCCGGGATAGAAGGCCTTCTCGGCCAGGTGGGCCATCACCGACGAGTCCTTGCCGATGCTGTAGAGCATCACCGGGTTCTCGAACTCGGCCGCCACCTCGCGTATGATGTAGATTGATTCTGCCTCTAATTGCTTTAAGTGGCTAAGGTTGTAGTCTTCTGCCATATCTGTTTAGTTTTGCTTCTTTATCTTCGGTAAAATGAGTTGGAGCACTTCTTCCACGCAGTCGCCGAGCGGGCGGGCCGACGTGTCGATGGAGAGCGCGGGCGACTGCGGGGCCTCAAACGGGGCCGAGATGCCCGTGAACTCGCTTATCTCGCCCCGCCGCGCCTTGGCGTAGAGGCCCTTGACGTCGCGCTCCTCGCACACGCTGAGCGGCGTGCTCACGTATATCTCGACGAAATCTCCCTCGCCCACGATGCCGGCGGCCATGCGGCGCAGCTCCTCGCTGGGGCTTATGAAGGCCGCGATGGTCACGATGCCCGTATCGACGAACAGCCGCGCCACCTCGGCTATGCGGCGAATGTTCTCGCGCCTGTCGGCGGGCGAGAAGCCGAGGTTGCTGTTTATGCCCGAACGGATGTTGTCGCCGTCGAGTATGCGGCACAGTATGCCGTGCCGCTGCAGCTCGCGCTCAAGGGCTATGGCCAGCGTGCTCTTGCCTGAGCCGCTGAGGCCGGTCATCCAGAGCATCAGCCCGCGCTGGCCCAGCAGGGCCTCCTTGTCGGCGCGGGTGAGCATCTTGTCGAATATGGGGTAGATGTGTTCCATGTCGTTTGTTTGGGTTTAAGTCATGCAGCCGGTGCGAACGGCCAGATAAGCGGGATGAGGCTCACCGACACCACCATAACGATAATGTCCATGGGCAGCCCTATCTTCACGAAGTCGGTGAACTTGTAGTTGCCCGCTCCCTGCACTATGAGGTTGGTCTGGTAGCCAATCGGCGTGGCGAAGCCCGCCGAGGCGGCAATGCATATCGCTATGAAGAAAGGCATGGGGTCCACGCCGAACTTGGCAGCCGTCTCCAGCGCGAGCGGGAAGGCCAGCGCGGCTGCGGCGTTGTTGGTTATCAGCTCGGTGATGAGCAGCGTCACGGCGTAGAGCAGCGCGAGCGCTCCCCACGCGCCGAGGCTTCCGCTCACGCCCTTTATGAAGTCGGCTATGAGCGCGGCCAGGCCTGACTCCTCCATGGCCGCGCTTATGGCGAAGGCGCAGGCTATGGTGATGAGTATGTCCCAGCTTATGTACTTGGTGTACTTCTTGGGCGGAAACAGTTTCAGCCACGCCATGACCACGGCGGTGACGGAGGCGAAGAAGAACATATCCATCTTCACGCCGGGGAAGCGTTCCTGCACGGCGGGCAGCTCGCCCACCGTGGCCCCTACTATCATCACAAGGAGGAGGGCCAGCGCCGTCCACTTCTTCCACGCCGCCACGGGGCGCGTGGGTATCTCCTTGCCGTTGGTCATCATGAGGAACACCGACGAGTCGCCCCACGTGCGGGTGAAGGCGTCGTCGGCCACGAGCACGAGCGTGTCGCCCTGCTGCAGGCGCACCTCACCCAGGTTCTCGGTGATGACCTGGCCGCCCTGGCGTATCTCCTTCACCTCGGCGCCGTAACGCCGCTTGAAGTCGAAGTTCTTCAGCTTGCGCTTCAGTCCCGGGAAGCGCGAGGCCAACACCACCTCCACCACGTGCTTGCCCGCCTGCTCGCCGGCCTCGGCCTCTTCTTCCTCCAAGGCGTCGGGGCGTTCGGCGGGCAAAAGCTTCTTGGAGGCGACGAAGATGAAAGCCAGCCCCACAATGGTTATGGGTATGCCGATGTAAGCCAGGTCGAACATCTTCATGCCCGGCAGCCCGCGGTCTATCATCATGCCATGCACCACAAGGTTGGTAGACGTGCCAATGAGGGTGCAGAGCCCGCCGAGTATGGTGGCGTAAGACAGCGGGATGAGGAACTTAGTGCACGGCAGCCCCACGCGCCTCGCCCAGTTCTTGATGATCGGGGCGAAGATTACCACCACGGGCGTGTTGTTCAGGAATGCCGAAAACGCGCTCACCAGCGGCAGCACGCGCATCTGCGCCTTGGCGACCGTAGCCCCCGCGCCGGGCAGCAGCCTCTTCACCACATCGGCCAACGCGCCGCTCTGGCGCACGCCCTCGCTCACGAGGAAGAGCAGGCCCACGGTGATCATGCCGCGGTTGCTGAATCCCGCAACCATCTGCTTGGGCGAAATGATGCCGGCTGCCATGAACACCACTACCACCGAGAGCAGCACTATGCCGGGCCGCATCTTGTCGCGGATGAGCGCCACGAGCATGGCCGCGAGGCAGCATACTACGAATATTATCTCAAAGTTCATGGCTCATGGGTGTCTGTGTTGCGGCCCCGTTGCGGCTCACTATGAACCATGGGTTGTGCAGGTCCTCCTTGTTGTACGTTAGCGGCTTGCCGTCGTCGGCGCGCACCACGCTGCACCCCGCAGCCGTGGCTATGGCGTGGCCTGCGGCGGTGTCCCACTCCATGGTGGGCGCGAAGCGCGGGTAGACGTCGGCCTTGCCCTCGGCCACCATGCATATCTTGAGCGAGCTGCCGCGCGAGAGCGTGGCTATGTGGCCGTGGGAGTCTTGCAGGCGGTCGATGTAGGCCTGCGTCTCGTCGTTCATGTGCGAGCGCGAGGCCACCACGGTGAAGCCGCGCTGTCCGCCCCCGAGCGGCAGCATGGTCGACGCGGCGGCCAGCTCAGAGGCCGAGGCGAAGCGTGCCGCAGGGCCTACGGCGGTGAGCTTGCCTGCCCCCATGCCCTCGGCTCCCCAGTAAAGCTCGCGCGTGGCCGGCACGTAGATTGCGCCCAGCGTGGGCCGTCCGCCTTCGGCGAGCGCTATGTTTACGGTGAAGTCGCCGTTCTTCTTGATGAACTCCTTTGTGCCGTCGAGCGGGTCGACTATCCATAGCCGCTGCCACGAGCTGCGCTCGGCGTAGGGGGCGTGGGCGCTCTCCTCGCTCAGCAGGCTTATGCCCGTGGGCTTCAGCGCGGCGGCTATGGCTGCGTCGGCGCGCCGGTCGGCGCGCGTGAGGGGCGAGTTGTCGGCCTTCAGCTCAATGCCGAAGTCTTGCGTGGGGTCTGTGTAAACCTCCATTATCTCGCCCCCGGCGGCAAAGGCGGCGTTGACGGCCACAGTGAGCAGTTGTCCTTTGGTTTCCATTGTCGGTTGTGTTCGTTGTGTTGGGCGGCGCGCCTGCAAGCTTGTATCCTGCAAAGGCGTTGCCTATGGCCTGGCGCAGGGCTTTTCAGCCGTGGCCAAGGCTCTGTTTGTATCCTGCAAAGGTAACAATTTCTGTTTGTGTGGAGCAAAGAATGCCACGCGAGTTGTTTGTAATTAACATAAAAAGAGTGAAACGTTTGCGCTTTGAACACATTTTGCGGCGTTTTGGACATTCGTGGCGGCAGCATAGCTACATATCGCTGCCGAAGCAACGTGGCAGCGACGGCGTGCCAGGTTGGAGCATGGCGATGTCTTGCAAGAGTGTCGATGGTTTCTGTGGCTATCCATCTGGTTGTTAAAATAATATAAATGGCAATTACCAAGAATACTATATGGTAAGCAAATATGGTTATATTTGTACTAAGGAACAGACAAAATAAAGAGTCATGGAAAAAATATATCGTGCGATAGTGTTGCTTGCTGTTCTTTGGGTATCTGCATATAATGCCATTGGCGCAGAGATAACCATTGACAGCATTAGGAAACTTCATGTTGAGGCTGTCATTAATGACCGTATGTTTCATGGCTCGGGAATTGCCGAAGACAATGATAGCTGCCGGTTCTTTCTTGCAGATGATAATGGAGACCCTGTGGACATTGGCAATCTTAATGTCTCATGGCTGGCGCAGTGTCACAGGTCTGGACATTCGGAGTTATTAAGTGAGTTCGGGCTGAGCTATAATTCGTCGTTCGCGGCGTTTAGTGTGAAGCCGAATATGTGGGGCGTGACCTTTGGCAATGGGTGCTATTTGGGAACTTATGACGTGTGGACAACAATGAGCGACACCCTTGCGATTGTCTGCAGGGTCTCGTCGGGGTGGGAAAGTGTTGAACATGACTTTCAATTGAAATTGGACGTACTGCCGCCAACGCCGACGTTGAAGATAAAGTCGATAGCTTACGATGAGACATGCATTGACGGAGACGACCCGTTTTACAGTGCGTTAGTGACCATAGAGTATGATGGGAGAGACTTTGATTTTGCGTTGTCTATTGTCAGGGACAATGGGGCAACGCCGCCGACATACGCAGATTATGATCTTTTCAATTCGCCAGATGAATTGCCAAGCACTGTGAGCTATTATGTGTATTATGGCAGCAGTTTCCTCTTTCAAGTGGCAAATGACTATGGATGGAGCGGAACAGACTGGGTAACTCCAGACTGGAAGGCGTCAACAACATCAATATCTAATGCAAAGGGGGATGATGTAACCATAGCGATAGGTAATGGCATTTGTAACATATCGTCTGACGTTCCATTAGGCAATGTCTCTGTCGTAGGGGTAGGCGGCAATGTGTGCTTTGCCGCTGTTGTCAATGAAAGCAGTGTCAGTATTCCGTTGACAGCAGGCTTCTACTTATTAAGAATACTGAAAGAGAGTGATGGGAAAGAATTTGTTCGTAAAATATTAATAAGGTAGTTGACTATGGAGCAGATCGTTTTATATTTGTAACAATAAATTGAACTTATTCCTGCATCGGAAGATGGGTTTATACGTGTGGAAATCTCGATGCAAAACGTGGCAAACTTGGTTTACAAGAGGAAAGGCACGATAAGCGGCAGCGAGGGAAGCATAGACGTTACGGGGTTGCCGTCGGGCGTATACACATTCTCGACGACCGTGGACGGCAAGCCGTGCGCTGTCAAGTGGACGAAATAGGCAGAGGCAACGAGGCGCGTGCGGCATTAGTTAAAAATCCGAAATTGTTAGGCTGTTACACCTTTTATCTGTAATTTTGCAACTCGCATTTTGAACATTAACAAAAACAAATACAATAAGATGAACATTTCATTCGAAAACCCCGACAAAGTCAATGGCCTGCTCACGCTGACCATTGAGAAGGAGGACTATGAGAAAGATGTTGAGAAGCAACTGAAGGATTACCGCAAGAAGGCCAATATGCCGGGATTCCGCCCGGGCATGGTTCCCATGGGCCTGATAAAGCGCCAGTATGGCGAAGCCGTGAAGGTGGACGTGGTGAACAAGTTGCTCGGCGAGAAGATTTACGAGTACGTGCGCGAGAACAAGATACAGATGCTCGGCGAGCCGATGCCCAACGAGGAGAAGCAGAAGCCCGTTGACTTCAAGGCCGACGGCCCGTACGAGTTCGTGTTCGACATCGCCGTGGCGCCCGAGTTCAAGGCCGAGCTGGGCGAAGCCGACACCATTGACTACTACGACATTGAGGTGAGCGACGAGATAGTGAACCGCCAGGTGGATATGTTCGCCTCGCGCGCCGGCCACTACGACAAGGTGGACGACTACGACCCCACCAAGAACGACATGCTGAAGGGCGACCTGCGCGAGCTGGGCGCCGACGGCAACGCCAAGGAAGGCGGCATCGTCGTTGAGGGAGCGGTGCTCATGCCCGAGTACATCAAGGTTGAAGACCAGAAGAAACTCTTCGACGGGGCCAAGGTGGGCAGCGTCGTCACGTTCAACCCCAAGAAGGCTTACCCCGACAACGACGCAGAGATAACATCGCTGCTCAAGATAGACAAGCAGAAAGCTGCCGAGCTGGAGTCAGACTTCACCTACCTCGTGACCGAGGTGCAGCGCTTCGTGAAGGCCGAGGTGAACCAGGAACTGTTCGACGGCGTGTTTGGCAAGGACACAGTGAAGAGCGAGGAGGAGTTCCGCCAGAAGATTGCCGACGGGATAAAGGCCCAGCTTGAGGCCGACTCTGACTACAAGTTCCTCCAGGACGTGCGCAAGTACATGGAAGACAAGGTAGGCGAGCTGCAGTTCCCCGACGCGCTGCTCAAGCGTATCATGCTCAACAACAACAAGGAGCGCGGCCAGCAGTTCGTTGACGACAACTACGAGGCAAGCATAAAGGAACTGAAGTGGCACCTCATAGAGGAGCAGCTCGTTGAGGCCAACGCCATCAAGGTGGAGGACGCCGACATCAAGGACGTGGCGAAGGAGATGACCCGCATGCAGTTCGCTCAGTATGGCATGGGCAGCGTACCCGAGGAATACATCGAGAAGTATGCCGACGACATGCTCAAGGAGCGCAAGAACATCGACAACCTCGTAAACCGCGCCGTCGACGTGAAGCTCATCGCCGCTCTCAAGGGCAAGGTGAAACTCAACAGGAAAGGCATCTCGCTCGACGACTTCAACAAGATGATGCAGGAAAAATAATCTTTTTTTGAAAAAAATGCCCTCGGGCAAGAAGGTTATCGACTTTTTTTATTAACTTTGTTCCACGGAACAAACAAATAAGGTCGATAGCCTTCTTTTTTCGTTCCCGCCATCCCGAAAACATAAAGGACACATTATAATATATATGAACGACTTCAGGAAATATGCCACACGGCATTTGGGAATCAACGGCCAGGTGCTCGACGATGTCATCAGCGCCCAGTCGCAGTATCTCAACCCCTACATACTCGAGGAACGCCAGCTCAACGTCACGCAGATGGACGTGTTCTCGCGACTGATGATGGACCGAATCATCTTCCTCGGGACCCCAATCGACGACTACACGGCCAACACGCTTCAGGCCCAGCTGCTCTACCTCGACTCCGTGGACCCCGGCAAGGACGTGTCGATATACATCAACTCGCCCGGCGGAAGCGTCACGGCCGGACTGGGAATCTATGACACCATGCAGTTCATCAGCAGCGACGTGGCCACCATCTGCACCGGCATGGCCGCCTCGATGGCGGCGGTGCTCCTCGTGGCGGGCGCCCAGGGCAAGCGCTCTGCGCTTACCCACAGCCGGGTAATGATACACCAGCCGCTCGGCGGAGTGCAGGGCCAGGCCTCCGACATCGAGATAGAGGCTAAGGAGATAATGAAGTTCAAGAAAGAACTCTACACCATAATATCCGAACACTCGCACACACCATACGACAAAGTGTGGAAAGACTCCGACCGCAACTACTGGATGACGGCCGAGGAAGCCCGCGAGTACGGAATGATAGACTCCGTGCTGGTAAGGAAGAAGGACGAAACGCCCACGGAACCGCAGGCTCCGCAGGCAGGCAACGGAGGCGAGGCGCAATGAAAAAGACGTGCAGCTTCTGCGGCAGGGGCGAGAAAGACGTGCGCCTCCTGATAACCGGCCTCAACGGATATATATGCGACGACTGCGCCAAGCAGGCCTACAGCATCATAGAGTCGGCCGGGCTCATCGCCCCGGAAAGGAAGGACGACGGCAAGTTCCAGCCCAAGCAGACACCCAAGCCGAAGGAAATCAAGGCCTACCTCGACGAATACGTCATCGGGCAGGACGAGGCCAAGCGCACCCTCGCGGTGGCCGTGTACAACCACTACAAGCGGCTCCAACAGCCCGAAGACCCCACTGGGGTCGAAATAGAGAAGAGCAACATCATCATGGTGGGCAGCACTGGGACCGGCAAGACGCTCCTTGCGCGCACCATAGCCAGGCTGCTCGACGTGCCGTTCACCATCGTCGATGCCACCGTCTTCACCGAGGCAGGCTACGTGGGCGAGGATGTGGAGAGCATACTCTCGCGCCTACTGCAGGTGGCCGACTACAATGTGCCGGCCGCTGAGCGCGGCATTGTCTTCATAGACGAGATAGACAAGATAGCCCGCAAGAGCGACAACCCCTCCATAACGCGCGACGTCAGCGGCGAGGGAGTGCAGCAAAGCCTGCTCAAACTGCTCGAGGGAACGGTGGTGAACGTTCCGCCCAAAGGGGGCAGGAAGCACCCCGACCAAGACTACACGCAGGTGGACACTCGCAATATCCTGTTCATTTGCGGCGGCGCCTTCGACGGGATAGAACGCAAGATAGCCCAAAGGCTCAACACGCACGTGGTGGGCTACAACTCGGTGCAGAACGTGAGGAACATCGACAAGGAAGAACTCATGAAGTACATCCTGCCGCAAGACCTCAAGGCTTTCGGCCTCATACCGGAGATAATAGGACGCCTGCCCGTGCTAACATACCTCAGCCCGCTCGACAGGGAAGCCCTCTCGCGCATCCTCACCGAGCCTAAGAACTCGATAATCAGGCAGTACGAGAAACTGTTCTCCATGGACGGGATAACGCTTACTTTCGCACCCGACGCGCTGAAGCTCATCGTCGACAAGGCGGTGGAATACAAGCTGGGCGCGCGCGGGCTCCGCTCCATCGTCGAGGGCATAATGCGTGACGCGATGTTCGAGGAGCCGTCGACAGGGGCTAAGGCTTTCGAGGTGACGCTCGACTATGCCAGCAAGCAGCTCGAGAAGTCGCACCTTACCAGGCAGGCACGCTGACCGGCCGCACGGCGCGCCCCAGGCAACAGCAGGACGAACAATCACGGCGGCAGTGAAGCCGCCTCCAACATAACCATACCACGCTATGACAGACAAGGTTAATCTTTCGGAAGCGCTCAAGAAGTATTTCGGCTTCGACAAGTTCAAGGGAGACCAGGAGGCCATCATCCGCAATGTGCTTGATGGCAACGACACTTTCGTGCTCATGCCCACAGGCGGCGGCAAGTCGTTGTGCTACCAGCTGCCCTCGCTGCTGATGGACGGCACGGCCATAGTCATATCCCCCTTGATTGCGCTGATGAAGAACCAGGTGGATGTCATAAGCAACCTCAGCGAGGTTAAAGGCGTGGCCCACTACCTTAACTCCTCGCAGAACAAGGCCGCCATCGACCAGGTGAAGGCCGACATCCGCGAGGGCCGCACCAAGCTCCTGTACGTCGCGCCCGAGTCGCTGACCAAGGAGGACAACGTGGAGTTCCTCAAGACGGTAAAGATATCGTTCTATGCCATCGACGAGGCGCATTGCATATCGGAGTGGGGCCACGACTTCAGGCCCGAGTACAGGCGCATACGCCCCATAATCAACGAGATAGGGCAGGCCCCGGTGATAGCCCTGACGGCCACCGCAACCGACAAGGTGCGGCTGGACATAAAGAAGAACCTCGGGATAGTTGGCGCCAAGGAGTTCAAGAGCTCGTTCAACAGGCCCAACCTTTACTACGAGGTGCGACCGAAGACGAAGGATGTAGACAAGGACATCATCAAGTTCATAAAGCAGCACCAGGGCAAGAGTGGCATCATCTACTGCCTGTCGCGCAAGAAGGTGGAGGAGCTGGCCGCCATACTGCGCGCCAACGACATCAAGGCTGCGGCATATCACGCCGGCCTCGACTCCGCAACGCGTTCCAAGACGCAGGACGGCTTCCTCATGGAGCAGATAGACGTGATAGTGGCCACAATCGCTTTCGGCATGGGAATCGACAAGCCCGACGTGCGTTTCGTCATACATTACGACATACCCAAGAGCCTTGAGGGCTACTACCAGGAGACGGGCAGGGCAGGGCGCGACGGAGGCGAGGGCCTCTGTGTGGCCTTCTACTCGTACAAGGACCTGCAGAAGCTCGACAAGTTCATGGAGGGCAAGCCCGTGGCCGAGCAGGACATAGGCCGACAGCTGCTGCAGGAGACGGCGGCCTACGCCGAGACTTCGGTGTGCAGGCGCAAGATGCTGCTCCACTATTTCGGCGAGACCTACAATCAGGACAACTGCGGCAACTGCGACAACTGCCTGCACCCGAAGCAGAAGATTGAGGCCGGGCGGCAGCTGGCAACCGCGCTCAAGGCCATCGCCGCCATCAAGGAGAACTTCCGCTCTGACTATGTGAAAGACTTCATCATGGGGCGCGAGACCGACGAGATAGTGGCCCACAAGCACCAGGAGCTCGAAGAGTTCGGTTCGGGCGAGGATGACAGCGAGAAGATATGGAACCCGCTGCTCCGCCAGGCAATCATTGCCGGTTACCTGAAAAAGGATGTTGACAACTACGGGCTGCTGAAGATAACGCCAGAAGGAAAGAAATTCATGAAGAAACCTGAATCATTTATGATAGTAGAAGACAACGAATTCAGCGAGGACGACGAGTCCTCTCTCGACGGGGCCGCCGGAGGCACCAGCGCGCTCGACCCGACGCTCAGCGCAATGCTGAAAGACTTGCGCAAGAAAGTGTCGAAGAAGCTCGACCGCCCGCCATACGTCATATTCCAGGACGTGTCGATAGAGCAGATGGCCACCGACTACCCCGTGACGCTCGAGGAACTGAAGAACATACAGGGCGTGGGCGAGGGCAAGATAAAGCAGCCATACGCCAAGGAGTTTGTAGACCTTATCAAGCGCTACTGCGACGAGAACGACATCGTGCGACAGGCCGACCTGCGTGTGCGCACCGTGGCGAAGAAGTCGATGCTCAAGGTGAGCATCATCCAGAGCATTGACCGCCAGATAGCGCTCGACGACATTGCCAACGCCAAGGGCATAGACTTCGACGAGATGCTCGACGAGGTGGAGGCAATCGTATACTCCGGCACGAAGCTCAACATCGACTATTTCCTCGAAGAGGTGATGGACGAAGACCACGTGGACGACATCTATGAGTACTTCAAGGAGTCTGAGACCGACGACCTGGAGACCGCCATCCGCGAGCTGGGCGAGGACTACACCGAGGACGAGATACGCCTCGTGCGAATCAAGTTCATATCCGACATGGCCAACTGACCTTGTTGCCCTAAGGTGTTCCGGCATTGTGGGGCATGGAGTGTGTGAGAGCACGCAGAATGTAATTACGCGCCGGCATGGCCATGTGAGAGTGGCCGTGCCGGCGCGGTTCGTTTTTTTCAGGAGTTGGCGCGGTTGGTTGCCGCCCGTAGATGCCAATGTAGTTGCCGAATACCTCTCTCGTGTCGTTATCGTATTGTTCTATAGGCGTGCCGTAAAGCCAATAAAGGCAGCATTGGGCAGGAGTTTGCGCACGATAGCCGCAAAGCCGAGTTTCAGTTCTCCTGTTTGTGTATCACCCTTTGTCTTGGTGTTTGATTGTGTGCGGTGGGCTTCGTCGCTAATAGCCACTGCACGATGCAAAAGTGTTGTGCAGCTGGTCGTTCAGGTCAAGACGGTCGGTTGACACAAGCAGGGTTGCGCTAATTACCGTTTGTTTGTATGGGCTTTTCCTTTTGAAAATGCGGTTTGTATGTGGGCAAATATGGCTTGTTGCCGCTTGCTGAACTGACAAAGGCATGGGTAAATGAGAATTTAGCGGTTAAAATCATCGATTTTTAGTTCACCTGACATCAACTTTGGGAGAAGTGAGTCTCACGCAAAGTGGTCAATTTGTTATTTTGAATGTTATTCCGAGTTATAGCCTCCCTCTTTTTCAGATAGAGTTTATTTAAACTCGATTACAACATAAGGTGCCGGATATATTGTTTTAATCAAAGAGAAATCGTCATATCCCAATGATTGTCTGACACCGCCAATGGCTCTTAATGCAACCTCATCTTTAAATACCCCAGTCCTTTTATAAGAGTCAAAGAAATAGTGGCAATTGCTCTAAATTATCATTCCCTCGCTTGTTTTTTGTAAAATGACGCCCCCTGCAGTATGTCGAACAATGCACAAGCTGATTTATGAATTTACGGTGTGAGAGTTTCACGTTGCTTTGATTAACCCTGGCATAGTGCATGGCAGTGGTCAATCTTGACATGGCCATGCAACCGTTGCACTTGCCCGGCAGGCATCCCCTAGTTGATAGCCAATGTGCGCCGGAACTTGTGGGGCATGGAGTGTGTGAGAGGATGCGGTATGCAATTGCGCGCCGGCATGGCCATATGCGAGTGGCTGTGCCGGCGCGGTTCGTTTTTTCAGGAGTGGGCGCGGTTGGTTGCCGCCCGTGGGTGGCACATAAGCTTTGCCTTTGCTCATTGCTGTTCGCGCGGGTCGCAGCCTTCCTCTATCTTGCGTATCACCCTGCACGGGTTGCCGGCAGCCAGCACGTTGGCCGGCATGCTCTTTGTGACCACGCTTCCCGCGCCAATCACCGTGTTGTCGCCTATGGTAACGCCCGGCAGCACGCACACCTGAGCCCCTATCCACACATTGTTGCCCACGGTTATCGGGCGGGCGTACTCCAGCCCGCGGTTGCGCCGCTCGCTGTCGAGCGGGTGGCCGGCGGTGTAGAAGCCGCATCCGGGGGCTATGAACACGTTGTCGCCGAATGTCACCTTTGCCCCGTCGAGTATCACGCAGTTCATGTTCATGAAGAAGTTCTCGCCTATGCTGATGTTGTAGCCGTAGTCGCAGAAGAACGGCGAGATGATGGTGAACGCCTTGCCCGCCCGGCCCAGCAGCCTGCGCAGCAGTGCCTCGCGTTCAGCCGCCTGCGACGGGCGCAGCAGGTTAAGCTCGTAGGTCATGTCGGCGCACGCCTCGCGCTCGCGCAGCAGCTCCTCGTCGTAGTTGGCGTCATACAGCAGCCCCTCGCGTGCTTTTTCCTTTTCGCTTTTCATATCCTTTCTTTTTATTGATGTCCGCAAGCTGCCAGCTCATAGCTCGCGTCTACCTGCCTTATGCAAAGGCGGTGCCAGCGAGGGCAGGGGACTTGTCCTCATTTGCCCGGGCGCAGCTTGACTTAGTGCAAAGATACGATTATTTTCGTTGAATGTCGCAGTTTTGTTGCGCGAAAATCCCGTTAACAAACAGTAGCGTACGTTAATTCACGTACGGGGAAAGCCCTCCATAATTCGCGTTTTCGCGGCCGCAAGTCCTTTGGGTGGCAAATGACGCGAAAACGGGGCGAAATCGTAACGCCTTGATAGACATGGGGTTTGATGGAGATTGGCGAGAGTTGCGCAACAATCCTGGCCCTGATATCAGCCTGAAACCCGCCGAAAACTGCGGTTATTGGCTTGAAGCGGGCCGCGAAACGTGCCGTCTTGCCTTGCGATACGGCCTGTTCAGCCATGCAATATGTGCCGTTTCGCATTCAGAAACGGCACACATGGGAAGGTGTCGTGGCACTTCTGCCGATATATCCCGCCGCGAAAATGTTTCACGCTCCTGTTTCGATGTTCCACGAAATGTTAACTCCAGAGACTTTCGGGCGAAGCCCCAAACTCCAGTTGGCTTCATTTCGGCACAGTCTCGAAAGGAGAGCCGCCCGCTGCCGAAAAGAGCGTCATAGGCATAGCCATGCCGATTTGCGCAATCTTCCAGGCACCGTAAGCTTCCGTGCCTGTCTGCCCAGTCTGTGGTTGCTTGCCTGGCAGGCAGGAAGCTTGGCGGTTTGCTTTCTTGTTGCCATCCCGTGGCGTTGTTGCCAGGCCTTTTCATTGAGCATGATGTCCGGCCGGGCAGGCGTTGCCCGCCAGCCAATTAAATCACACTAAATCGTGTTAACGGGAGAAGAAAATGGATGGGCAATACCGGCAATGTGAAAAAAAAGTGCTAAATTTGCACGCAATAATTTCTAAACCATCAAGTATGTCATCATTTATTGCAGATAAAATCGTTATGGACGGCTTGACATTCGACGACGTCCTCTTAATCCCGGCTTACTCAGAAGTGCTGCCAAAGACAGTGGAACTGAAGACCAAGTTCTCGCGCAACATCGAGCTTAACGTGCCCTTCGTCACTGCCGCGATGGATACCGTGACCGAGTCGCAGATGGCCATCGCCATCGCGCGCGAAGGCGGCATCGGCGTCATCCACAAGAACATGACCATCGAGGAGCAGGCCCGCCAGGTGGCCATAGTTAAGAGGGCGGAGAACGGAATGATATACGACCCGGTGACAATCCGCCGCGGCTCCACCGTCAAGGACGCGCTCGACATGATGGCAGAATACCACATAGGCGGCATCCCCGTCGTCGATGATGACAACCACCTCGTGGGCATCGTCACCAACCGCGACCTGCGCTTCGAGCGCCACCTTGACCGCAAGGTGGACGACGTGATGTCGAAGGACAACCTCGTGACGACCCACATGCAGACCGACCTGGCCGCCGCCGCGCAGATACTGCAGGAGAACAAGATAGAGAAGCTGCCCGTGGTTGACAAGGACAACCGCCTCGTGGGCCTGATAACCTACAAGGACATCACCAAGGCCAAGGACAAGCCCATGGCCTGCAAGGACAGCAAGGGCCGCCTGCGCGTGGCCGCCGGCGTGGGCGTCACCGTCGACACGCTTGACCGCATGCAGGCCCTCGTCGACGCAGGGGCCGACGCCATCGTCATAGACACCGCCCACGGCCATTCCAAGTATGTCATAGAGAAGCTCGTCGAGGCCAAGAAGTCGTTCCCGCAGGTGGACATCGTGGTGGGCAACGTGGCCACGGGCGAAGCCGCGAAGCTGCTTGTCGACAATGGCGCCGACGCCGTGAAAGTGGGCATCGGGCCGGGCTCCATCTGCACCACGCGCGTGGTGGCAGGAGTGGGCGTGCCGCAGCTCTCGGCCGTATACGACGTGTACAGCGCGCTCAAAGGCACCGGCGTGCCGCTCATCGCCGACGGCGGCCTGCGCTACTCGGGCGACATCGTCAAGGCACTGGCTGCCGGAGGCAGCTCAGTCATGATAGGCTCGCTCGTAGCCGGCACGGAGGAAAGCCCCGGCGAGACCATCATCTTCAACGGGCGCAAGTTCAAGAGCTACCGCGGCATGGGCTCGCTCGAGGCCATGGAGCAGAAGAACGGCTCGAAGGACCGCTACTTCCAGAGCGACACCAAGGATGTGAAGAAGCTCGTGCCGGAGGGCATTGCTGGCCGCGTGCCTTACAAGGGAACCGTGCAGGAGGTGATTTACCAGCTCGTAGGCGGACTGCGCTCGGGCATGGGCTACTGCGGCGCTGCCGACATCGAGCGCCTGCACGACGCCAAGTTCACGCGCATCACCAACGCAGGCGTGCTTGAGAGCCACCCGCACGACATCGCCATCACGAGCGAGGCACCCAACTATTCGAGACCTAACGACTAAGCTTACACATTAATCATAATGATGAGAGGATTGATGATTGCCGCCCTGCTCCTTGCAGCCGGGGCGGCAACCGCTCAAGACGACCCCACGGTGATGACCATCAACGGCCAGCCCGTGGCGCGGTCGGAGTTTGAGTATTCTTACAACAAGAACAACGCTGAGGGCGTGATAGACAAGAAGACGGTCGAGCAGTACGTGGACCTCTTCGTGAACTACAAGCTGAAGGTGGCCGCTGCCCTTGAGGCCAGGCTCGACACGCTAACGTCTTTCAAGCAAGAGTTCGCCCAGTACCGCGACCAGCAGATACGCCCCAGCTTCGTCACCGACGCCGACATAGAGGCCGAGGCCCGCAAGGTGTACGACAACACGAAGCTCGCCATCGGCCCGAGGGGCCTGGTAAGGCCCGCCCACATATTCCTCTACCTCGGCCAGCAGGCCACACCTGAGCAACAGCAGCAGGCCAAGGAGCGCATCGACTCCATCTACGGGGCGCTTAAGGCCGGCGCCGACTTTGCCGACATGGCCCGCCGCCTGTCGCAAGACCGCGGCTCGGCGGCCAACGGGGGGCTGCTGCCGTGGATAGGCCCGAACCAGACGCTGAAGGAATTCGAGGACAAAGCCTACGCGCTCAAGGACGGAGAGATGAGCGAGCCGTTCCTCTCGCCGGCCGGGTATCACATCATCCTCATGAAAGGACACAAGCAGCTGGAACCATACGACTCGCTGCGCAGCAACATACTCGGCTTCCTCGAACAGCGCAACGTCAGGGAACGCATAGCCAGGATGCGCATCGACACCATCGTGGCGCACTCGCACGGCACGCTCACGCGCGAAGAAGTGCTGGCCCGACGCGCCGACTCGCTCATGGCGCTCGACCCAGACCTCAAGAACCTCATACGCGAATACCATGACGGACTGCTGCTCTACGAGATAAGCAACCGCACCGTGTGGGACAAGGCTGCCAGGGACTCGGCAGGGCTGGAGGCCTTCTTCAAGAAGAACAAGAAGAAATACGCATGGGCGGAGCCGCGCTACAAGGGCATGGCATACCACGTAAAGGACGAGGCAGACGTAGAGGCCGTTAAGGATTGCGTCAAGGACTTGCCATTCACGGAGTGGGCCGACGCCCTGCGCAACACGTTCAACAGCGACTCAGTGCTGCGCATCCGTGTCGAGAAAGGCATCTTCAAGCGGGGCGACAACGCGCTCATCGACCGCGAAGTGTTCAAGAAAGACACTGTCGTGGCGCCCACCAAAGACTATCCCATCGACGCCGTCTACGGCAAGCTGCTGAAGAAAGGACCCGAGGAATACACTGACGTGATAGGCCTCGTCACCGCCGACTACCAGGATATGCTTGAGAAAGAATGGGTCGCAGGGCTGCGGCGGAAGTATGCCGTGGAGGTAAACAAGGAAGTGTTGGCAACGGTAAACAATCACAAATAGCAGATGAAACAACCAAGCAAGTTCTTCTTCGCCCTGCTCGCGGCAGGGGCCACGGCGGCTGCCACGCCTGCCAACGCCCAGGCGGCGGCCGACTCCACCGGGGCGAACATTGTCGACGAGGTGATATGGGTGGTGGGCGATGAGCCTATCCTCAAGTCGGAAGTCGAGGCGATGCGCCTGCAGGCCGCGCAGGAGGGAACGCGCTGGAAAGGCGACCCCGACTGCGCCATACCCGAACAGCTGGCAGTGCAGAAGCTGTTCCTGCACCAGGCGGCCATCGACAGTGTCGAGGTGACCGAGGCCGACGTGCTCTCGCAGGTCGACAACTACGTGGATTACTGGATCCAGATGGCCGGCTCGCGCGAAAAGCTCGAAGAGTACAAGAAGCAAAGCATCACCCAGATACGCAACGAACTGCATGACGTCGTGCACGACCAGATGACGACCCAGCAGATGAGGAAGAAACTAGTGGAGAACATAAAGGTCACCCCGGGTGAGGTGAGGCGGTATTTCAAGGACTTGCCGCAAGACAGCATACCGTTCGTACCGACCGAGGTGGAAGTGCAAATCCTTACCCAGACACCGCGCATAGAGCAGGAAGAAATCGACAGGGTGAAGGGCGAGTTGCGCTCGTTCACCGACAGGGTGAACAGCGGCGAGACCTCTTTCTCAACCCTGGCCAGGCTCTATTCCGAAGACACGGGGTCGGCACGCGCTGGCGGCGAGATCGGTTTCACCGGCCGCGGGGCGCTCGACCCGGCTTTCGCCGGCGTGGCCTTCAACCTCACAGACCCTAAGAAAGTGTCGAAAATAGTGGAGTCCGAGTTTGGCTTCCATATCATACAGCTCATCGAAAAGCGCGGCGACAAGGTCAATGTGCGCCACATCCTGCTCAAGCCACGCATCTCAGAGCAGTCCATACAGAATTCCTTGCTCAGGCTCGACTCCATCCGCACGGACATAATGAACGGCGTATTCACGTTCGAGGTGGGCGCCACGGTCATCTCGGATGACAAGGACACGCGCAACAACCATGGCCTCATGTCGAACGTCACGGACGGAATGCGCACCTCCAAGTTCCAGATGCAGGACCTCCCGCCGGAGGTGGCCAAGGTCGTGGACACCATGAAAGTGGGCGAAATCTCAGCTCCTTTCCAGATGATAAACAAGCGCGGCAAGACCGTCTGCGCCATAGTGAAGCTCAAAAACCGGGTAGAAGGCCACAAGGCAACCATCACCGAAGACTTCCAAGTGATGCAGGAGCTTGTGCTGAACAAACGCAAGGAGGAGAAGCTACACGAGTGGGTGGTGGACAAAATCAAGAGCACCTACGTGCGGATCAACGACAGGTACAAGGACTGCAAGTTTGAATATCAAGGCTGGATAAGATGACCTGGAAATCATTTGCGGCAAAGCTACTCTGCGGGCATAGAACCACCATAGCCTTGGTTCTATGCCTGTTTGGGCTATGCGTGGCCCGCTCGGTGCAGCCGGCGGGCAGGCGGCAGGCGCAGGCGGCCGACGACAACCGCGTTTACCTGCTCCATGCCGATGTGCTCAGCTACGACCGCTTCAAGAATCCCGACGCACAGATACTCAACGGCAACGTGGCTTTCCTCCACCAGGGCGCGACTCTATATTGCGACAGCGCCCATTTCTATGAGGCGTCAAACTCTTTCGAGGCTTTCGGCCACGTGAAGATGTACCAGGGCGACACGCTCTCGCTGTTCAGCGACTACGCTTACTATGACGGCAACGACCAGATGGCCGAGGCGCGCTACAACGTTGTGCTGAAGCACCGCAGGGCCACGCTTTATACAGACAGCCTGAACTTCGACCGGCTTTACAACGTAGGCTACTTCTTCGAGGGCGGGAAGCTCGTCGACAAGGACAGCGAGCTGACCTCCGACTGGGGCGAATACTACACGGAGACGAAGCAGGCCGTGTTCAACTTCGATGTGCAGCTGCGCAACAAGAAGTTCTTCCTGACCAGCGATACGCTTTATTACGACACCGGCACGTCGGTCGCCCATGCCGTGGGGCCGTCGGACATCACCTCGGGCGACAGCCACATCTACACCGAAGACGGGTACTATGACACAAACCTTGAGCGGGCCAGGCTCTTTGCCCGCTCCGTCATGACCGACAAAGGCAAGCTGATGGTGGGCGACAGCGTGTTCCACGACAGCCGCGAAGGTACGAGCGAGGCTTTCAGCAACGTGGTTTACATCGACTCGCTCAACAAGAACATGATGACGTGCGACTATTATTGGTACAACGAGAACACCGGCTACGGCATGGCCACGAAGCGTGCCGTGGCCATAGACTACTCGCAGAAGGACTCGCTCTATATGCATGCCGACACGTTCAAAATCTTCACGTACAACATCGACACCGACTCTGCATACCGCAAGATACACGCATACAACAAGGTGAGGGCCTACCGGGTTGACGTGCAGGCCGTTTGCGACTCGCTGGTTTACAACAGCAAGGACTCCTGCCTCACCATGTACCGCGACCCCATCGTGTGGAACAACAGCCAGCAGCTGCTCGGCGAGGAGATAAGGGTCTACATGAAGGACTCCACCATCAACCGCGCACACGTCGTGGGGCAGGCCCTCTCGGTGGAGCAGCTGCCCGATTCGGTGAACTACAACCAGGTCTCGTCCGACGAGATGTTCGCTTTCTTCCGCAACGGTGAGATATACGAGGCCGACGCCAACGACAATGTGCTCATCGTCTACTATCCCGTTGACGACAGCGACAGCTCGCTCATAGGCTTGAACTACACGGAGACGACGCAGCTCAAGGTGTTCATAGAGAACCGCAAGATGCAGAAAGTGTGGATGCCAAAGGCCGAAGGCACGCTCTACCCCATGTCGCAGATACCGCCCGTCAGGCGGTTCCTGCCAAACTATGCGTGGTTCGACTACGTGCGCCCGCTCAACAAGGACGACATATTCAACTGGCGCGGCAAGAAGGCCGGCACAGAGCTTAAGGTGGTGCGCCGCAAGGAGGCCCCGTTGCAGCGCCTTGGCGGAAGCCCGTCGGCCGCCGATTCAGTGCCGGTGGCGCGTGACGGCCTGTCCGCCGCTCCTGCGGCAACGCCCGCGTCCGCCGGGCCGGCAGCCGATTCGCTCAGTTCGCCTGCAGACTCGTTGCCGCAGTCGCAGCCCGACACTGTTGGCTTGGCATCCGATTCTATTGCTGCCAGGCCCGACACTGCCGCTGTGACAGCACCAGAGATTGCCCCGGAGCCTGAGGCAGGGCCTGCGGGCAATGCCGGCCCGGCCGCCGCCGCGCCCGTGGCCCCGGCTGGCGGTGATGGCGACGAGGCCCCCGGTGCTGCGAGCGGGATGCCCCCGGCCGCAGCGGCAGTGAAGAGAGGGGAGGCCGAGCCATGAACCTGTTCCGTATGCCGAAGCCGCGTGGCTTCAACCACAATTATATATATTACGATGAGCGGCGCGCGCGGCTGCGCGAGATAGAGGAACGCGCCCGCCGCGAGCTTGGCATGGAGCAGTCGGGGGGCTACGATGCGGATCGCATCCGAGGCGCGTTCGCCTCCGGCACGCGCCATTCGCGCCGCGCCCGCGGGCGCAGGGGCCATGCCTGCCAGCGCTTCAATGTCGCCGTGCTGGCCCTGCTGCTCATCGCCTTGCTCGCCCTCCTGCGCAGCATAGGTTGAGGGCAAAATGGCAAGAAGGTAAAAACTGAAACGAAAGAGACAAAAAGATGAGCGACATCATACAATTGCTGCCCGACTCGGTGGCCAACCAGATTGCCGCCGGCGAGGTGATACAGAGGCCGGCTTCGGTGATCAAGGAGCTGGTGGAGAACGCCGTGGACGCCGGGGCCACCGCCATCAACGTGCTTGTGGCCGACGCCGGGCGCACGTCGATACAGGTCATTGACAACGGCGCGGGCATGTCGGAGACCGATGCGCGCCTTTCGTTCGAGCGCCATGCCACGTCGAAGATACGCAAGGCCGACGACCTCTTCGCCCTGCACACCATGGGTTTCCGCGGCGAGGCCCTTGCCTCGATAGCGGCCGTGGCCCAGGTGGAGCTGAAGACGCGCCTGCGCGGCAGCGACATAGGCACCCACCTCTGCATTTCGGGCTCGCGCGTGCTGAGCCAGGAGCCTACGGCCTGCCCCGAGGGCAGCAACTTCATGGTGGAGAACCTGTTCTTCAACGTGCCTGCGCGCCGCAAGTTCCTCAAGACCAACGCCACCGAGCTCAACAACATAGTGGCTGCCTACGAGCGCATAGTGCTCGTATATCCCGACATAAGTTTCACGCTCCACAGCAACGGCACCGAGGTGATGAGCCTCAAGCCCGCCACGCTGCTGCAGCGCATCACCGACGTGTTTGGCCGCCGCGTGGGGCAAGACCTGCTCCCGGTCGACGTGGACACGGCCCTGTGCCGCATCAGCGGTTTCGTGGGCAAGCCCGAGTCGGCGCGCAAGAAGGGTGTCCACGAGTACTTCTTCGTCAACGGTCGCTACATGAAGCACCCCTATTTCCACAAGGCCGTGATGAACGCCTTCGACCGGCTCGTGCCGCCCGGTATGCAGGTGCCTTACTTCATCTACCTCACCGTGGACCCTGCCAACATCGACGTGAACATACACCCCACCAAGACCGAGATAAAGTTTGAGAACGAGCAGGCCGTGTGGCAGATACTCACCGCGGCGGTGAAGGACTCGATAGGGCGGTTCTGCGACGTGCCGTCGATAGACTTCGACACCGAGGGCCGCCCCGACATACCCGTGTTCGACCCCTCGGGCGACGCGGCCCCGCCCACCGTCGACTTCAACCCCTCGTACAATCCGTTCAAGCCTGCGCCGTCGCCGAGGCCGAAGCCGGCCGATGGCTGGGAGAAGATGTACGGCGGGCTGCAGGCCGACGTGCCGGCCGAGCCTGGCGATATGTTCGGCCCCGGCAACCCGGCAGCCCCCGGAGGAGTGGAGCCTGCCCCGGCGGTGGAGCCAGCGGCCCCGGCGGCAGACAAGTCGCCGGCCCACTATCAGTACAAGGGCCGCTACATCATGACCGCGGTGAAGTCGGGGCTGATGATCATCCACCAGCACCGGGCTGACATACGCATACGCTACGAACGCTGCATGGCGCGGCTGGCCCAGCGCTCGGCGGCCACGCAGCGGGTGCTCTTCCCCGAGGTGGCGCAGTTCGCCCCGTCGGATGCCGTGGCGTTGGCCAAGGTGCTGCCCGAGCTCGAGGCCATGGGCTTCGACCTTGCCGACCTCGGGCAGAACAGCTACGCCGTTAACGGCGTGCCTGCCGGGCTCGACGGTGTGGACTGCGTGGCCCTGCTGCGCACCATGGTTGCCGATGCCTCAGAGTGCATATCCGGCTCGGCCGCCGACATCGACAAGTCGCTCGCCTTGAGCATGGCCCGCTCGGCGGCCATCCCCGAGGGCCAGGTGCTCGACAACGCCGAGATGGAGAGCCTCGTCAACGAGCTGTTTGCCTGCTCAAACGTGAACTACACGCCCGACGGCAAGACCATCATCTGCATCTTGCCCCAGAAAGACATTGAGCAACTGCTGGGCTGACCTGGCCTTGCGGGGCGGTTGCCAGTGGCAGCCATGCCGTACAGTTTCTTTACAAACCAGCCCCGTGGCCCGGCTTCGGCCCGGACGGGGCGGCCAAACGGCCTGTTCCATCCGGCGGAACAGGCCGTTTGGCGTTCTGGGGCGGTCCGTTTCGCGCCTTCAGGCGGCGCGTGCGTGCAACAGCTTGGCAGCCAAGCCGTTGAACAAGGTGTCACGGGTTGGCGGCGCGGGGTAATGTTTGTTTACACTGGGCGGCCCCGCGCACGGCTTGCAAGGCTATGGGCAGGACTGCCACGCCGCTTCCTTGCATCCTGTGCGGCCTTTGCCGCCCCCTGCCGCCAATGTGCAAGAAATGTGACTAAACGGCATTTCTGCGTGATTATTGCGCGGCGTGGGTTGATTTATAGTAATAATTTATTGTAAAAGGGCATATTCTGTTGCGTTTTATTTGGTGGTGTAAAAAGAAATGTTTACTTTTGCAAACACTACTGAGTGCGAATATATGTTTAAATATAATTAGTCAAGGTATGAAAAAGTTATTGTTAATGCTGGCTCTTGCCAGCGTCTCTGTAGCCGGAATGGCACAGGACAATGAATCCGCTGTGCCGGAGATGAAGCACAGCGTGGCTACTAACTCCTTCTGGAGCAACTGGTTCGTGCAGGCAAACCTTGCCGGTAGCGCTTTCTATAGCAACGAGGAGATGGGCTATGGCTTCTCCAAGAGTCCGTTCAAGGGCTTCCGCAACAACCTGGGCTTCTCGGTGGCCATCGGTAAGTGGTTCACCCCGGGCATCGGTCTGCGCACAAAGTTCCAGGGCATCTGGGGCCGCACGGTAGGCAGCGAGGACAAAGACCTCAACGCAAGCAAGTACTGGGTGCTCAACGAGCAGGTGCTCTTCAACCTGAGCAACATGATCTGCGGTTACAACGAGAGCCGTGTGTGGAACTTCATCCCCTACCTCGGCGCAGGCGTGGGCCGCAACATGAGCTACAACCGCTACGCCATGGACCTCAACGTAGGTATCCTCAACACCTTCCGCCTGAGCCGCAAGGTGGCCATCAACCTCGACCTGTCGTGGTACTGCTTCGAGCCTGACTTCGACGGCATCGCCTTCGACGGGCCCAGCGCAAGCGGCTGGCCCAAGACCCGCGACAACATGTTCAACGTGGAGGTGGGTCTTACCTACAACCTCGGCAAGGCCACATGGAACAAGACTCCCGACGTGGAGGCTCTCAAGGCTCTCTCGCAGGGCCAGATCGACGCCCTCAACGCACAGCTGGCTGACGCACAGTCTGAGAACGCAAGGCTGAAGGATATGCTCTCGAAGCAGAAGCCCGCTGAGACAAAGGTTGTCAAGGAAGTGGTTGCCGCTCCTGTATCGGTGTTCTTCAACATCGGCAAGTCAAAGATCGCTTCGAAGAAGGATCTCCAGAACGTCAAGGAACTCGTAGAGGTGGCCAAGGCCAACAACAGCAAGATCGTCGTTACCGGCTATGCTGACAGCAAGACCGGAAGCGCAAGATGGAACCAGACTCTGAGCCAGAAGCGCGCCGAGACCGTGGCCGACGAGCTTGTAAACATGGGCGTAAGCCGTGACAACATCGAAGTTGTGGCTGCCGGTGGCGTTGACACACTCTCGCCGGTATCTTACAACCGCCGTGCAACCGTTGCCATCAAGTAATGTAGGCACGAATAGCGAAACAAGGGCCGGCGGGAGCGTTCGTTCCCGCCGGCTTTCCTTTTTCCGGTGCCATCCCCTCCAGGGGGTGGGCAAGGGCCTCAAGGCAAAATCACGGTATGAAAGCGAAAAAATGAGCCTGCCGAGAAAAAACTTCACGGAAAATTTGGAAGTCCGGGAAAAAGTGCGTACCTTTGCAACCGCTTACGACAAGCACCCGGGCGCTTAGCTCAGCTGGTTTAGAGCATCTGCCTTACAAGCAGAGGGTCGGGGGTTCGAATCCCTCAGCGCCCACTCGGAGATTCTGCACCGCATTGCGGCAAGCAGAATCTTTTTTTGCGTATTGGCATTTTTTATAAGCGGTTATTCGGTTAAATGGAATATAATGATTAACTTTGCGGCCTAAAAGCAAACAAGGATATAACACAAATGGAATTAGACTCACTGACAGCCATATCGCCGATAGACGGGCGCTACCGCTCCAAAACCGAGCCGCTGGCCGCCTATTTCTCCGAGTATGCGCTCATACGCTACAGAGTGCGTGTAGAGATTGAGTACTTCATAGCCCTGTGCGAACTGCCGCTGCCGCAGCTGGCCGCGTTCGACCATGGCCTCTTCGGCCGCCTGCGCGCCATTTACACCGACTTCACCGAGGCCGACGCACGCCGCGTGAAGGACATCGAGAAGGTGACAAACCACGACGTGAAGGCCGTGGAATACTTCATCAAGGAGCAGTTTGACGCCATAGGAGGGCTCGAAGCCTACAAGGAATTCATACACTTCGGGCTCACCTCGCAAGACATCAACAACACCAGCGTGCCGCTGTCAGTAAAGGAAGCCCTTGCCAACGTGTACTGCCCGCTCGTGGAAGAACTGGTGGCACAGCTGCGCCAGTATGCCGAAGAGTGGAAAGACGTACCCATGCTGGCCAAGACCCACGGCCAGCCCGCATCGCCTACAAGGCTTGGCAAGGAGGTCATGGTGTTCGTATACCGCCTCGAGCAGCAGCTCGCATCGCTCAAGGCCGTGCCGCTCACGGCCAAGTTCGGCGGGGCCACCGGCAACTACAACGCCCACCATGTGGCCTATCCACAGTATGACTGGCGGAAGTTCGGCGACAGGTTCGTGGCCGGAAAGCTCGGGCTCGAGCGCGAACAATACACCACCCAGATAAGCAACTACGACTGGCTCGGGGCAGTGTTCGACGCAATGCGCCGCATAAACACCATCGTCATCGACCTCGACCGCGACTTCTGGATGTACATATCCATGGAGTACTTCAAGCAGAAGATAAAGGCCGGCGAAGTGGGGTCGAGCGCAATGCCGCACAAGGTGAACCCCATCGACTACGAGAACAGCGAGGGCAACCTCGGCATTGCCAACGCCCTGCTGCAGTTCCTAGCCCAGAAGTTGCCCGTAAGCCGCCTGCAGCGCGACCTCACCGACTCGACCGTGCTGCGCAACGTGGGCGTACCCATGGGCCACAGCGTCATTGCTTTCGAGAGCACGCTGAAAGGATTGCGCAAACTTATACTCAACGAGGCAAAGCTGAAAGAAGACCTCGACAACACATGGGCGGTCGTGGCCGAGGCCATACAGACCATACTGCGCCGCGAAGCATACCCGCATCCCTACGAGGCACTCAAGGCACTGACACGCACCAACGCCGGCATTACAGAGCAAGCCATTCACGACTTCATCGGCGGGCTCGACGTGAGCGACAGCGTAAAGGCCGAGCTTATGGCCATAACACCGCAGAACTATACAGGCATCTGAACCAGGCAGCCAAGCAAACGGCGGCAACCAGCCCGCCAAATGAGACATAGAGAGATTGAACAATGGCGGCAACAACCGCCGTATCGACCAACAAACATGGCCGTGAGGCCAACAACCAAATTACAACGACATCATTATGGAAACAGAGAACGAGAAGAAAAACGAAGAGAAATCGGTGGAGCTGAGCTCCGGCAGCCGTGAGGGCTACCAGCCGACAGGACAACAGGGTGACTATCAAAAGTTCCGCGCACCGGGCCGTTCGCCCCGTCCGCGCATCCACACACCACGCCCATACAACGCCGAGCGTGCCACTTACGGCAGCAAGAGCGGTGCCGACGAAGGCGGATTCCGCCCCGAAGGCTTCGGCGCAGGGCTGCAGTCAAGCCCCGCAAGGCCACAGTATCGCCCGCGCTATGGCGGTGGCGACAACGCCAAGGCTTACCGCCCGCGCTACGGTGCAGGCAATGGCAGCGGCGAAGAAGGCTACCAGCAACGCCCGGGCTACGCCAACCGTGGCGGCTACCAGCAGCAAAACGGGTACGCAGGCCGCCAGGGCGGCTACCAGCAGCGCGGCGGCTATAATGCAGGTGCAGGGCGTGGTGGCTACCAGCAGCGTGGCGGCTATGGGGCCGGACGCCCGGGTGGCTACCAGCAAAACTACAATGCCGGCGGCGAAGGCTACGCAAATTACCGCCAGGGCGGTTACCAGCAGCGCGGCTATGGCAACGGCGCGCCGCGCCAGTCTTACGGGCAGGGCCGCCCCGGAGGCTACCAGCAGCGCGGTGGCTACGGCCAGCGCCCCGGGGGATACCGCCAGCAGGGCGGCGGCTTCCAGCCGAACCCGAAGGCCAACTTCAAGAAGCGCATCGACTACAAGGATGACAATATCGACCCGAACGCACCCATCCGACTGAACAAATACCTCGCGAATGCAGGTGTGTGCAGCCGCCGTGAGGCAGATGAGTTCATCCAGGCAGGCGTCGTGACGGTCAATGGCGAAGTTGTGAAGGAGCTGGGTACGAAGGTGCTCCGTTCCGATGAGGTGAAGTTCCACGACCAACCCGTTTCGTTGGAAAAGAAGGTTTACGTGCTCCTCAACAAGCCGAAGGACTACGTTACCACCAGCGATGACCCGCAACAGCGCAAGACTGTGATGGACCTCGTGAAGAATGCGTGCCATGAGCGCATCTATCCCGTTGGCCGGCTTGACCGCAACACCACAGGTGTGCTGCTCTTGACGAACGACGGCGACATGGCCAGCAAGCTCACGCACCCCAAGTTCCTCAAGAAGAAGATATATCATGTGTACCTCGACAAGAACGTGACCGCCTACGACCTGCAGCAGATACGTGACGGAATCATGCTTGAGGACGGCGAGATAAAGGCAGACGACGTGCAGTATGCCGACCCTGTGGACAAGAAGCAGGTGGGCATCGAGATACACAGCGGCAAGAACCGCATAGTGCGCCGCATCTTCGAGAAGCTCGGCTACCGCGTGACCAAGCTCGACCGCGTGCAGTTCGCCGGCCTTACCAAGAAGGGCTTGCGCCGCGGCGACTGGCGATACCTCACCGAAGAGGAGGTTATCCGCCTGCGCATAGGGACTTACGAATAAATCAACAGGGGCGCGGGCCGTGGGGCTCCGCCCTTTTTTAGGACATAAAAACAAACAGAGAAATGCAAGACATAAAGAGGACAAAGGTCGTTGATGTGCTCAAGCGTACCGACTTCGGCTCCATTGTCAACGTAAGGGGCTGGGTGCGCACCCACCGTAGCAGCAAGGCTGTTGACTTCATCGCCATCAACGACGGCTCGACAATAAAGAATGTGCAGGTAGTGGTAGACCCGGCGGCGTTTGACGCCGACCTGCTCAAGCAAGTCACCACGGGCGCTTGCATCACCGTCAACGGCGAACTTGTAGAGAGCCAGGGCGCGGGCCAGGCCGTGGAGCTGCAGTGCCGGGAACTTGCAGTCTACGGAACGTGCGGCGGCGACTACCCGATGCAGAAGAAGGGGCAGACCTTTGAGTACATGAGGCAGTACGCCCACTTGCGCCTGCGCACCAACACTTTCGGTGCGGTGATGCGCATACGGCACAACATGGCCATCGCTATCCACAAGTATTTCCATGACCACGGCTTCTTCTACTTCCACACGCCGCTCATCACCGCGAGCGACTGTGAGGGGGCGGGGCAGATGTTCCAGGTCACCACCAAGAACCTCTATGACCTCAAGAAGGATGCCGATGGCAAGATAACTTACGACGACGACTTCTTCGGCCGGCAGACGTCGCTCACCGTCAGCGGGCAGCTTGAGGGCGAGCTGGGCGCAACGGCGCTCGGGGCGATATATACTTTCGGCCCGACTTTCCGCGCCGAGAACTCCAACACGCCCCGCCACCTGGCTGAGTTCTGGATGATTGAGCCGGAGGTGGCTTTCATTGGGCTTGACGAGCTGATGGACCTCGAGGAAGACTTCATCAAGTACTGTGTGCGCTGGGCGCTCGACAACTGCAGCGACGACCTCGAGTTCCTCAACAAGATGATTGACAAGACGCTGCTGGAGCGGCTCAACTCCGTGCTGGCCGACTCGTTTGTGCGCCTGTCGTACACCGAAGGCATAAAGATACTGGAGGAGGCCGTTGCCTCGGGCCACAAGTTTGAGTTCCCCGTCAGCTGGGGCATGGACCTCGCCAGCGAGCATGAGCGGTTCCTCGTGGAGCAGCACTTCCGCAAGCCGGTCATCATGCACGGCTACCCCAAGGAGATAAAGGCGTTCTACATGAAGATAAACCCCGACGGGAAGACCGTACAGGGCACCGACGTGCTGTTCCCGCAGATAGGCGAGATCATCGGCGGCAGCGTGCGCGAGGAGGACTACGGCAAGCTGCTCGGCGAGATTGAGGGTCGCGGCATACCTATGAAGGATATGTGGTGGTACCTCGACACGCGCAAGTATGGCTCGTGCCCCCACGGCGGCTTCGGCCTGGGCTTCGAGCGGCTGATACTTTTCGTGACCGGAATGCAGAACATACGCGACGTCATACCTTTCCCGCGCACGCCGAAGTCGGCCGACTTCTGATGCGTGGCGCGCCCACCATGGCCCTGCTGCCTGGAGCTGTGCGACGCTCCAGGGGTGGGGCAGGCACCAAGCCCCGCACGGCGGCATCCCCGCGAGGATGCCCCGTGCGGGGCTTCTGCGTTGGCATGGCTTGTTGCCGCAGGGCGCTTGTGTCTCCTTTTTCTGCCTTTTATGGAAATAACGAACACTAATGCGCCTGAATGCGACATGGTTTTTCGCCGGATTATGCGTTACTTTGCATGATGCAAGCCCCTGCCTGTGGGCAAGGCGGCACGGTTGCCGGCGCACTGGCGGCTTGGGTGGAAAAATCAGATACAGGAGATAACGGACATGAACGACATTTCAGAGATACTTGACAGCATACGGCGGAACGACATGGCTGCCTATTGCGACGGGAGAATGGCATTCATCGACAGTTCGCGCAACCTTGGCAGCGTGGGCAGCGTGGGCCGTGTGAGCACTGACGCGCTGATACTTAGCCTCTGCCTCAATGGCAACTTGACTGTGGCCATCAACGACCGCGAGTGGGCTATTGGCCCCGGCGACCTAATGGTGTGCCTGCCCGGCACCACCATCGACCGCCGCCGGGCTCCAGACTACATAGAAGGCCGTTGCATCTGCCTCTCGACGGGCTGCATGAAGCGGCTGTCGCAGATTAACATGGGCGACGCGTGGAACGCCATCGTAGCCCTGCAGTCGTCGCCTGTGCTGCGGCTGAGGCCCGACGAGGTGCAGGTGTTCTGCAATTACTACGACCTTATGCTCTCGCGGCTCAACAGCTCTGGCCACCGCTACCACGAGAAGCTGGTGGAGTCGCTGCTGATGGCTTTTCTCTACGACTTCCACGGGCTGCTCGAGCGCTTCTTCACGCCGAGCAGCAAGCCCCGCCGCTCGGCCGACAAGGTGTTCAGCGACTTTGTGTCGCTGCTGTCGTCTGCCAGCCCCAGGCCGCGCGACGTGGCTTACTATGCCGACAGGCTATGCCTCACGCCCAAGTATCTCTCGGCCGTGTGCAAGCAGGTGAGCGGCATCACTGCCTCGCAGTTCATAGCGCAGTTTGTCGTCAAGGACATCCGCCGCCTGCTCGAGGAGACAGACAAGAGCATAAAGGAGATATGCAACGAGCTGGCATTCCCCAACCCGTCTTTCTTCGGTACATACGTAAGGAAACATCTAGGCCTCTCGCCCCGCCAGTACCGCGACCGTGGCAAGTAGGGCCGGGGCGGCTCCGGCTGCCATGGCTGCCGTTCAGCATGGCGGAACGGGCCGTTCGGCATGACGAAACAGGCCGTTTTGCACTGCAAAACGGCCTGTTTCGTATCCTTGATTGTAACTTGCTGTGTGCCAGGGTGTTGTGGCTGGCGTTGCGACGTGGCCACGTCGGGCTTCCGCCTCTGGGCCGCTGCTGTGTCATGTGGCGGCCTTGCGGTCGGCGCGGCGGCTCATGTGAGCCTTATCCCGTCTTCGCCTATGGTTATGAGGCGGCGGCGGTAGAGGTCTCCCACGGCTTTCTTGAACGTCTTCTTGCTCACCTTGAACGTGTCGGCGATGAGCTCCGCGGGGCTCTTGTCGCCGAGCGGGCAGTGGCCGCCGTTGTCGTAGAGGTAGTTGAGCAGCGTGTTGGCAAACTCCTCCGTGAGCTGCCGGCCCGTGGGCTGCAGCGTCACGTCGACCTTGCCGTCTGGGCGCACGCAGTCGATGAAGCCCAGCAGGCGGTCGCCCGTGCGGAGCGGGCGGAACACCTGGTTGTCGTACACCAGCCCCGGGTAGCAGTTGTCTATTATCACCTTGAAGCCGAGGTCGGTCTTCTGCCACACTAGCAGCTCCACCTCGTCGCCGTGCTGGTAGGCGGGCGGCTCGGGGGCGAAGTGGCGCTCCACCTTTGCGGTGGCCATGATGCGGTAGCTCTCCTCGTCGAGCGTCACGTAGACGATGTACGAGTTGCCTTTCACCATGCGCATCTTCTGCTCCCTGAAGGGGCAGAAGAGGTCTTTCATCAGCCCCCAGTTGAGGAACGCCCCGTATTCGTTGACCCATGCCACCTCCAGGTATGCGAAGTCGCCCACCTTGGCGAGCGGCTTCTCGGTGGTGGCCACGGGGCGTTCGTCCTGGTCCAGGTATACGAAGACGGTCAGTTCGTCGCCGGGCTTGCATCCCTGCGGCACGTAGCGCGCCGGGAGCAGTATCTCGCCCTCGTCGCCGCCGTCGAGGTAGAGTCCGAAGTCTACCTTCTTGACAGCCGTCAGCTGGTTGTAGTCTCCAAGTCTTATTCCTTTCATGGCTCAGTGGTGTTTGTTTCGTTCCCAGTTTCTTGCCCGGCGGGTTGCCGCAGGCCGTCGTCGGCCAGCAAGCCGTCGTTCATCTTGATGGTCCTGTCGGTTATTGATGCGAGGTGCTCGTCGTGCGTGACGATGACGAACGTCTGCCCGAACTTGTCGCGCAGGTCGAAGAAGAGCTGGTGCAGCTCGGCCTTGTTGCGGCTGTCGAGGCTGCCCGAGGGCTCGTCGGCCAGTATGACGGCCGGGTTGTTCATGAGCGCGCGCGCCACGGCCACGCGTTGCTTCTCGCCTCCCGACAGCTCGGCTGGCTTGTGGCTGCCGCGGTCGGCCAGCCCCATGAAATCGAGCAGCTCGGCTGCCCTCTGCGCGGCTTGCCTTGCGGGCGTGCCGGCGATGTAGGCCGGCATCATCACGTTCTCGGCCGCCGTGAACTCGGGCAGCAGCTGGTGGAACTGGAACACGAAGCCCACGTGGCGGTTGCGGAAGTCGGCCAGGCGGTTGCCGCTGAGCGTCGATGTGTCTATGCCGTCGATGGTGACGGTGCCGCTGTCGGGCCTGTCGAGCGTGCCTGTTATCTGCAGCAGCGTGGTCTTGCCGGCCCCGCTGGGCCCTACTATGCTCACTATCTCGCCCTTGTCTATGTGCAGGTCGATGCCTTTGAGCACCTGGAGCGGGCCGAAGCTTTTCTTTATGCCTTTTATGTCTATCATATCTGTGTCCTTGTCTTATGCGTCTTGCCTGCCCCTGGCCTTCATCTTGCGCCCGAGCCACTCGCGCAACGCCGTGTAGGCACTGCGCTCCTCGTGCATCTGGGGCGCGGCGTAGGTCATCACGTTGGCCGCCTCGCCATACTGGTCGGGGTAGATTATCATGAGGTTCTTGCCCCTGAAGTTGCCCGCAAGCTCCTCGGGCAGGTGGTCGAGCGCGGCCTTGTACGACACCGTTCCCTTGCGGGCGGTTATCACTACGAACAGGTGGTCGTCGTCAATCGAGGCGGCCAGGCGCGGCAGCTCGTTCCAGTGCTCCATGGGCGTGTACTGCGCCCTCACCCCGGGGTGCGATTTCTGTAGGTACTCGCCTATGAGGCGCATGGTCTGCTGGCGGCCGTGGAACTCCAGCCTGCACCCCAGGTTGGAGGCGAGCCGCGCGAGCCGCTCAAGCCACCGGTAGAAGCCGGGCTCGAACTCGGCCTTCGACGGCACGGCAACCTCTATGCGCCTGAGCGTGTTAAGGGGCTGTAGGCACCTCACAAGCACTATCTGCCGGCTCAGACCCCCATAGAGGCTCTGCGCCAGCTCGCCAAGGAACTTCGACGAATGCCCCTTGTCGGGATACATGCCGAGTATTATCTCGGAGGCGTTGAACTCCTTGAAGGCGTGCTTTATGCCGTTGGTTATGTTCGTGGCTATGCGCACCTGCGTCTGCACCCGCACGTCGGAGTAGGCTGCAACCTTCGTTATCCGCTCCATGAGCCGCCTGCCTTGCTCCTGGTGGGCCAGGCGGTTGTTGTCGTCGTAGACCACGTTGAGGGCCACGAGCCCGCGGTTCAGCTTGGTGTTGCGCATCATCACGGCCATGGTTATGAGCGTCTCTGCGGTCGAGGGGTCGCGCAGCGGCACCATGATTTTCTCGTCGTCGCCACCGTCTTCCTGCGGGGTGGTGCTGCGTGTCTCCAGCACAATTCTCTTGGCGGCGCGCTCGGTGGTGAACGAACTGAACACGCACGTCACGAGTATGAGTATTATGGTGCCGTTGAGCACGTCGTCGTTGAGCACCCTCTGGCCGTCGGGCAGCAGCAGGTTGTAGCCTACGAGCACGGCGGCGAGCGTGGCCCCGGCCTGCGCGTTGCTCAGTCCGTATATCATCTCGCGTTCTATGGCCCTCATGCCGAATATCTTCTGCGTGGCCAGCGAGGCCACCCACTTGCTCGCCAGGGCCACGGCTATCATGATGGCGGCCACCTGCAGCGTGCCTATGCCGCCGAAGAGCAGCTTCACGTTGACCATCATGCCCACGCCGATGAGGAAGTATGGTATGAAGATGGCGTTGCCCACGAACTCCAGGTGGGTCATCAGCGGCGAGACGTTCGGCACGTAGCGGTTGAGCACCAGGCCCACGAGGAATGCCCCGAGCAGCCCTTCCATGCCTATGGACTCCATCATCCACGCGCCGAAGAAGGTCATTGCGAGCACGAAGATGAACTGCGTGACGTTGTCCTCATAGCGCCTGAAGAAGAAGCGGGCAATGCGGGGGAAGATGAAGAAGATGACGAAGAACACGGCGGCAATCTTGGCGAAGAGCAGGAGCCAGAACCCCCCGGTGATGTTTCCCTTGAATATGCCTCCCACGATGGCCAGCACGAGCAGCGTGAGCGTGTCGGTGATGGCGGTCGCGCCGACGGCTATCGTGACGCTGCGCTGATGGGACAGGCCGTAGCGCAGCACCGTGGGGTAGGCTATGAGCGTGTGCGAGGCGTACATGCTGGCCAGGAGCACGGAGGTGATGAAGCCGTAGCCGAGCGCCGTCCTGTTCAGGATGAAGCCCATGGCCATGGGGATTACGAACGCCAGTATGCCGTGGGCGAAGGTGCGCACGCGGTTTTTGCGGAAGTCGCCCATGTTCATTTCCAGTCCGGCCAGGAACATGATGTAGTACAGGCCCACGTGGCCGAACAGCTCCATCGAGCGGTCGTTGGCCAGGATGTTGAACCCGTGGGGCCCCACGGCCACGCCGGCCAGCACCATGCCCACTATGTGCGGGATGCGCAGCTTGCCCATGATGATTGGTGCAAACAGTATGATGCACAGCACGACGAAGAAAGACATCGTCGGCGAGCTTATGGGCAGGTAGCTTGAGAAGTCTGGCATGGCAGGTTGGTTGGGTGTTGGTTGCGGTGCGGCTTGCGCCGCCAGCCATCTTGCGGGGCTGCTGCGGCGTGGGCAATGTGAGCTTGCCCACTGCTTGCCGGGCGCCGCTTATCTTCTGCAAAGGTGCAAAAAAAAAATCAAAATAAGTGCCATTTTGCCTAAAAGTTGTAATTTTGCAGCCGAAACAGGTAATTTTTCAAGGTGTAAAGATATGAAAGTAGCTATTGTAGGAGTTAGCGGAGCCGTGGGGCAGGAGTTCCTGCGCGTGCTCGCAGAGAGGAATTTCCCCGTCGATGACCTGCTGTTGTTCGGTTCAGCGCGCAGCGCAGGGCGCAAGTATGCGTTCAGGGGCAAGGAGTATGAGGTAAGGCTTTTGCAGCACGGCGACGACTTCAAGGGGGTAGACATTGCCTTCGCGTCGGCCGGGGCAGGCACGTCGAAGGAGTTTGCAGCCGACATAACGAAGTACGGGGCGGTGATGATAGACAACTCGAGCGCCTTCCGCATGGACGACGACGTGCCCCTGGTGGTGCCCGAGTGTAACGCCGAGGACGCGCTCAACCGCCCCCGCGGCATCATTGCCAACCCCAACTGCACCACCATCATGATGGTAGTGGTGCTCCAGCCCATTGAGAAGCTGAGCCACATACGCCGCATCCACATAGCCAGCTACCAGAGCGCCAGCGGCGCCGGGGCCGCAGCCATGGCCGAGCTGCAGCAGCAGTACGCCGAGATACAGCAGGGCCAGCCCGTCACGGTGAGCAAGTTCCCCTACCAGTTGGCCTACAACGTGATTCCGCAGATAGACGTTTTCCAGCCCAACGGCTACACCAAGGAGGAGATGAAGATGTACAACGAGACGCGCAAGATAATGCACAGCGACGTGCGTTGCTCCGCCATGTGCGTGCGCGTGTCGTCGCTCCGCGCCCACTCCGAGTCGGTGTGGGTGGAGACCGAGCGCCCGCTCAGCGTGGAGGAGGTGCGCCAGGCCCTGGAGGCCGCGCCCGGCGTGACCGTTGAGGACGACCCCGCCAACCTCGTTTACCCCATGCCGCTCGACACCGCCGGCAAGGACGACGTCTTCGTGGGCCGCATACGCAAGGACCTGGCCGACGACAACGGCATGACGCTCTGGCTCTCGGGCGACCAGATACGCAAGGGAGCGGCGCTCAACGCCGTGCAGATAGCCGAGTACCTCATCAAGGTGGGCAACGTGAAGTAACCGCCGCCGGCATACGTCAGCCGGAAAATGCCAATCCCGTGCGGGGCAGGCCTCGGGCCGCCCCGCATGGGATTTTTTGTTTACAGGCACGGCTTTGCCGTCGGTCAGGCTGCGCGCCGCTTTCCAAAACGGGCCGTTCTGCCTTGCAGGATGGCCCGTTTCGCAGTGTCAATCGGCCCGTATTGTAGCGCGAAACGGCGCATGGAACAATGCGCTGCAGGCCAGGATGTTACGGAAATTGGCACGGTTCTGAAATCTTTTTACAATGCTCCGGCCTTTGGGATGCTGTCTGGTGAGGTGTAAGAGCGCACGTAATGGCCTCCGCTGAAGCGGTGGAAGCTGTCTTGCAGCTTGCTCCAGTCCTTGCCGGTAAGCTCGCCGAAGAACTGTCGGCAGTACTTCTTGAAGTTCTCCGTGCCATAAGCATTGGTGTCAATCACCAGTTTTGGGCACTCCACCCCGGCCAACCTATCACAATGGCCGTAGCCAATGGCCACGAAGCAGAATGCGTAGCCGAGGCGACGGCACGCCTCTTCGGCTGCCTGTGGCACCACACACCCATCGCCATCGCACCACGGCGTGAACTCATAGAGAATCACGTCGCCCTTGCCCCCGAGGTATTCTTTCATCTGTGCCGCCGTCACCCTGTACACGTTGCTGTCGGCAGGCAGGGCGCTCACCGCCCCCGTGCATTCTTTGACCCTCGCCCGCTCAGCTTCGCTCAGTTCGGCGTAGCCCGACTGGTTGATGGATATCATTCCGCACGAGCAAATCCCCATGGCAATGGCCATGATGATTGGCAGTTGCATTTTTCGCTTGTTTGTCATCATTTTAGTTGTTTTGACTTTCAAGGAGTATTCTATATCCTCCGTTTATTCCAAGACTATTGTTATATTGGTATTTACCCGCAGGGATAATAATAGTGATTGTTGAGTCTCCTTTCTGGTAGGCAGTCTCTATATGTTCGTCTATATTGAATGTTGGCATTTCGGTTAACCCAACTGATTCTGGAGTTTTTAAATAAAAGTAAGGTATAGGATTTTCGCACGTTATGGTGAGCACACCGTCTTCATATTCAACAGTAGGCGTAGCTCCCGTGGATGGGCGTTCGCTTCCTTTGCATTTAGGAAAGGAGCTTAATGGTATAGTTTCCTATTGCAGAGATGCTGGCTATCGTAGCAATGCTGCAAATGAGTGAAAGAAATAACTTTTTCATCGGCAAGTTGTTTTTGTCGATGCAAATGTATGCAATAAGGTGCTTCGGCGGTAAGAATGCAGTTTGCAAAATTGTTTGCAATCGCCTTTCGCGCGTTGCGGCCGTTTTGCAGGATTGCTTGCATACGGATGCAACTGGCTTACAGTGAGGCTATTACGTCATCCCAGTCGGCGGGGCGGCCTTTCTTCCCGAAGGCGCGCTTGTAGAGCATTGAGCGGAGCGTGCTCACCCCCGGGGTGCTCAGGCTTACCATGGTGGCAATGCCTGATGGCGCTATTTTTATCTTGATGAGCAGGCATACGCGGTAGTCGAACTCGCTCATCTTGCACAGTGCGTACAGCTTTTGGTCGAAGCCTGGGTATATCTTGTTTACGGCCAGCGCCAGCCTTGCCCAATCTTCCTCGGTGATTCTCTTTTTAGAGTGAGGGTCGTTGAGCATTATGTTTATGCTTTTGCATATTTCCTCGTTTCGCATCAGCTCTTCCTTTGAGGCTGTCTCCTCAGTGTTTCCTTGCAGCATTCCTTTTTCGAGCTGGTATTTTTCGAGCTTTATCTTTTGGGTGTCGCGTTTCTGCCTTTTATACTTTACTGCAAAGGCGAGCGTGAGCAATGTTATTGTGCATATGGAAGTGAGTATGGATATTATGATGGCCTTTTCCTTGTTTTTAAGTTGCAGCCTGTGGATTTCGCGCTCCCTGAAACGGTATTCGTAAAGGTCATGTTTTTGGTTTATTATTTCTGTTGCGGTTATGGCTTGTATGGAGTCTGTGAGTTGCTTGTACGTAGCGAGGCATTCTTTGGCCTTTGCCAAATCGTTGTTCGCCAAGCAGTGCTCTGCCAGCTTGCCGTAAGCGTCGGCTTTGGTGTATATGGTGCCTGTTTCGGCAAGCTCCTTGTAGTATATGATTGCCGAGTCTAGCTTACCGTTAGCTTCGTACCAGCTTGCAGTTATGCCCACAATGCTGCTCCTGTCTTGGTCGCATTCCAGGCTGCTTATGCGCCTTAAGTATGCCATAGCGCTGTCGTAGCTGTTCTGTTGGTTGTAGAAGCGAGCCAGTTGCCCCATGACACTCACCGTCATTTGCTTGTCGCGGCTTTCCATTGCCAGCCGCAACGCTCTTTCATAGCAGATCGATGCGCTATCGGGTTGATTCATGTCTGTATGCATTCCGCCGATGTCCCTAAGCGTGAATATCATTGACACGGTGTCGTTAGCGAGGCTGTCGTACCTGTATGCTTGCTTGAACATGGCAAGGGCATCCGCGTCCAGCCACTGGCGGTCGAAGATATAGCCGAGCTGGCTGTAAGTCCTGCTGCGC
The DNA here is from genome assembly GCA_944320235.1 of uncultured Prevotella sp. Taxonomy (GTDB): domain Bacteria; phylum Bacteroidota; class Bacteroidia; order Bacteroidales; family Bacteroidaceae; genus Prevotella. The sequence goes on from CALUGQ010000002.1 coordinate 41,470, forward strand.
AGGTTGAGGTCGGCCTGCGGGGCTGTGTCCAGCACTTTGTGGAAGTAATTGATGGCGTTTGGCGAGTCGTTGAGCGACATGTACGCCTTGCCGGCATAATAGTAAGCCTCCGGCAGCAGTCGCCTGTCGCCTCGGCTTTCGTAATATCCTACCAATGCCAGGGCCATGCTGTCCGACTTGTACGCGCCGAACGAATAGGCAGTGAGCTTCAGGCGTACAAGCTTGTAGCGCATCCTTACGGCCTCGTCGGCTTTTCCCATTTCGCTTTCCAGCCCACGCAGCATTGACGCGGCCTCGGCTGGAGACTTAGCCGCTATGCTGTCAGCGCAGAGCAACGCCTGCGGGTACTGTGGCGTTTGTGCGCACCGCGTGGCGGTTACGGCGGCGATAGCCGCCAAGGCTGTCGCTGCGGCAGTCGCCGCGGCCTTGATGATTGTCGGCTTGCGGGCCGGCCGTATGTGTAATGAGCGCTTGATTCCTGCCATATTCATTCTGCTGTCGGTTGTGATGCCGCGGCCTTGCTTTTTGCCCATGGCGTTGCCATGCCTGCTTTTTCACGGTTTTTGTGTGTGATGCCTGCAAAAGTATAAAAAAAACCGAGAACAGCAGGCCCGCTTCCGTAAACTTTCACATTTTGCACAGTTCTGTAAAATCCGTTAATTATCCGTAAATAAAGCGCGGACATTGGCCTACTTGTCGGTTCATTTCGTAAATTCGCATACCGCAACGCCCGCCGTGGAGAGGCTGTGGCAACGGCGTGGCGGCAGAGAGTGAGTTTGCAACGATGATATGTTTAACCGCTAAAAGACGACAGGGCTATGAACAGGATCAAGGAGGCGGCCATATTGGCCGTGGGAGTAATCGTTTTGGGCATCTGCATCAAGTGGGGCATCGACGACTTTGCCAACAAGGACCGCACGGTGACGGTGAAGGGCCTGGCCGAGAAGGAGGTGGCGGCCGACAAGGTGACGTGGCCCATACTGACAAAGGAGCTGGGCGACGACCTGCCCGCGCTCTACACTAAGATCAACGCCACGACGGAGAAGGTGAAAGCCTTCCTGCTCAAGAATGGCATAAAGGAGGCGGAGATAAGCGTCAACGCCCCCGTGGTGGTAGACCTCAAGGCTGAGCGCTACGGGGCAGAGAACCACCGCTACCGCTACAACATCACGTCGACCATCACCGTGACCTCAACGAACGTCAAGCTCGTGCGCGGCATCATCGCCCGCCAGGGCGAACTGCTCAAGCAGGGCGTGGCCGTGGTTGACGGAGGCTATGGCTCGGGCGTCACTTACGAGTACGTATCGTTCCAGAAGATGAAGCCCGAGATGATGCAGGAGGCCATAAAGAACGCCGAGCAGACGGCGCGCCAGTTCGCCGAGAACAGCAGCAGCGAGCTGGGAAAGATAATGAACGCCTCGCAGGGGCAGTTCTCCATCGACGACCGCGACGCCAACACGCCTTACATAAAGAAAGTGCGCGGCGTAATCACCGTCACCTACTCGCTGCGCGACTGACGTGAATGTAAAAGGGCCGGGTTGGGAGTAAACAAGGTAAACCGGGTAATAAGGCAAAGCCGCGCGGTGCAAGGAGCAGCCGGGATTCGTTTTTAGCTCGATGGCTCCTTATGCTCCCCACCTCCCGAATAAACGACAAAGCAATTATGAAAAGATTCCTTTATTTTATCATGATGGCCATGGTGCCATTGGTGTTTGCCGCCTGTGACGACGGCGACGATTATTACGGCCCTCCGGGATGGCCTCCAGGAGGAGGCGGCAGCGACGGGGACGCGCTCAACAAGTATGAGGAAAACCTCGTGGGCAGCTACGTTTCCGACGACGACCCCGCCAACCCGTTCTACCTCGTGCTGCGCGACGACCGCACGGGCTACTACGAGTCGGTGTCGGGCGGGCAGACCACGGGCGACGACTTCACCTGGTGGGCGTCTGAGTCTACGCTCTCCGTAGTCTATGAGTCCGACGGCGCGCGCGCCGACATGGCTTACTACTACAGCGACAACCATCTTTACGTAGACGGCATACCGCTCGTGGTCAACGACGGCAGCGCGCCCGGAGGCGGCGAGGCCACCCCGCTCATAGGCCAGTGGGAGGGAAGGATAAGCGGATATTACAGCACGGTGTTCGGACTGGCCGACGACAGCTGCTTCACCACGTGCGAGTTTGCCTCGAACGGTGACGGGGTGCAGCTCGACTACAACATCCACAGGCCCATGACCGACTATGCCTACACGCCGTTCACGTGGTCGCTGGCCGACGGCGTGATAGTGCTCAACTACGTGGAGAACGACAACGAGTGGCTCAAGCGCGCCATCATCAACGACTATGCCCTCTCGGCGACGCGCTTCAGCGGCACCGTGGCCTACGGGCAGCAGTGGTTTGGCTTCGTGTTCACCGCCACTGAGGGCTTCGACTGGTCGCCTTACATCGGCGGCATCACCCGCGCAGCGGCTTCCTCGCGCATGAGGATGTCCCGCCAAGTGAGGTGCGCAGCGGTGCGCAGCGGAGCGTTCGCAAGGTGAGGCGAGCGCCAGCCAAGGGCAAAAAGCAAGAAGGAGCCGGGCAGTCATTCGCCCGGCTCCTTCTTGCTTGCTTGTCGGCGTAAGCCCATTCCCAAGGCCTTGCGGCCCCGCCGGCGCGCCGGCCGGCCAGGGTGAGGGGTTGTGGGGATGCTTATCCGTAGACAATCTTGCCGTTCTCGTCCTCGTAGGGGGCAAGGTCCTTGGCGTACTGGTTCATGGCGCGCAGGCTCATGCCCATCGACGAGAACCCGCCGTCGTGGTAGAGCGTCTGCATCGTCACCTTGCGGGTGAAGTCAGAGAACATCATCACGCAGTAGTCGGCGCAGTCCTCGGCCGAGGCGTTGCCCAGGGGCGACATCTTGTTGGCGAAGTCCATGAGGTTGTCCATGTCCTTTATGCCCTTGCCGGCCGTGGTCGGCGTGGGCGACTGCGAGATGGTGTTGATGCGCACGTTCTTCTCGCGGCCGTAGATGTAGCCGAAGCTGCGCGCGATGCTCTCGAGCATGCTCTTGGCGTCGGCCATGTCGTTGTAGCCGAAGAATGTGCGCTGCGCAGCCACGTAGGTAAGGGCCACCACCGAGCCGTACTCGGCTATGGCGTCCTGCTTCTTTGCCACCTGGAGCATCTTGTGGAACGATATGGCCGAGATGTCGAGCGTCTTCTGCAGGTAGCCGTAGTCGAGGTCGTCGTAAGTGCGGTGCTTGCGCACGTTGGGGCTCATGCCTATTGAGTGGAGCACGAAGTCAATCTTGCCGCCGAGCAGCTCCACCGACTCCTTGAACACCTTCTCCAGGTCTTCCACGCTCGTGGCGTCGGCTGCCACGATGGGGGCGCCGAGCTTCTCGCTCAGTTCGTTGAGCGTTCCCATGCGCAGGGCCATCGGCGTGTTGCTCAGCGTGATCTTCGCGCCTTCCTCCACGGCCTTCACGGCCACCTTCCATGCTATTGATTCCTCGTTGAGCGCGCCGAAGATGATGCCGCGCTTGCCTTGCAATAAGTTGTGAGTCATTGTAGTCCTAATTTAAACGTTGTTTGAATTACGGCACAAAATTACAACAAATGTGCAACACTGGCAAATCTTTCGGCCAAAAGATGCAAGGGGATGGGGTTCCGGCCCCGTTTGGCCACGCTTTTGCCATCGCCCTTTGGTGAGTTTTGTAAATAAACAATACCGCGCATGGCTTCTCCAGCGCACAGGATGCACCGGGTGGGCAAGTGCTTCAGTGTCAGCTGTTTGCGTAAGGCTTGCCTTTCACGCCCCGAAACGGGCCTTCTTGCCGGGCGTAACAGGCCGCTTGGCATTGCGAGACAGCCTGTTTCGAGCTCCAAGGCGGGGCAGGCCGCCGTGGCAGGCGCCTGCGCTTGCAATAGATGTTAATTTAATTCATGGGCCACGCACGGTAATGCCCGTCGGCCAAGGCCTGCAAAGAGGCAAGCGTGGCGCCCGGGTGACCATGCCTCCAGTGCTTATCCATGGCGGCCTGCAAGGTGGTGCGCGGCAAGTGCAGGCGGTTGGCACATACCCTTTCAGGCCGCCCCATAGGCCTGCGCAGGGCTGCCGATTCAGCCCTTTTCGCCCAAAAACTTGCAAATGCGGGAAAAAAGCTGTAACTTTGAGGCAAATTTGCGATGACACCTGAAATATGAGCGATGAAACGATAGACAACGACATGACCCTCGACGGGGAGAACGCGGCGCCCGAAAGCCACTCTGACTACAAGCCCGTGGACAGGTTTGACGCATCGGCCGTGCACCATCTGAGCGGCATGTACCAGAACTGGTTCCTCGACTACGCGTCATACGTGATACTGGAGCGCGCCGTCCCGCACATCGAGGACGGCCTGAAGCCCGTGCAGCGGCGCATACTCCACTCGATGAAGCGCATGGACGACGGACGCTACAACAAGGTGGCCAACATCGTGGGGCACACGATGCAGTTCCACCCCCACGGCGACGCCTCCATAGGCGACGCCCTTGTGCAGCTGGGGCAGAAGGACCTGCTCGTAGACACACAGGGCAACTGGGGCAACATCCTCACGGGCGACCGCGCCGCCGCGCCGCGCTACATAGAGGCGAGGCTGTCCAAGTTTGCGCTCGACACGGTGTTCAACCCCAAGACCACCGACTGGCAGCTGAGCTACGACGGCCGCAACCGCGAGCCTATAACGCTGCCGGTGAAGTTCCCGCTGCTGCTCGCACAAGGGGCGGAAGGCATCGCGGTGGGCCTCAGCTCGAAGATTCTGCCCCACAACTTCTGCGAGTTGTGCGACGCCGCCGTGAGCTACCTGCACGGCGAGGAGTTCAGGCTCTACCCCGACTTCCCCACGGGCGGCAGCATCGACGTGAGCAAGTACAACGACGGGCAGCGCGGAGGCTCGCTCAAGGTGCGCGCCAGGATTGAGAAACTGGACAGCAAGACGCTCGCCATACGCGAGATACCATACGGCAAGACCACCACGACGCTCATCGACTCGATACTGAAAGCCATAGAGAAAGGCAAGATAAAGGCGCGCAAGGTCGACGACAACACGGCTGCCGAGGTGGAGATACTGGTTCACCTCGCGCCGGGGGTGTCGTCGGACAAGACGATTGATGCCCTCTATGCCTTCTCAGACTGCGAGGTGAGCATATCGCCCAACTGCTGCGTGATAGCCGACGACAAGCCGCAGTTCCTCACGGTGAGCGACGTGCTGCGCAGCTCCGTTGACCGCACGATGGGCCTCCTGCGCCGCGAGCTGGAGATACGCCGGGGCGAGCTGCTGGAGCAGCTGCACTTCTGCTCGCTCGAAAAGATATTCATCGAAGAGCGCATCTATAAGGACAAGAAGTTTGAAGAAGCGCCAGACGTCGATGCCGTATGCGAGCACATAGACAAGCGGCTTGCGCCTTACTACCCCCAGATGGTGCGCCCCGTGACGCGCGACGACCTGCTGCGACTGCTCGAAATAAAGATGCAGCGGATACTGAAGTTCAACAAAGAGAAGGCCGACGAGCTGATGGCGAGGCTGCGCGGCGAGGTGGACGAGATAGAGCGCGACCTTGCAAACATGGTGGAGGTGACGGCGCGGTGGTTCGCCTTCCTCAAGGAGAAGTATGGAAAGGGCCACCCGCGGCTCACCGAGATACGCAACTTCGACACCATCGAGGCCACGAAGGTGGTGGAGGCCAACGAGAAACTTTACATCAACCGGCAGGAGGGATTCATAGGCACCGGACTGAAGAAAGACGAGTTCGTGTGCAACTGCTCCGACATCGACGACATCATCGTGTTCTACAAGGATGGCAAGTATAAGGTGGTGCGCGTGGCCGACAAGATATTCGTGGGCAAGAACATACTGCACGTGGGCGTGTTCAAGCGCAACGACAAGCGTACAATATACAACGTGGTATACCGCGACGGCCGCACGGGGCCTTACTACATCAAGCGGTTCAACGTAACGGCCATGACACGCGACCGAGAATACGACCTCACCAAGGGCACGCCCGGCTCAAAGGTGCTATACTTCACGGCCAACCCCAACGGCGAGGCCGAGGTCATCAAGGTGACACTGGAGCCGACGGAAACAAAGAGGCGCATGAGCATATTCTTCGACCGCGACTTCTCAACCATCGCAATAAAGGGCCGCGCCGCCCAGGGCAACCTGCTTACGCGCAAGGCCATACACCGCATAGGGCTGAAGAGCCACGGACACTCCACGCTCGGAGGCCGCAAGGTGTGGTACGACCCCGACGTCAACCGCCTCAACTACGATGAGCACGGCTCCCTGCTGGGAGAGTTCTACGATGGCGACCAGATACTCGTAGTGCTCAAGGGCGGCGACTTCTACGCCACAAACTTCGATGCCAACAACCACTATGAGGACAACATCGAGCGCATAGAGAAGTTTGAGCCGCACAAGGTGTGGACTGCTGTTCTCTACGATGCCGACAACGAGGGCTACCCTTACCTTAAGCGCTTCCTCATGGAGGCCACCAAGCGCAAGCAGAACTACGTGGGCGACAACCCCAACAGCCGCCTGTTGCTGCTCTCGGACCGGGCTTACCCGCGGTTCAAGGTGACGTTTGGCGGCAACGACGCCACCCGCCCGCCGATGGAGATAGACGCAGAGCAGTTTGTCGCCGTCAAGGGATTCAAGGCCAAGGGCAAGCGCATCACCACGTGGACCGTGGCCGGCATCGAGGAGCTGGAGCCTGTGCGCTTCCCTGAGCCGGAAGGGCAGGCTGGGGCAGAAGAACCGGAGGAAGAGCCGCAAGAGAACCTGGACCCCGATGCCGGCAAGACCGAGCAGCAGGTAATCGACGAGATAACAGGACAGCTAAGCCTTTTCTCCGATGAAGATATGTAAAGCAGCCATCGCCGCCATCATGGCCCTGCCCATTGGCGCAGCCGCGCAGGAGGCAGACTCCGTGCTGTCTGGGCGCGTAACCACAGCAGCCTACATGATTGGCGCAGGCCGCACCCGCGTGCTCGACACTTATCTTTCGCAGGAGCATTTCGCCGGGCCGGGCTTCACTTTCTTGGCCTCCATCGAGCGGCAGCGGCCCGGCAGCCGCTGGCTGACGGCCATGCAGCATCAGGCCAACATCGCGCTTGCCGACGACCGCGCCAGCCAGGCATCCGAGCTTGAAGGCTCATACAACTTCTACTGGGGCCGTTATTATTCATGGCAGCTCCTCTCAGACAGGCTGACGCTGATGGCCGGGGGCATGGTGGATGCCAACATCGGCTTCATCTACAACACGGCCAACGGCAACAACCCCGCGCAGGCGCGCCTCCACGTAAACATAATGCCGTCGGCGGCAGTCTCCTACAAGTTCCGCATAGGCAGCAGGCGCATGGCCGTGCGCTACGAAGTGCAGCTCCCGCTCGTCGGCATCATGTTCAGCCCAAACTACGGGCAGTCGTACTACGAACTGTTTTCACGTGGCGACTACGACCACAACATCGTGCCGACGACGTTAGCCAGCGCGCCCTGCTTCCGCCAGCAGCTCATGGCCGACGTCAACCTTGGCCGCCGCTTCACGCTCCGCTTCGGCTACCTCGGCGACTACCAGCAGGCGCGGGTAAACAACCTAAAGTCTCATGTCTATTCCCACCGCTTCATGATAGGCTTCGTGAAGCGGTTCAAACTGATAAGCTACCGTCCATGAAACGTCTGTTCCCCTTGTTCCTCGCACTCTTTTCCCTGCTCGCTTTCGCCTCATGCGTAGACGAGGAGGAGTTCGACGACTCGCCATCGGGCAACTTCGAGGCCCTGTGGAAGATAATCGACGAGCGCTACTGCTTCTTCGACTACAAGAACAAGGAGTACGGGCTTGACTGGGATGCCGTACACGACAAGTACCGAGTGCGCGTCAACGACCGCATGACGTCCGACCAGCTCTTCGAGGTCATGGCCGATATGCTCGCCGAGCTGCGCGACGGCCACGTAAACCTCTCGCGGGCGGCCGACTTCGCCCGATACTGGAGCTGGCAGGAAGACTACCCGGCCAATTTCAGCGACTCGCTGCTGCGCCGCTACCTCGGCACCGACTACAAGATAGCCGCCGGGCTGCAATACCGCGTGCTCGACGACAACATAGGCTACGTGCGCTACGAGAGCTTCAGCGACGCCATAGGCGAGGGCAACATCGACGAGGTAATCAACCGCCTCATGCTATGCCGGGGGCTGATAATCGACATACGCGGCAACGGCGGCGGCACGCTCACCAACGCCGAGCGGCTTGCCGCCCGATTCACCAACGAGCCGGTGCTCGTGGGCTACATACAGCACAAGACCGGCCCTGGCCACAGCGACTTCTCGGCCATGGAGGAGCAGTGGATAGACCCCTCGGCACGCCTCCGCTGGCAGAAACCCGTGTGCGTGCTTACCAACCGCGGCGTATACAGCGCGGCCAACGAGTTCGTAAAGTACATGAGCCGCTTCCCGCAGGTCACCATCGTGGGCGACCGCACCGGCGGCGGCGCGGGCCTGCCCTTCAGCAACTCGCTGCCCAACGGCTGGGCGGTGCGCTTCTCGGCCTGCCCCATGTACGACGCCGACGGCCAGCCCACCGAGTTCGGCATTGCTCCCGACTACAGCGTCGCGCTCACCGATGCCGACTTCGCCCGTGGCCGCGACACCATCATCGAGTTCGCCCGCGCCCTGCTCAGCCAATGATGGGCATCGCCGGGCCTGCGTCCTCCATCATGCCCAATGCTCTTCCTCGCACGAAAGACAGCTAAGCCGTGGCCAGGCACGTGAGCAATGGCCGGCTGTGCTTCTGCGTGCATGTGAATGGCCGTCATGTTCTGTACCTGTTGTATAAATAGTGCAGGTAGATTCAGCCGATGATGTATGCGTTGGCCATTTCCACTTCCCGTTTTTTTATTCCCTTCCTTTTGCCGTCCCGCGGTTGCAGTGGTGGCGTATGGTGCCATGGTTGCAGCGGTGCCAGTTGCCGCAAAGTTTTTTGTAGCCACAAAGAACTTTGGGCATGAGCAGTCCTTCCAGCTGTTGCCCAATGCAGTTTGGGCTTGGTGCCCTGGTTGGGGGTGCCGCTTTATCTGCCGTTGAGGCCGTGTGATTGGGGGCGAATCCGCCAAAGCTGCGGACAGGGGCTGGTGGCAGATAGGTGGAAGGCAGCCTGAATGTTTCTTTACACTGTGTGCCTGCCAGAGGTCAAGGGGATGTTTGGGCGTGCCGGGCGTGGCGTTTTGCGCTGCAATGCGGCCCGTTTTGCGTTCCGGGATGGTGCGTTTCGTAGTGTTGCGGCGGCTGGTGCCGCAACAGTCTGGCAGCCAATGGGTTGCATTGCGGCTCAGCACGGAGGCGACCACGCTGAATTTTGCTTACAGCAGTGATGCCGTTGGCCATGCAGGCATGGCGCATGGTAGCGCTGCCCCAAGCCGGAATCACGCCACGTTGCGCTTTGGCGGTCTCTTCCAGAGTGCGCCGTGGCAAACTTTGTGGCCAACTTTGTGGCATTCATTCGTTCACAAAAACTGCGATAAATTTGCACCGTAAGCAAATAATGCTTACCTTTGCACCGCAAATGCGCTTGTGGCGGAATTGGTAGACGCGCCAGACTTAGGATCTGGTGTCTTACGACGTGTAGGTTCGAGTCCTATCGGGCGCACAGACTAAGGGTAAGTGACTGGGAATAAAGGTTTTACAGGCTTAACCCTTTGTAAGTGAACATTAAAAGTGCAAGGCAATTTGCTAAAAAAAAAGCGACGCCTTGCACTTTTTTGCTTATTGTTGCTGAATTGTGCTTGGCTTTAACTGCAAAAAAACTGCAAGTATTATGGCAACGATAAAACTTTATCTCGATACAAGGGCAAATGCTGCCGGAACTCCCGCACCTGTAAAAATAGCTCTGAATATGCACGGCGATACGGTAATGCAGTCAACGGGCATAAAAATCATGCCCGACCAATGGGATAAAAAGTCCTGCAAGGTGGTTAAACACCCACAGAAACAAATATTGAATACCATGCTCGCCTCCCGTCTTAACGAGTGGGAAATGGCCTTGCTCAAACTCATGGAGACAGGCGAAGCCCGAAACGCTCGGTCTGCGTCAGAGCTTAAAAGAAAAATAATCGAGACCATTACCCCTAAGGACACCGAAGAGGTGGCTGGTGATTTTTTCACCCACTACATCAAATACGCTTCAAGCCGTCGCACGTCGGGAACAAGGGAGGCCTACCGCCAAACGCTCCGCCGCATGGAAGCGTTCGACAAGGACATCCGTACCAGGACGTTCGAGGACATAAACAAGCGGTGGCTTACCGACTTCGAGGCGTTCATGTCGCAAACCGCGCATTCGGCAAATGCCCGTGCGTTCCATTTCAGAAACATCCGTGCCGTATTCAATGACGCGCTCGACGAGGAAATAACCACGGCTTATCCTTTCAGGAAATTCAAGATACGCAGGGAGGCTACAGCCAAGCGTTCCCTTACCGTCGAGCAGCTTCGTACACTCGCGACTTTCCCTTGCGAAGAATACCAAAAGCAATACCGTGACATCTTCATGCTGATGTTTTACCTCATTGGCGTAAATGCCGTTGACTTGTTCAAGTCAAAACGGGACGCGGTATCAGACGGCAGGTTTGAATATATACGTTCAAAAACGTATAAGCCGTATTCAATAAAGATAGAACCTGAAGCGAAAGTATTGCTCGAAAAATATAAGGGCAAAGAACATCTCATTTCGGTTATGGACACGCGCCGCGACTACAAGGCCTATCTGCACCGCATGAACGATGCCCTCAAACGTATTGGCGACGTGTCGGTGTGCAATCCGAAAGGTAAAAAGGCATACAAGCCGCTGTTCCCAAAAATCAGTCAATACTGGTGCCGCCACTCTTGGGCGACCATCGCCGCCTCTCTTGAAATACCAAAAGAGACCATTGCGGCTGCTCTTGGGCACGGTGGCAATACCGTAACCGACATTTACATCGACTTTGACCGCCGTAAGGTCGATGAAGCCAATCGCCGTGTCATTGACTGGGTGCTGTACGGGAAGAAATAGTAATTTTCAGCGAATTTCAACGAGGAGCGAATATCTTTATTCGTGTGGGTACTTCTTCACCTTTGAACTTTCCGACAACGAGAGACAATAAAAAACGGCTCGGCAGAATAGCGTGCTGACCGAGCCGTCCGTGGTGTCCGCTCACGCGGACTTCCACAACAACAGTGCAAAGTTACACCTTTTTATCCAAAAACAATCTTCTTGCCCTTAAAATTCAACCTAAATTATCTTTTTCATCAGCCAACTGATTATCTTTTTCCGCTGGCTGACTATCACTCCTACTACTATAACCGCCAAGGCGACCCAAAAGCCGTACATCTGTGTTCTCTGCCACCATGTCAGCTCCCGTTCCACCTCCACCGTCCGAACTCTGTCTTTGTACTTGTCCTTATACACAATGCTGTCCTTTACCTGCACGGGCGTTTCCACCTCTTTTGGTATATCCTGCGGCTTTGTCTTTAAGTCGTGGTACAACGTTCCGTCGGGGTTTATCCGTGCCGTTGAAGTGGCGTAATCATTCTCCAGCTCGCTCACGCTGTCTGCCGTCGTGCGTTCCGCCGTCTGCGCTGGTATCTCTATCCGAACGGTGTCCTTTACGTAGTAGGTCTGCGTAACGACCTTTGTCAGTGTGCTGTCGTGTTGTTCCTGCGTCTCCGCCAAATGCTTGCAGGGCGAACATCCAGCAAGCAATATGGCCACGATAAAAACGTAAAGCAATGCTTTCATCATCCAACCTTTTTAATATAGTCCATAATTCCCTGAACGTGAACTGCGACGATAGCTTGTTTGCCCTCTTCACTTAAAAGATAGTCCACGTCGGCCTTGTTGTCCTGAAACAGGTTTTCGGTCAAGACGGCTGGGCATTTCGTATCTCGGCATATTGCAAGGTTCTGCGTCCAGTACGGAGCTTGATGTGCGTACTCTCGTACCGACAGCCCTTTATACTTTGCGGCCTGAATGAGGCATCGCGCCAATGTCTTGCTGTTGACAGATGCGTTCTTTGAAACGTATGCCGCCCATCCGTGAGCGTCATGCCATTTGCCGTCCGCTCCTGCCGCGTTGCAGTGGATGGAGACGAGCAACACTCCTTTTGAGCCGTACTTGTTTGCCCTGCGGCAACGTTCGCTCAATGATACGTCGTTTTCTTCGGGCGTTATAAGCACAGCATCGATGCTTTTCTCCCACAATTCCTTTGCAAGTCTTTGTGCAATCTCCCTCGCATACTGGTATTCCAGTAGTCGCCCGTCAGGCGACCGCTTTCCTGCGGTGTCCTTTCCGTGTCCGTTGTCAATCAATACAACCATCTTTACCTCCTTTATTTATTGGTTTAACATTGTTTCTTTTCCTCTCGCTTAACGCCTTGTTTATTCCGCCCCCTGCCATGAAGCCGCCCACGCAAAGGACAAACAGCCCGAGGCTGTCTAAGTCCGTTTTCAGGTAGCCGTTGGCACATACATCGTAAATAAGGCAGAAGCAAACGCACAGCCCTATCAATGCACCTACGATGCACGAAAGCACCAGTGCAAAGCTCTTGGAGCTGTCAAGGCTGCCCACCTTTATCAGGCTTTTCAGATAATCCGCTATCTTCATCTTTGTCTATATCTTGATAATACTTGTCGTATTCGTGGTTGGCGAGCTTCACGAGGCGGCAGTAATCCCGTGGCGGCATCCGTTTCAGGCATTCGTCATCGGGGCGCACACACAGGTTGTGCCGTGCTTCCATAAGTTGCAGCCGTAGCTCGTTGTTCTCTCGTGTCAACTCATTGTTTAGCTTCTCCAATTCGTGCTTCTCGACATACAGTTTGTCCACACGTTCGTTCAGCTCGCTGATTTTCCTGTCCTGCTGCTCTATGCGCAGTTTCAGGCTTTCAACCAGCTGGCGCATCACTCCCATTTCCTTTTCCTCCGCTTCCAGCTCCTTTATTTCCGCCTCCGCCCGTGCCTTTCGCTTTTCGGGCTGCATGAAGAAAAGGAACTTAATCAGGCTGAACCCTCCGAGAGAAGCGACCGCGCCAATGATGACCTGCAATATCCCGTTCAATTCCATGTGTTTGTTTTATAACGTTACCCACTTTGAACCAGTCCATACAAAATCAGCCCTTTCGCCCCATTTTATTGTACAGATTAAAGCTCCATTATTTGCATAGACTCTGACTTGGAAACCGTTGGTATAATCTCCTTGCCCACTTCCTGTGGAATACTTTGCAGATGCATTCGTGCATGAAAATCTTTGTCCTACCTGTGGGGCTTCAGATAATCGTAAATTGAGGTAATAATTCGTGTTTCGATAGAATGGCAATGTTGCACCGCTTCTGTAATATCTTACATATAGCAGTACGTCCTTTCTTTGAAATGTTCCTATCTCGTAGCTTTGTAAGTTAGCATATGAATTGACAAATTCCTTTAGGTTGTAACGTATTCCGTAATTCGCGTATATATCGCCCATGAACGTTCCGCTGTTTGCCGTAATGTTGCTCATCACGACGTTGTTCATCGACACGTTGCCGTTTCGGTCAATGGTGAACTTTCCATTGCCGATGTTGACCGTTCCGTCCGCGTTGAACATTACCTTTCCGCCTGCGAACGCCACTTGCCCCGTCCTGCCGTTCAAGAACACCATAGGCGTTTTCGTGGTTGCCCCGTCCGTGGTAGTGCCGTCGGCAAGCGTTTGGCTTTCGAGCCGCGAGTTGCGGAATATCCAGCCTGCGATGTTGGCAAGCTCTGCAAGCAACAGGTTTGTAGCCACGCTCTCGAAGCTCGCGCCGAACTGGTTCCAGTAGGCCGTGTTTGTCGGCACAACGCCTGTAAAGCCTCCCGTACCGTTGGGCGCGTCCGTCCGAGTTATGTAGTACACGCTGTTATAGCGAACGATGTCAACACGTGTGGAGTTTCCGTAATACCGCTTTGTCGAGGAGTAATCCCCACGGAACACCCCAGCCGCCGAAACACCGTCTTTCCCGTCCTGTCCGTCTTGGCCGTCCGCTCCCCAACGGCCTATCAGGACAACAGCCGTTTCGCTTCTCGTTCCGTCCGTGTAACGGATAATCTCGTAGTTGTACAGGTAGGGCTTCGACGCTGATATGTCCTGCACCGACGAGCTCCAGCCCAACGTGTTCTTTGTAACCCCCGTTGACTGGTTCGTGGCAAGGTACATTTCCGTGACGCTCGTTATGCCGCGCCCGTCCTCTCCATGTACGCCTATGACAGCCGCTTTTGTGTACACGGCTGTTCCGTCCGTGTATCTTATCAGTTCTCTGTTCCACAGGTACTTTTTTGTAGCCGTGGTTGCAGGAGGGTTGAGATACCAACTCGTAGGGGCTGTGTACTTGTTATCGCTGACGGCGTAGTATTCCGTCACGCTTGTTATCCCGCGCCCTGCATCCCCGTCTTTGCCATCTTCGCCGTCCTTTCCGTCCGTGCCGTTGTATGGCGTAATCCTGATGGGCGTTGACCACTGCGAGATGAGCGTCTTTCCGTCGCCCGACTTCACGGCAACGGTCATCCACAGGTATTGCAGCGCGGCAACGGTCGGCATGGTCGTACTCCAGCCCGACGGGTTGACCGATGTCTTGCTCAACGTTGGCGGCGTTGTCGTTGACCCGTTCTTTGCGTAGCGGAACTCCGTATAGTTGCCTGCCGCCCCGTCGTTGCCGTCATCTCCTTTTTCGCCAGTGTCGCCCTTTATTTGGCCAACATCCTGCCAGCCATTGTCACTTGCAACATACAGGTGCCCGTCTGACTTCATTATGTAGGCATCTCCGATTTCGGCTTGCCCGAATCGGTCTGACGTGCTGCCCGAAGCGGACTTCTCATGTACGGCAATCGCGTTTATTGTGCTTCCGTTCTTGTCGATAAGGTACGTACCGTTTTCAAGCAGCCCCGCGCCGCTGTCGTCACTGAAATCTTCGTTTGTTGCGTAATGCCCAAGCGCAGTTCCTTTAATGCTCACGCTCGTTCCGTCCGCGCCCTTGTCGCCTTTCGAGCCTTGCGCCACCACTTGCCAATACACCGTGTTCGTAGGCGCAATACCTTTGCATGGCGTGTCGTTTATCATGCGGTATGTCGAGGTGTTCCCGTTGTATGTGTAGCTCACCTCGTCGCCGTTGAAGTAGGTGTACGAGTTGTTATACACGCCACGGTAACAGCCTATGTAGCTTTCCTCTCCGCTTTGGCTCTGCACAATCGTACCACGCAGGCGCAGTTTCCCGTCGCCCTCCGAATTGAAGTCGAACACATCGCCGAGCTTCATAGCGTTGGCCACCATGTCGAAATAGCTGTTTCCGTCACCTGAAACGACCCTGTCAGTCGTGACACGGCCAGGCAATATCTCTGTAAAGCCGTACAGCGTGGCGAAGCTCCTCACCCCGTCATACTCCGAATTGAGAATGCCGACGAGCAGGTGGTAATAGCCTGCCTCGCCCTCCATCTTGATTGCGCTTTCGGACAGCCTGAACACGCCCGTTTCCGCTGTCTTGCTCACCTTGGCATAAAGGTAGTACTTCTTCGTGCCGTCCTCCAATATCGCGCTCTCGTATGCCTCTATATCCCAGTATTTGTACTCCGAGGCCTTGTGCGAGGAACTGAGCGAGCTAATGCCGAGCGTCAGGTGCTGTATTATCCCTGCCTCCGCGCTTAGCTTCTTCGCCTCCGCGTCATAGGTTATTGCGTGTGCCACCTGCACAGGGTTCGTCTTGCTGCTCACGAAACGGAATTGCAGGCTCTCATCGCCGACGAGCATCTGCATCGTCTGTATGGCTATCGGGTTTATGCTGTTCGTGAAGTTGTCGAGCAACGCCGCCTCCAACATCGCCATCGTTTCCTTTGCGTCGCGGAAACGCCTCTTGGTGAACTGCAACGCCTCGCGGCGGTAGTCCTCTGCGATTACCTCCGTGCTTTCAAGCTCTTTCAGCTTGGTCGAAAACGACGTGCCTACGGTGTTGTTCGACAGCTCCAGTTCGGGGCTGTACGGTTTGTTGATGTAGTCCTTTATGCCCGTTATGCGGATGAGCACACCGTCCTTTTGGAAACGCTCGTCAGTGAACCTAACGTAGCCACCGAGCTTTATCTTTCCGCTTATGTTCAGCCAGTCTTTCTTTGACCAAAGGCCGTCCAGTTCGCCCGAAAAGGTAAACTTCGTTTCCTCATTGTCGAACATGTACCTGACCCCTTTCCTGAACATATCCCATGAAGCCCCCGACTTGCTCTCATCATCGCAGATGTATGCATCGGGCATCTTGCAATGGAACACGGCGTAGGTGTTGCCGACCCTTGGCGCAAACGTTTCGTTCGGCATGGTCTGCCCGTCAATCTCCTGCGGCGTTATCTCGAAACGTCGGCCAGCTTTCTTGACGGTGCCATCGTCGTTCATTATCGGGTCGTGGACGTACTTCACCTCAAACTCCTTTTCATCGCCTGCCAGCATTCCCGACTGGAAGATGATTGTCATCGTTTCGCCGTCAATCAAGCAGTCCTCATAATTCAGGTCATCGGGTATGCTTTCGTCCACGATGTCGTAAAAGCCTTTTTCCTCATCGACAACAACGGCACTAACCGTACCTACGCGCTTCGGGTATATGTCGGAACAGTCCAAGCTATCCTCTGCAAGGCTCGTCAGCTCCTTATCCGTGCGCCGTATCGAGTAGCCCAAATCGTCCGTAGTGTACCAACGTGCATTTTCCTCGTTGAAGCCCTCCTCATCCGAAAACTTCACGCCGTCGTAGCCTATCGTCTGTAACTTCGGCAGCAGCAGTTCCGCGCTCCCGTACTTGCTCGCGTCGATGTTCTGCGTTCCGCCCTCCGTAAACAAGATTTCAACAGGCGGCGTGTCGCCATAGTTCGACCGCCCGACATTCGGCTTGAATCCGTTGCCGCGCCCGTATGACAGCGACAGGGGGCTGTTCTTGTTGTACTCCACCTTGTGCAGATGAACTGTCTTTCCCACAAACTCGAACTCCGTGCCTAACTTGGAGGCCATCTGCGAAAGAGCCTCGTAGCAATACACGTGGTCGTATGATATGCAGACCTCGTCACCCTCCACGCACTGGCCGACTTCCCAGCCCGTATCGCGGCGGTTCATGTTGTCGACAAACATCTGCAAGTGTTCGTGCGGCTTCGCCGTCAGGCTGAATTTCAGCCGCCCGTCAACAGGGTTGCGGAACTTCCACATCTTCGCGTCTGCCTGTCCGCTCTCCATCGTAACGGTGTACTCAAAGTTGCGGCTGTGCTTCATCTTGAACGCTTCGGGGCGTTTCAGCGTGTACTGCTCGCCCTGATAGATGCAGTATGCACCAACTGGCAGCTCCACGTGTTCCGCGAGGGAATAGTAGAGCGTGATATTGTAATCTCCCATGATGACCCTGTGGCGGTAGCTGTTATCGTCAACCTCCACTTCGAGTATCTGTTTATCCTTGTCGCTGTATATTAACATAAATCCGAGTTATTTTTGCCAAAAATCGACGAGGAGCGATTATCGCCCTCTGTCTGGTGTAAGTGCCTGCCCCGTCCAAGAAAGACAACGAGAAACAACGTGACGCAATAATCCAAAGGGTGGGAGGCCGAAACCTCCCGACCCTGTAACTTTCCGCTTATTGCTCTTGCAGTTCGACGTAGATGCCTACAAGGTCTTTCAACGGGTTGTACACGGGTATCTCCGTGTCGCGTGTGCACAGGTACACCTTGCCGTCCTGCGAGTAGTACTTGCCCTGTTCCAGCTCCATATTATTGTCGTATGGGATGGGGTCTTCAAGCGTTCCTGCCGCACTCTCCACGATTTCCGTGTAGAGGCTTTCCGTGCCAGTGCCAGGGCGGTACTGCTTCTGAACGGTGTGCGCTTGCAGGACTTTCCACAGCTTGCCGTCACACTGCATCTTCTCATCTTTCTTTACCGCCTTGCCGATAAGGGTGTTCCAGTCGGGGTAAACAGACTTGACGGCCAGTGCCTCGCTGTCCGTGAGGCTAATCGTGTTTACGGTCATTGTCAGCAGCTTGGCGATGTCGGCCATTCTCGGTGTCGCGGCCATCACTCTTGGCGTAACGCCGCCCGTTGCTTCCTCTCCCAAGTCCTTGCGCACCTGACGCTTCACTTCCGCTACATAAGACAGGTAGGCCGTGTATTCTTCCACGATGTCCGCCTCTACGTCCAAGCCCTGCTGATAGGCGTTGAACTTGTTGACAAGGCCGATTTCGTCCGATGCGCTGTATTTCTCCCTTATGACAGCTTCGATAACCTTGTCAGCCGTCGTAGGCGGCCATACTGTCACTTCCTCGCACTTCCACGACGATACCTTTTCCTGCTCTGCGTTTTCTTCCGTCAGTTCAGGTACTACTTCCTCGATGTTCCAACGGTACATGAAAGAGCCGTTTCCCACTGCCTCCCAGTTGGAGGGCTTGTTGTCATAAAATGCTAACATAATACTCTTTTTTAATGATGGTTTGTAACAAATGCTTGCTGTTGCTGTGCTGCGCCCAACCGAGCCACGGTGCCACTTCCTGCTTGTACGCCTTTACTGGCAGTGTCGGCCTCCGCCTGTTCAGTCTTGCCGCCGCACGGCAAAAGTTCTTCTTTATGCTCTTGCGTATCAGCTTCTGCTTTCGGTAAAACTTGTAACCGACGTAATCCAATGCCCTGCCGCCCTTGTCGTAGCGGTTCTCGGCTATCGGGAATATCTGCCAGTTGTCCTTTACCGTCAGTAACAGCTCCGCGAGCTTCGGGCGGATGTAGCCCGTAAACGCCTCGCGCAACCGCTCCTTGCTGTCGCTGAAAAACACGATGTCATCGGCATACTCCGCGCTGTCCAGCCGCAGCACCTCGTTCACTTCGTGCATGAAGTAGCACAGCATGAGGTTTGCCAAATACTGGCTCAGGTAGTTGCCGATAGGCAAGCCCTCCGCGCTGTCGATTATCTCGTCAAGAAGCCATAACAGGTCTTTGTCCTTTATCTTCCGCCGCACGATGCGTTTCATCACGCCGTGGTCGATGCTCGGATAATACTTCTTGAGGTCGATTTTCAGGCAGTACAGCGGCCTGCCCTTGTACTTCCGTATAATCTTGTCAACGTGCCGCGCACAGCCCTCTATTCCTCGCTTCTTTATGCAGGAGAACGTGTTGTGCGTGAACAGCCGCGTCCATATCGGCTCCAGTACATTCATCACGGCGTGATGCACGATACGGTCGGGATAGTACGGCAACCTGTATATCAGCCGCTCCTTTGGCTCGTAAACCGTGAACACGTCGTATTCCGATGTCCTGAACGTCTTTGTCCGCAACGCCTCGTGCAGGGCTTGTATATCCTCCTCACGGTGTCTGTCGTGTACCTTAACACCATAGGTGTGGGTTTTCCCACGGCGAGCCTTTTCGTCGGCCAGCCGCAGGTTTTCCACCGATATTATCTGTTCATATAGTCCTGCTATACGTTTCATTGCTTTGCTTTCTTATTCGGAGCGTTCGGTAGCCCATACAACAGGCGTTCCTACCAGCACCTTTCGGGTTACTTGAATTTTTTTGCCAAGGGGCAAGGCCGTTGTCCTCATATCTCTTTGGCCTTGCGGCCTCCAAAACATCTTGTAAGCATAGGTGAGAGCCGATGTTCGTATTCGAATTCGAGGGGGTGTTATTCGAGTTCGCATAGGCGAAGCCTGCATTCGCGCCGTTATTCGCGTTACCGCCGAACAGGACACCACAAGGACAGCCAACCTTTCTTTTCATCACTCAAACCAATATCGGTTTCCGTTCCCTCGTAACGTCACCCTGCGCGGGAACGCATTCAGTTCCTTTATCTTCTTCAAGACATAGAGAATATCGGCAGAGCCAGTGAAGAACTTCTTCGCATCGGTTTCGGGGCTGTCTCTGTGCGGCTTTATCCTCACAAGCGTCTGCCCCTTTACTCCTTTCGCCTTGCTGAAACGTGTCGGCACTTCCTCCAAGAAGTCCGTAACCCAAAATGTGGTATTGACTATTTTCGATTGGGTCGTTTCATCGCAATTGAAGCTCCTGTTATTCTCGTCTCTCGGTATTTTCAGAAATGCCAACGAGCCGTCATCTTCTTTCTGTTCCATGTTCCTTAACAGTTTTTATAGCCGCCCCAGTACCGCCTTTTTGACGGGCGGTGCTGGGGACGTGCCGTGTTACGCATTTTTCGGGATAAAGCAAAGGCGAGAGCCGACGCTCGAACTCGAACCCGAGGGGGAGTGACTCGAGCTCGCACAGGCGAAGCCCGCATTCGCGCCGTTATTCGCGCTACCGCCGAACAGGACACCACGGAGTGTTTCAGAAGTAGGAATGTTCGTGTAGTGGTAATCGCAGAAGTAGGTAGTAGAGCCGCCGCCGACAACCTTTGGCATAATCTCTCCGCCCTCTCCGAAGATTACCTCTTTCACGTAGCCCTCCGTGCGAGCCTCGTTGCCTACATGGCTGTAACCCTCATAGTTCGTATCATTGAACTTGGACGGGTCATCGCATACAAACACTTTGCTTAAACCGTCGCCGCCGCTTTCCGTGTCGGGGCTGATACGCACGTTAATTCCGTCCGTCCATTGCCAGATGTGGCCAAACGGGTTTTCAATGCCACGGTATCGCGGTACATTGAACGTCTTGGTAATCGGCGACTCCGAAGCCTCGTTGTTGACGGTGTACTCCACAAGCCCCGTCCTGTTTCCAAGGCTGTCCGTTATGCCGCACGGAACGAATGGGTATCTACCGTTGAAGTTGTTCCAGTCTGTATCAGAGAACGTCGTAACGCCGTCGCCCAATCCGCCCTGACGGTAGCCCTCCGCCGTAGGAGATGCGTTGTAGGCCGCTTGGCTGTTGAGCGTGGCGTATTCGATGACAAACAGCCAGTAGATGGTTTTCTGCATGTTGTACGTCATGCAGTTCCATTCCGTGCTTCCGCTCTTGCGCTTACGGGCATAGTTGCGGAAGTTCGTGCGGCTGATTGCCGTTGCAGGACGGCCAAGGAACGAGCGGTATGTGCCGTCGTAATCAGCGTTGTTGTTTCCGCCTCGGTACTGCGTCGTCGCGTTTACTACCGATGCCAGCTTCAAGTTCGAGCGGTCAACGGAAGCCTCGTATGCAGACACATACTGCTTCGGAACTTGCTCGTAGCCCGGCAACGGAAGCTCCGAGATGCGCACCGTGAGCTTCGTTCCGTCCGTGGTGAACTTTCGGTAGTGGAGCGGAATTTCCACCATCACCTGACCGCGCGAGCCGTCGCGCACATGGCCTGTCCAGTCGCGTGGGTCGAGGTATTCCACCACATTGCCGTCATCGCCGAGCAGACAACCCCTCATGCGGCTCTGTACGGGCAATGACTTATGCAGGTCGGTGCTTCCAACCCTCGTACAGGTCGGGCTTGATACGGTCGTGTCGAACTCCACGCCGTAGCTGCTCTGTTCCTCCGTGTACGGAAGCAGCGCGGCCAGCGCGGCTTTCTTGCTCTCGCCGTCCTCGTCGAGGACTTCGCAATACAAGTTGTACGGGTTCGTCCCCGATACGTTGGGCAAGTCTGAAAGACGCTTGCCGTTGTCAAACGCCTCAATGATTTGGGCGATTTTCTCTTCCTGTTCTGATGTCAGTGCCATAACTTTAACTGTTTAAGAATTTGAATACTTGTTTATTATTACGCTGGATGAATGACACGGAGCTGTCACCGTACTTCCTCATCCGTTTTTCCTCCTGAATCGGCACATCCTGCGCCGTGATGAACTTGAACACTGGCTTTCCGCCTACGACCGTGAACATCACCGAGGTTGCCGTGTAGAGCCTGATGCCGTCGCTCCGCGCTTGGTGCTTCGTTGCCGAACGGACGCGCCTGCACAGTGATATGAATACCGACACAATCATACGCCGCCCTCCACCTCTTGTCCGCTGCCCCAGTACACATCGTTGCTCTTCAACAGCTCCGTATCGGGAGCAAGCTCGACAATGGCCATCGGAGACCAGTCGTTGAACGGTACTGGGGCTTCCGAAAACACATCGTCCTGATAGCACTTCGCGTTGATGACCGTGTCAACTGCCGACACCCCGAATTTCGGGCGCACATACACCGAGAACGGTGCGCCGTTCGACAGCCTGAAACCGTTCGTCAAGTCCGCAATTTTCCCGTGGGCGACTATCCGCCCTCCGCTCATGAACTCACTTACATATCCTTTTCCCATAATCACTTGGTTTTATAGAGTTGACAATTTCAATTCATCCTGAACGCCCCCGACTGCGTAAAGCGTATGGCATTGCTCCTTACGAGGCGTACCGTAGGCTCTCCGACCTCTATCAGGAAAGACTGCGCGAGCGCGGTGTTGCACGTCGGTATGACGTGTACGTGGCTGTAACCTTTCCTGACTGGTGTCAGCCGTCCGTCCTGCCCGACCTCCACCGCATCGCCCGTGCTGATGAAAATCAGGTTTTTCATCGCCGTTTCGGGCGTTAGCTCCGTCTTGATGTAGATCGGCTCCACATTGCCGATTGTCAGCCGTGAAAGGCATTCCGCTTTCAGACCCGTAGGCACAAGTATGCCGAGCGTGTCAAGCACCTTTTCCGTGGCCTTTTCAGCCGCCACCGTCGCTTCATCAGCCGCTTCGGTGGCCTCCTGCGCCGCTTTCGTTGCCGCGTCCGCGTCCTGCTTGGCCTTTTGTGCCGCCTGCGCAGCTGCGTTTGCTGTGTTTGTGGCGTTCTCTGCATTCAATGCAGAATTATTGGCGAAACTTGCCGCATCAGAAGCAGATTTAGCTGCCTGTTCCGCTTTCTGTTTTGCTTCCGAAGCCAATTTGGCCGCGTCAGAAGCTGCCTTAGTCGCATTGTTTGCAAGCCCTGTTGCAACCTCTGCTTCCGATGCCGCTTTTGTTGCCTGCTTGACCGCCTCGGTCGTTTCCGTTTCGATAAACTCAAGATTGACCTTTACGCTTCTGTTGTTCACGTCCGTACCCATCACGAAAAGCCCCTTTAAGGACTGGTACAGCGGCAATTCCGATATTTTTATCTTTTTCATCGCTCCATGAATTAGTCGTTAAACCTTATGTTCCCGTTCCCCGTCAGCCGGATGTGCAGCCTGTCGTTCACAAGCTGCATTGAACGTGCGGAATACTTGTCGGGCAGCATCTCTATTGCGTTTTCGCCATCTTCCGTAAACACTATCACGCCATCTTCGGTGGCCAGCACAAAGTCGGTATCGTCAAGCCTGAAACTGCCCGTGAATGTCAGTGTCAGCGTGAACGCGAGCCATATTCTCCCGTCGGGGTAGAAGTCCGACACTTGGCACGACTTGTAGTAGCACGGGAAGTCCTGCTCCAGCTCCCTCACGGTCAGCAGCCTTTCTTCGGGCTGCGTCAGGTCGTACAGCAATGCGTCGTAGTTCCGCCATAGCCCGTCGAGCGTTTCCGCCCTCATCAGGCATTTCAGCTTCACGTCCTTAGATTTGAACGTCACCGCCTTGCCGTCGTATATCGCGCCCGAAAGCGTCTTTATGTTGCGCAGGAGGTTCTGTTTCACTGCGGCTGGCTTCATTATCTCCGACATCGTTCCTTGCAACACCCGTAGCCCGTAATTCGTTGTCGGCGCGTTGTCAATCAGGTAATCGTCACAGACTGGCATACCGCTCGACGGAACTCTGTACTCGTAGCCCTGCATCGGGAAATCGTCGGCGAACTTGATTGTCGCCGTTCCGAGAGCCTTTGCGATGTCGAGGTTCGGCTGCTGCGTCATCCTCAGCCTGTATTTCCGCCCGATGTAGGCGCAATCGAAGTCATGGTACGCCCCGTCTGAAAGTAGCTCTATAAACAGGCAGAAACGGCTGAAAAGACCGCCAAAGGCGAACTTCACTGACACTTCGCGCGTGTTCAGCACTGGCTCTGAAAGGTCTGCTTCCACGCCGTCCTCCTCCTGCCAGTCGTTGCTCTCGACCGACTTCAAAGGAGGATAGGCGACAAGCTCGTTCCAGCCGCCGCTCACCACATACGCGCCATATTGCAGGTATGCGTCGTTGCCGTCTATGAACAACCTGTTTATCATATAATCACCGCATTGCCCGAAGTGTTCTTAATGACGCTGCAACCTTGCTCCGCCTGTACGCGCACGACCGCCCATTTCGAGGCGTTGACTGACGCTTTCGCCCCGTGCAGGAGCGTCACCGCATGGCGTTCCAATGTGTCGCAGTATATCGTGGCCGAAGTATGGCCTATCAGTATCGCCCTTTCGGGGTTTTTCAGCGTGATTGTGCCAGCGTCGATGTAGATGCCGTACTTTTCCACGCCACGCCCCTTGAACAGGCGGAACGTCGCCAAGTTCGGGAAATGGTATCTCATGCAGAACTCCAACCCCTGCGGCGACATGAACACCTCGGCCAGTTCCTCTACCGTGCGCTCCGTACCCTTGAACATGTCGCACTGGCGGTATCTTTCCGCCAAATTGTGCAGTGCGCGGATCTCGCATTCCTGCCGTGCCTGTTCCTTGGCGAGCCGCCATTGCGCGTAAATCTGACTTATAATCTCTTCCATAACTCACTACTTTATCTTGATACCCTTTAAGGCTATGTCGTTAATCGTATCTCTCACTTCCTTTACGTGACTTTCCACGGTTTCCATCCTTGCTGCCAGTCCGTCCGTGTTAACCTCGATGTTCAGGACACTCTCCAGTATGCGGCTGGAGTTCGCCACAAGCAGTTTCGTGTTCTCGCTGATGGAGTAGGTATGCCCCTGTATGGCTGTCGCCCGTCCGTTGAGTTCGTCCACGCTTTCCTGCGAGGCGTTGGCTATGCCTCCCGTGGAAGTGTCACGCACGGAATCCGTGGCGGCGTTCAGCATTTCCTTTACGCTGTCGGGCAACGTTTCCCAAATGGCAGTCCAATCTTCACCGACTTGGCTCAAATCGGCTTCCAGTCCTGCAAGGCTGTTTATTACCGCGTCTATCCCTGCAAACTTTCCGTCCTTGAACCACATCGCCTTGTATTTGTCGAAAATCTCGCCAAGAGGCTCTTCAAGGAACTTCTGCACCAGCATACGCTTCATGATGTCGGCTATGATGTCCTGCACCTTGTCGCCCCACGCTTCGGCATAATCCTCTCCGTTTTGGAACGCCTCGAAAAATGCGTCTGACAGCTCTTGCGCGATTTCGGAGCTTGACCCTCCCATGATGTCCTCAACAAGGCTGTTCACGAGCTCTTCCATTTCCGCCCCGAGTTCCTGTATCTTCTGCTCCCATTCCTGTATCTGACCGTTGTTCGGGTCTTTATTATCCCTTTCCGTGTCTATCTGCTGCTGGATGAGTATCATTTGCTGGGCGTAGTTTTCAAGCTGTTTGCCTGCTTGGTCGTACTGCGTGTTTCCCTCTCCGATGAACTTATTGGCCGTGTATGATACGTTGGCGTATGCCTTTACCAACTTTTCTACGGATTTCTCGTTTATCTCCGACTGATGACGCATTGCCACCAGTTTGTTGAAAAACGCATTGTTGAACTTGTTAGAAGCCGTATATAATTCTATCACTTCGTCCGTGGTTTCCGAAATGACCTCTTTCAGCTTGTCTATCGCATTAAATGAGTTGTTCTGCAACTGTATCACTTCGGCGTTGTCAAGTTCCCATTGCAACTGGTCTATGCGGTCTTGCAGTGCCTCGATTTCTTCCTGCTTTTCGTCGTCATCATTGAACAAGCTGACAATCTTTGTCGCAATCTGCATCGCGGCTGTTACGATGGTGAGGATTACGGATGCTTTCTCAACGGTCTGTATTGCCTTTGACGCTGCTGTGGCCGCGCCTCCTATACTTGTGGTAGTCGCTTGTGTCAACTGCATTATGCCGTTAATCATGGAGAGCGCGGATGATGTTATTTCCCCTGCGGCCTGTATGATTTCCCCTGCAACACCGCCGATAGTCTTACCGATGTCCTCAAACTGCTTTTCGCATTCGTTGAGTGTTTTGTACAAATCTTCCCATTCTTTTATGCTGCGTTTGTCGGGGTTTAAGTTCTCTTTCGCCTTTGCTTCTGCAACCTTATTCTTGGCCGTTGTCACTTTTGCACGTGCGGTTGCAAGCTGCTGTCCGTCAGCACCATCTTTTTTCGCCTTGTCAAGTTCCGCTCCCGCCTGCTCGAGTATGGCCATGAGCTGTTCGAGCGTGAGGTTTGCTATCTCGTTGCACCATGCCTTGTATGTTTCCTCACGCTGCGCAAACTGCTCGTCAACGGCTTCCAACGCCTGTTCCTGCTGATAGTTCAGTTCGTCAACATTCCCCTGCGTGACACCCTCTTTGAGCTTGTCGTTGCCGCTCTCATCCTTGACACGTGCGCCGTTCTCGTCATGCTCGTACAGGGCTTCAATCTTCTTTTGGTATTCTTCCGCTATCTGCGCCCTGCGCTGCTCGTATGTCAGGCTGTCTTGGAGCATGGCGTTCAGTGCTTCCTTGTTGCCCCTCACTCGGCTTTCGTCGGCCAGCCTTTGGTAGGCTTCCAGCTGGTCGCGCTGTTCCTGTGTGAGGTCGGCCACGGTCAGGTTGAGCGATGCGCGGTAGGCGATGGTTTCGGCCTTTGTAGCCTTTGGGTTGTCGTTCTGCCATTCCAGCACCTTTGTATCGGCGAGGGCGTTTATCATATCCTGCTCACGCTTCTTGTTTTCAGCGATAAGACGGTCATAGTTGAGCTTGATTTGCGCCCGTTGACGCTCGTACCCATCTTCCATGTTCTCGATTTCACGCTGGCGGATTTCCAGCTCCGCTTCCGCATTGGCAGCGATAACCGCGTCTTTGTATTCGTCGATTTTCTGCGTCCGCTCTGCGGTTTGGTCTTCAACACGCTCAACTTCCCGTTGCGTCCTTGCACCCGACCGCGTCTGCTTTGACACGCTGTAGCTGTCGATGTGGCTCTGTGCTTCCGCAATGTTCCTGCGTATCTCTGCGGCTTTCTTCGTTTTCAGCTCGGCCTCTGTCATCGCGTCGAGCAATCCTTGCTGCTCTTTGAGGTACTTTTCCCAGTAGGCTTTGTTCTTGACTACCTCTTTGGGCGTGTCATCGCCCTGCTTCGTTTCAGGAGCGGTGCCAAAGCGACGCTCGGCCTCCTGCATGGTGTCGTTGTATATCTTGCGAGCCTTGGCCGCTTCATTGAGGATTTCTTTCAGCTCGTTAGTCGTGTAGGTGTACGAGCCTATGCCCGTCATCGGGTCGCCTGGAATGTAGTGCGTCCTGTCGAACTGCTTGGCAAAGTTCTCGTTCAGCTTAACGCCCTGCCTGCCCTCCAATATCGGAACAAGTTGTGCGTAATAGTTCTCAACGAGGCTCATGCCCTGTTTGTTCTTTCTGTTGCCGTACTGCTTTTTCAGGAACTCGTACAGCTCATCCTTTTGCTCGGCTTCCGTTTCCGCATATGTGTCTGCGGCTTCCTGCGTGGATTTCTCCAATGCACGTGCCTTGGCCGCTGCAATAGCTGCATCCTTTACCGCATTGTAAGCCGCCGCCACATCTTCGAGCGAACGCACCTCGGAGCTTAGCCCCTCCAAATACTTTCCGTACTGGTCGATGATGGCTTTCTTCGCGGCCTCGTATTCGTTCGTCCCTTTCTTCGCGGCTTGCAGTCGGGCGAATAAGGCATCTATCTGAACACGTTCCGAGGCAACGGACTTGTTCATCTCGTTTGTCGCGTCGTTGAGCCTCTTTTGCGCCTTTTCTGCGTCCGTTTGGTACGTCACGAGCTTGTATATCCCATATCCAAGGGCGACAACACCAGCGAGAGCCAACGCCCACGGGTTCGCCATGATGACGGCGTTAAGCCGCGCCGCAACCGCCGTGAGCCTTGTTTTGGCTACGGACAACACACCAGTAGCGGTGGCATTTGCCGCCTGCGCCGCCGTATTTGCCGCTGTTTCTACCGTGTTTGCACGGCGCACGGTGCTGTCGAGCAATGCCGCCTTGCTGCTTACCTCACGGGCTGCGGTGTTTCTTGCCTTTGAAGCGGTATTGAGGTTTTCTTCCGCCGTTTCCAGTGCTGTTTGAGCCTTGGCTATTTTCTTAGACGTAGTCTCGTCAACCGTAGCTGCCATTTCCTTGCGGATGGCAACAATGTTTCGGCTGTGCTGCACTTCTTCCGCCCGTGCCGCAACGAGCTTTTCGTTGATGGCCGCAATTTCCCTGTTCTTTGCGGCGACAACCTCGTTTGAGGCCTGCGCCTCTTTCAACGCCCGTGCCTGTGCTATTGCAGCGTCTTCCTGCTCCTGCAACTTCTGCGCACGTAGGGCTGCGCGGCTCTGTGCCTCGCTCTCAATGGCAATGCGTTTCTGTGCTGATGCCGTCTGTTCCGATGCGGCCTCCTGTATGACGGCTTCAAGCTCCGCTCTCTTGGCGGCGACATTTTCCGCCGCTGCCACCTTTGCCGCCTCCGCCGCCGTCAACCGCTCACGGGCTGCGTTCAGCTCCGCCTGCGTGGTGACGGCCAGCTGCGTTTGACGCTCCATCTCTGCGGCTATCTCCGCTTTGACGGCTGTATAGTATGCCTCCGAGGTCTTGGATAGATTGAGTTTGGAAATTTGTGCCTTTTGCTCTGCCGACATGACGGCGTACAGCTGCGCCGCTTCTTCGGTATGCTTTACCGTCTTGACCGTGTTCTGCACTGCTGCGGTGGCCAATACGGCTGCTTTGTACGCCCCGTATGTTGATATTACGGCCATCAATGCCTCTCCGACATCTCTCCAATGTTCAACAAGAGTAGATACAAGGCCGATGCTTTCAGAAATGATTCCCTGTGTGGACTGGCCTATCTCGTTAAACATCTGCTCGAAGCCGTCCTGCAAGTTGGATAACTGGCCTGTAATGGTCTTGCTTTGCGCCTCCATGAGGCCACCGAACTTGCCGCCCTCGTTAGTAAGGTTGATGATGGCCTGTTGCACTTCGGGAAAGCCCACCTTTCCCTCCTCAACCATCTTTCGGATTTCCTCTTTCGCCACCCCGAACTGCTTTGCCAGTTCGTCGGCCAAAGGAATACCACGGCCTAAGAACTGGTTAAGGTCGGCTGTATAGAGTCGCCCCTGCGTCATCGTTGTGCCGTACAGATATGCGAGGTCGCCAATAGGGATGGAAAGTCCAGCGCAGATGTCGCCTAAACGTATCAGCGTTTCATTCACCTTGTCGGCTTCGACACCGTAGGCGAGCAACTGACGCGCTGCGTTGGAAATGTCTGTAACGCCGAATGGTGTAGTGGCGGCGGTGTGTATCAACTGCGACATCAGATTTTCGGCAATGGCGGCATCGCCCGTCAGCACCTTAAACGCTGCTTCGAGCTGTTGGAATTGACCACGGACGTTTGCGACTTGCACAATGAAGTCCTTGACCTTTGACACTGCAAACACTCCTGCGACCGACGCGCCTATCTTCTTCATGGCCGCGTCTATCCTGTCACCCTCCTGCGAGGCGGACGTGCCTATCCCTTGCAGGACGTTCCGCGCTTCCGCCGCGTCCGCACGTAACTGGCTGTTGTCAATGCCTGTGCCGTAATATATCCGTCCGTTGTCGTTTTCCATCACTCTATGCTGTCAAAAAATTGCCTAACTTTTTCTTTGTTTCTTGGGTCGTCCGCCCTGATGATCTCTTGCTTCTTCCTCTTTCCTGAGCCGCCATTCTTGCCGCCGTCCTTGTGTCGGTAAGACGGCAACACCGCCCCGTACAGTACCATGTTGGCATAGCTCATCTCGTAAAGCACGTAGTCTATCGGCAACCCGTATGCCTTGACCGTTCCTGCGACTATTCCCCAGATGCTGTCGCTCCAGTTCCCACTTTCGTCGGTCTCAGCAGGTTTATCTCTGTCAGGAAAGTGGTAAGCCCGAAAAAATCCCCTAACTCCATCTTGTGCAGCAATGCCCCGACAATCATGTTCAGGGCTTTCGGGGAATACGTGTACAGCAGTTCCTGCGCAAGTTCCGCCTTTCTGTCAACGGTCTTTTCCACCTCCACCCACTTGTGTCGCCTGAAAAGTCCCCACAGACACCGTTTCTCGCGCCTCTCGCGGACTTTTCTTGTCTCCGTAAGGTTTCGTGCGCCCAGTATCATTATCGCGGCTATCTCGCCCAACGCCTTGCAGTCCTTTGCCACCGATAGGCTTTCCTCGACTACCTTTTGCGGGTCGAGGGCTGTTTTCGGTAGCCGCGACACCGCTTCCGACGCAAGTATGAGCGTCGCCGTTGTCGGTGGGGCTATCTTGTATGTCTTTTCGCCGATGGTTATCTCATCCGACTTTTGCAGGATGGTATCGGCAACCTTTTCTTCCAGTGTCTTTCTTTCCATATATCGGATAAATTTCGTTACTTGCGGAGAGAGCGGAATTGAACCGCTTGCGAGCCGACAGCTTGGGCTGTTCTCTCTCTCCCGACATCGGGACGGCCTTGCCGTCTCAATGTAGATGTACGTGCAGGTTGTTGAACCTCAAAGCCCCACTCGCGGTAAGGCGTAGAGACTGGGGGCTTATCAATCTTACGCCCCCAGTCAGTCCGACGATACTTTCGTATAAGGCTTGACGGTCTTTCCTGACGCTGGTTTCAGACAACGTGCTACATAGTGGAGCAGCTTGCCGTCAGCCGTCGTGTAAGTCTCTTCGCATCTCACGACAGAACGGTCTATCTGGCTGCCCTCGCACTCTTCATCTTCGGGCGTGATACGGAATGCGTGTTCGCCCGAAATGATGCCGTCCACATCTTCGAACGGTCTTGTTCCGCCTTTCTTTACGAAAAGGTCAAATTCGAGCGTGTAAGTGGTTTTCCCGTATCTTACATCAACAAGGTCTCCGCCCTCTTCGGTGGCTGTCGTTTCCGTTCCCGCCGTAGGCGTTATCTGCGTTGTACCCTCTTTCGGGGTGTCTATTGGTTTCCACGGCTCATTGGGAGACCCGTTTGTGGACGTGGTAATCTCAATCAGACACTTTCCCCATGATAATACTGCCATAGTCGTATGATTTTAATTGTTATACATTTCAATTCTTCCCGTCGTAGTACTCGTATTTCAGGCATACCACGACGTAATGCTGGTTGATGCCCTCCGCTTCTTCCGTGCAGATTGTCTGTTGCAGCTTGAACTTGTAGCAAGACACCCCCGCTGTAAGGCTGTCCACCCATTCCTGCGCAAGGATTTCCACTTCTTCCAGCCGCTCGCCGTCCTCAACCAAAACGCCGTTCCCGTATGGGTCGATGTCGGGTACATAGATGTGTACCGTCACGACCCCCGTCTGTATTTGGTCGGCAAGGCCAGCCGTGAAAATCACCACCACATCTTCCTTTCGGCTGTCGCGTGGCCTCATTCCTGCCCGATAGACCTCACCCGAAGTCTGTTCGTCCAGCTTGCTGCCTGTCAACATCCCGTAGATGTCGCCTTGTATCTGCTTCGATGTCTTTGCCATAGTCTTACTTAAATCCGAGCTGTTTCAACATAGACGGAACAATGCGGTCTGCCGTAAGTTCCGAGCTGTCGAGGACATCGTACCCTCTGTTCTTGACGTGTACGGCATACTCCATCCCTGCAACCACTATCAGGCAAATGCCTTTCGGAAAGCGTCTGACAAGCTGCTTTGCGAACGCCGCACCTTGCTTCGAGCCTTGGCCTCCCTCCTTTACGGTTTCAAAGGAACTTTGGCTGACTATCCTGCCGTCAACGGCCACTACGTAGCCGATACTGCTGCGCAGGTTGCCCGTCTGGTCTTTATAAGAGTTGGTGGAACGGGCGACATTCAGGCACAGCTCCCCACAGTACGCCAGCGTCCGTATCACGGCCTGTTCAAGACCTCTCAACCTCTGCTCCGTGTACCTGTCTATCTCCGACATCGGGGTTATCTGTCTGATGGGCATACCGCGTTCCTCCTATACCAATATCCTCAACTGGCAAACCGCCTCCAACGGCTCTATCTGCATGATGGAAAACTCCCCGAGCTCCTTTCCTGCCAAGTCTTTCAGCCTGACCTGTTCAACGCCCTCAAACGGCTGCTCCTCAATCAACACCGAGAAGTGCGCAACGGTGAAATGCTCACCGTTTACCCGTCCGAGCTTGTCGTAATTGTTGGCCGTCCATTGGCATGGTATCGGGTCGCTCCACGAGAATGTCGGGTTTTTGGCGTAGCCCGTTTCGGGGTCTATGCCGCCACCCGTCTTTTCCTTTACTTCGATAGTTCCGTTTTGGATAATCATATCCTGTTTCCTTTGTAGCCATAAATCGGTTTCGGCGTTCCCGTTTCATCCGCCGCATCGTATTCCCCGTACAGGCTGTTGGCGCGGTTGCGGAACTGCTTGCGCTGTTCGTCTGTAAAGGAATAGTTCTGCCCACCCTGCGAAACGTCGGGTGCAATCGAGAGCCACAGCAGGAGGTCTGCCACGGCAAGGTTGAACGCCTTGCCCCTCAACACTTCCTGCGTGGCCTCTGCGATAAGCTGCAACCCCCGTTTGTCCGCAACGGTAGTAAGCGTCCGCAGCGGTATGGGGTATGAGCTTATGCCTTTCAGTGCTTCAAGAACGGTCTGTGCCATATCACGTCAATTATTACTCATCCCACTCTTTTGCGTCCGTGCGCACGTACAAGTTGCGGTAGGCCGTATCGAATACGGGTACTGCGTCCGCCTGCCCAATCGTCACCTCGCTCTTTGGCTCGATGGTGCCATACTTCTTGATGACGGTGTGTGCGCGTTCCGCACGTAGGATTAACTCGTCATTCTCCTGCAACACATCGTACTGCGTCGTACCCAGTCGCTCCGTTTCCGAGATTATCATACGGCTGTTCTCAAACGGGTTGCCCGATGTCTGCGTTCCGTCCGTGAACTCGCGCGTGATGTCTTGGTCGATGACCCTAAGCTGAATGCCGTTGAGCCATGCCTGACGTGCGAGCATGGAGTTAATCTGCGTGAGGTCGGGTGTCTGCGATATGCCCAGTGCGTTTGACGCAAACGAGGCACAAGCCTTGATGATTTGGTCTGCCGACGCAATCTTGTACAGTTCGTCGAGGTTAATGAACGCAAACTTTGGATTAAGACCCTTTGACTTCGCCAAATTGATGAACGTACGTAAGTCACCGATTATGTCAGCCGTAGCCTTGTTGTTCCAGTCGACGGTTGTCTTGACTTTCATATCTTCATCCACGTCATAGTCCAAATCGAACTCGTTGGCGTATGTCGCATTCGTGGTCGTTGTGAACGCCAACTTTCCAGCGTTTGAAGATAGCTTCCATGCGATGAACTCCAACTCCGACTGAACGCCGACGAAACAGAAGTCAACGTCATCGCCCCAGTATTGTACGAGCTTCGTAGCGTCGTCATCCTGTGCGAATGCGAGCGCGGTCTGATACTCCTTTATCTCCGAGCGGCTCAGCTCACGCGAAATGCTGATAAACGGGATGTCGCCCTTTGCGCTCTCGAATATCGGACGCCGCTTGCGGAGTATCGTGCCATTGTCAGAGTGCAGGTCTGCGGCAACATTCTTTTTGGCCAGCTGGTTGCTCAACGTGCGCCAAATGAAGCCGTTGACTTTCTTCACAGGGAAGTACGTGCCGAACGTGAATGGCTTCGCGTCCGCCGTGTTCAACCGCGCCTGCACCATCTGCTGTGTAAGCCCATGAATGAGCGTGTTTACTATTGTTCCTGCCATGATGATAGCGTTTTACGTTAATAATTGATGATGCATTTCAGGTGTTCCGCAATGCACTCAGGTAGCGGATTGCCCTTTGTCACGGCCATGAGCCATGCGTCCGTGTCGATGTTGCTGCCTTTGGCAAAAGGCTTGCCCGTTCCGACAATGGTCTGCGGCACGTACTTCAACGCCGACGAAGTGTCAGCCGACTGCGCGGCTGCTTCGATGATGAAGCCGTCCTTTGCAACAGCTCCGATGGCCGTGCCTATCGTTATCGTATCGTAGGTCTTGCTCGACGTGGTGTCTATCGCCGTAATGGCATACGCCTTTCCGCCAACATCCGACATGATGAAATTGCCGACGGCGAAATTGTGAAATTTGGCGACCTTGATTTGAGTATCGCTTGCTCCGACTTCCGCAACTACCTGTGCAATCTTGACTACGTGGCAGATGCCCTTTTCGTCGGCTGCGCTCAAAACTGCGCCCTCACGGAGATAGTCGCCGCCAAGGTCGGAAGAATAGACAGACACGCCGCCCCTGATGTCGGCGACCTTGTGCATGATAACGCGAGGCGTTCTTGTGTCTCGGTTTCTTTTCACTGTCATTCCCATCTTTCTATGGTTTTGAATTGTTAGACATTAGAACGGCTGTCCGTCCGAGGTCGGCTTGCTGTCGCGGTGTGCGATAGCTGCTTCCTGCTCTTTGGTCAATGTTCCGTCCTGATTACCCTGATTGCCCGTTGCGGACGGGCGACCGAATACAGCCCCTCTCTGCGCCGTCGATTTCACTATGCCGTCAACTTCCTTTGTAATATCACCAATCAGGGTGTTAAACTCATCATCGGTGATGTTGTCAACAGGCGTGCGCTCGTAGGCTTTCCGCAGGTTTTCGGGAAGTCTCCCTATTACCTCGTTGAGTTGCTGTTTGCGTGTCGAGGTCATGCGCTCCGTTTCCATCTTGGCTATCCGCTCGCTCAACGCCTTGTTGGTATCAATGAGCGTCTTTGCCCATGCTGGAACTTGCTCTGCTCCCTCTCCTGCGCCTTTGTTCTGCTCGGTTTCAGTACCATGCTCTCCGTCTGTACCGCCCCCGTTTTCGAGCTTTACGCCGTCTTTCAGGCCGTAACGCAGCTCGTAGTTGTGGACTGCTGTCTGCTGTGCCTCTGTTGCCCTACTATCACCGTAGCTCTCGATGATGTCGATGAACTCCTGCGTCACCCCTGCCACGGCAGTTGTGACCTGTTCGGCAGTCGTTACAGTCTTGGCGAGCTTGTCGGCAATCCTGTTCAGCACGTTTGCATTGACCCCCGGAAATTTGGCTTTCAATGCCTCGAATAACTCTTTTCTCATAATGTCAACTAATTAGTTTATGCAAAGATAACGGATTTCCGCTGAAAATGATTATATTATAAGCGAAATTTGCAATTTTTATTTTGATGTTTCCACTTTTGAAATCTGTCGATTATGTAACAATCAACAAAAAAGTTTAGAAAAAACCGCGAATTTATTTTGTTATTTGAAAATAACGCATTACCTTTGCGGTATGATTACGAAATAATCACTTTCACAACAACAAAAAAATAGAGCTGATATGAAAAAGAATAGCGTTTTGAATTACACAACAAGTTGCATCAACCGCAACTTCCGTATTAAGGTTTACGGCGTTGACAACGAGGGTCGTAAAATTAACAAGCTCGTCGGTGTCGCTGGTATTGTCGCCCTCGTCGGTGTTGACATGCTGAACAAGCTGCTCAAACGCGCTTTCAACTGCCTGCTAGACAAATGTGTCTGCAAGCTCCGTCGCGGTCTTCAAGTTTCGTTTTACGTCAAATAACAATCCGATTATGAAAGCATTTAGAACACTCCCAAAGGTCTCAAAAGAACGTGCGATACAAATCGCCGCCAACCACAACTGCGTCCCCTTGGAGGTTGCAAAGAAGTACACCGACAGCGAGCTTCGCGAGGTGCTCAGGCAACTTAAACTCAAAGCTAATTTTTAAGGCTATGGAAAAGAAAATTCTGGAATACCTGAAACGTATGCGCGAGGAACATCCCGATGCCGTTTTCCTGTTCCGTCGCGGTGATGAGTTCTACACCATGATAGGGCGTGATGCCGACATCGCCCGTTCACGTCTTGGCTTGCCAGTCGAGCCGCTTCAAATAGACGCTGATACTTCCGTCAAGTCCGCGAGCTTCCCTTTGTCGGAACTTGACTACAAGCTTCCGAAACTTATCCGCGCTGGCTTCCGTGTCGCAGTCTGTGAATTACCAAATGTCTAACAATAAATTCCACAACAACAATGAGAAACGATGATGTAAACGCCGCTATGCTGGTCGTAGCGAAAAACCTTGCCGAACAGCTCGGTTACATTGATTTGGGTCTTACCGTGCTTGATGCCAGTCGTAGCTGGTTTTGGGCTAACCGCCTTATCGCGGCCACCTCAAAAGAGCCTGTGCGCGTTGTCTCACACAAGTACATCCTGCCTTTGTGGGAGGACGAAATCGACGAGAATAAACGCCGCCCGAAAATCGAAATCGACATGCACTGGGGCAATCCCCGTCTTAGCGTCGATTTGCCTAACGGTACTTTCGCCTGTCTGACCTACAAGGACGGTATCTGTTCAGAGGCTCAGGCATTCGGAGACAAGGGTATTGCTTTCGCCCTTTCCCTGAAAGAAAGCATAGAATACTATCTGAAAATCTTTTAATCCACAACAACAATGAATACAGAATTTGAATTTGCTCCCAACTGGGACAACGACGGTGTCTTGGAATATAAAAATGCCAAGACCCTCAAACGCTACCGCGAGCTTCTCCACGAACAGTCTCACGTCGACACGAAGCAATTCGACGTGTTCTTCGCCTTTTCAAGCGAACAGTTTGCGGAGGGCTTGAAGTCCATCCGTCCATTGGCCGATGGCGAAAAGCTCGTGCGCGTCGGTGCTGGCGGCTTCGGCACAAAAGACGGTGCCAAACGCCTGTTCGAGTTCTACGAAAGTATCGACGCCAAAATAAAGGCCGAATGCGACCCGCAGGAGGTGTACGTTTACGAATACAACAACCATGAGTGTTGCATCGCGTGGGACGGCGACCTTGAAGCAATAAAGATTGTGCTTTCCCTCTTTGGCGAGGAAGCGGCTCGGAAGATAAAGCGTCACCGCGCCTCCATGACCGTTGACAACCTTGTCCGCAAGCCTATAAAGGTGTCGGGGCTATACTTCAACTACAACGGCGAAAAGAAGCAGCCCTCCAACGTTTGGTTTTCCGACATCGAGAGCGAGGTGTCGCGCCGTGGCTTGTGCCATTGCATGTACGACAACGTCCTGTACACCGTCTGCCTCCCAAGCGGCGAGCCTTACCGCAACTCCGAGCTGGCTGGTCTTACCGCAAGCTATGACGAGGGGACAATCTTCAACTACCGCAAGGAATAACGTAAAATAGACAGCGCAGACGGAAGATTTACCTACTGGGTGGGTACTTCTCCGTCTGCAACATTTAAGACAACGAGAGACAAAAAATGAAGAAGTTAACTACACTTTCCGCTGCATCCCTGATAAAGGTACAGTTTTTCCACCCCAAGGAGGGTGGCGCGACGGAGTTCTACTTTGGGTCGCTCGCGGCCATCTACGAGATGTTCGACCCTTCCGAGATTGGCTGTCGGCTCGAAGCCCTGTGGGCTGCGAACATTGACGAGGCGCACCCCAAGGCAACCCGTTTGTGTGTAATCTCCAAGCACGTTTTGTATCGTAAATCACAGAAAAAGAAGTAAATTTGCAACATGGAGTACGATTTTTACAAAAACAACGACGGCGACACCATCTTTTGGGTGGATAATGTCGATAACATCGGCGAGTTCCTGTTTTCTTTCGACAAGAAGAAAATATACAACCTTTTCGCCGACTATCCGCACAACCTCACGGAGGAAGAAAGGCGGATTTTCGACAAGGAAAATCCGTACTGGCGTGACTTCTTCAAAGACAGGCAATAGCCTACCTTGTCGTTCCGCTCTTTCCTTTCCTCTGTTTGTCTTTTGCTGTGTTGATGTAGCCCAGCATTCGCCTGAATCCGCTATCCTTGCGTAACAGGTCTATGTCAATAATGCAGTCCCTTGTCTCGCACTTTGTGCCATACACGGTGTGAGATTTTTTTGCGGCAAACCTGCGTTTCAGCACATTTTCATCCAAAGGCTTGAAGCCATTGACGTATGGCGATTGAAGCTCCAAGTACTCAAAGCCCGTTTCCGTCCGTCTGACAATGGCCGCGTGTGAGCCGCACGTGAAATAATACTCTTTTCCCATCTGCGTCGTTTTAAGCAGGTCTTTCGCTTTCTTATAGTCGTTGGTGTGTTTTGCAACCGTGCCGCCGACCTTTTCCGCAATGGACATGATGTTACCAGTTCTGCTGAAAAAACTTTGGCTCATTCCGCCCCTGAAATCAAGAACGTCAAAACCGCACCTGTTACCTGCGTAAGTGAAAGCCAACGACGAGCAAGACCCTGTTGTCAAATCTCCACCGCTTACCCTGCTTATTATCTCATCTTCCGTGAGCGTCTTTGACAGCTCGGACACGGCAAGATATTCCACGCTTGCTTTTTCCGCCAACTGCAACACATCCTCTAACTGGCTCTGAGTTGTCGCTTTGGGCGTGCGCTCAACATACTTGCTGTTGTCGCGGATGAAGTATGGTAAGGACTTCGCCGCCGTCATGCGTTCCCTGTTTGCCTCCACCCAGTCCGTGAATGCCTGCGGCACATCCGCGACCGTGTTCACGCTTGTTTCGGTTGGCTTTCCGCCCTCCATGATGCGCCTGTTGTCGGCAATCAGCTCTTCAGGCGTTTTCAGTACCGTTTCCACATGGCAACGGCAATGCGGATGCCACCCCGTAAACTTGAAGTCCTTTGGGTAGCGGCCTTTGAGGTCATCGCAGATGTCGGGTTCGGGATGATTGTTGCTCAACTTTATCTCAATCCCAACAACGAAGTCGAACTGCTGCCACCGCTCGTAGTCTGCCGTCCTATACGCTATGTTCGTTTCGGTCGCGGCCAGCCGTCGAGCGTTCTTATAAGAGCTTCGGTAAACACCCCTCCCAGGATGGTATGCCCTTGCCCTCTGCGAGAGTACGAGTTGCCCGTGCTTGTTCCTTACCCTCCGAAACAGCTTGTCAGGATGCTGCAAGTAGCTGCGCAAATCGCGGCTCAGTTCGTCTGCCGAACGTCCGCTGCGGATGCCGAGGTCAAGCCCCAGTTCTATCTCATCTTTGAACTGGTTCGTGTATTTCCACACCCTGTCAGACAGTCCGAGGCCGTCCGTCTTTCGCTTGATGAATGCGTCACGCGCCGCCCCGTTGGTGCTGAAATATCGGCGTTCCTGCTCCTTTGTCAGCTTGCCGACATTGTCACCGAACACCTGCCTTGCCAGTTCGTCGTTCTTCTGGTTGGCAAGCGTCCATTCGCTCCGTATGCCGTTCACTATGACGGCCATAATGCCCGTTTGCAGGTCGCTGAGGAGCTTTTCTATCTTCTTCCGTGTATTGGGGTAGTCGGAGAAAGAAAACAGCCTGTCGGGGTTGAAATCCTTGATAGAAACGCCGAGTGCCGCCGCTTCTTTTGCCGCCGCCCTGTATATCGCATCTACCTGACGCTCGTATGCAGCTTGGTTGCGCCAGTGCTGGCTGTCGTATTTGTTCATCTTAGCCATTGCCTGCCTCCTTTCGTTTGATGAAGTTTTCGCATTGAGGGTCTTTCAGGAACTTGCACCATTTCCCATCCGTGTAGTGTTTGCATCTGCACAAGATAAGGCTTCCGTCAAGAGCCTTGCTGCACCACCCGTAGCTGTTGGCGCAGTCGCGGCAAGTGTATTTTGGCCGTTCAGCCGTTTTCTTTCCCCGTCTTTCCATTCCTGCTTATTCGGTCGGCTCGAATATGTCGGACACATTTTGTTCCCGTATCTCCTGCAATGTCTTGTCAACATCGTCAGACCATCCAAGCTGCTCTATCGACTCGCGCTGCGAAATGATGGGTTCGCCTCCGTTGGCTGCAAGGAGCTTGTCGATGGTGTCCTTTTCGTCTGTAATCGTAAACGGCGTTATCTGCACCTCTACATTCAGCGCGTCGATGTCGGCTGCGTAGCTGTCTCCGAGCATGACTTTCAAGAACTGCTTGACAACGTTCACCTCGCGGTCAAAGAACTCAATGAGCCGTCCGCTTTCGTCTTTCACTTTCAGTTGCGCATCGATAAAGAGCTGTTTCCTGCTTTCGCCCGACAATGCCTGCTGCGACATCTTCTCATAGCTCCAATCGGGAAGTTGCAACTGCGTGAAGAAAAGGTTGCGTAGCTCATTCACGTAGAACTTCAAGTTTTCTACGGCCTGCTGCCACGTGACATACTCCGCCTTTCCGTTGGCTGGATATTGAGCCACGGCCTTAAATTCCTTGTCGGGGCTTTTTTCCTTTCCGTAGCCAACTTCCTCATCCGCGAATACCACAAACAACGGCTTCGAGTTCTCGCGCAGATAGTTTCCGTTACGGCTCAATGCCCATTCTATCTCATAAACTATCCGTGACGTATCTTCCCATATCGGCGTGGGGCGGTACATATAAATGCACGGTATCTTCTGCAAAGTTATCGGCTCATCCTCCACGGCCTCCCAGTCGCCGTTCTGCGTACTCCACTTTATATGGCGCGTGGCCGTATAACAGTCGAAATACTGCACAATCTTTCGGGCATTCCTGCGCGTGTAAGCTACCGACATCGCTACCATGTCGCCGTACTCGTCAAACAACGGGTAAAGTTCATCGCCGAACATAGGAGAGAAGTTCCTGCAACGCAATTTCAGGTCGGACTTGAAGCCGTAGGCGGTGTGCTGCTGCTCCACGGCGTACCATAGCGTCATCACCTCGCATCCTGCGAAAAGCATGTTGCACCGCTCGATGTTCACGCTGTCGATGCGGTTTTTCATAAAAATCTTTTCGAGGTACGTAGCCACCTCCTTTTGCCGCTCGTTTTCTGGCTGGTAAACACGCTTCACTGGTATGCCCGTGACAAGCTCCGTCATGCGCTTTACGGCGAGCCGCTGCAAGTCGCACGTTACCCGTGTCACTGGCTGGAAGCCGTCCGCGTTCACAATGTCAGGGTACTTCGCCTTGTTCATCACTGGGTGCTTGGTCGGGTCGTACTGCCGCACCAATCCCTCACGGCCTGTCCACATCGGCACGTTGATTGTCTTTTCTTTCAGAGCGGCTATCTTCTGCGCCGCCGTGCCTTCTGAATTCAATATTTCCTCAATCGTCATAGCTCTTGAATATTTTGATGTCAAATGTTACCATTTTGCAGAATATTTTGCCGCCCTTTGTTACCGCCCAATCATCCGAGCGAGCCTGTCGAGGTCTATCCGCTTTCTCGTTTGTATCGGGTAGAACGTATTGGCGAGTGCGTCGAACTTGTCAGGGCTTCTGCCCAAACGTTCCTTGATGTCCTCTTTCGGCTCGATTATGATGCGCCCGTCAGAGCGGAACGACCACTTTATCTCCGTCGCTTCTTCATCAAACTGGGTATCGGGCGGCAACATCGCCCCCGTGTCATTCTTCGGGTTCAGCCAGTCGCGGACGCACCAAAACAGATACGCCCTCATGTTGATAAACTCGTACTGCCCCGTAACGTCCGTGAGCGGCTTTCCGTTGTGGCCTTTTGCCGCCTCGCTGTACTTGCAGCTGATGATGTAGTCCTTTTCGTCAACCTCGATGCAGCGGCTGTAAACGCCTGCACCCTCGCCGATGGTGTCTATGCTGACATACGCCTCAATCTGCCTGCGCCTGTATGCTGCTATCTGCCCTGCAATCTTCATGTGGTCTGCCGACCCTCCGCTGTTGTGTGCGCGGAACTCCGACACCCACGCGCCCTTTCGCTCTACGAAGCAGGTGCAGTCGCGACCCATTCCTGCCACGTCAACGCCCAGCATACGTATTTCCTGCCTAAGCGGCTCTCGCCCGTTGACCTGTTCCCAACGCTGATGCGCCAGTTCAAGCCATTGCGCGGGAATGAGGATGTCATCGGACACTTTCG
This sequence comes from uncultured Prevotella sp., assembly GCA_944320235.1. GTDB lineage: Bacteria > Bacteroidota > Bacteroidia > Bacteroidales > Bacteroidaceae > Prevotella. The sequence goes on from CALUGQ010000002.1 coordinate 83,139, forward strand.
GGAACTGCCCAAGGACTTTCTTCCGAAACAAATCTTCGGGGCGATACCACTGCCCCTCAAACTCGAAATCGTCCATTTCCGCCTGCACCTCATCAGCCGTTATCCGCGTACACCAGTTTTCCAGCTTGTCTTTCACCCAGTCGTAATCCACTTGGCCGGGATATAGCAGCTTGTGCTGTACAACGTTCGGGGCTGTGAGGCTGTTCAGGCAGAACCGCGTCCACCGTGCGGACTTCTGCGACCTTGCCGCATACCCGACAACCGTGTTAGGGTTGAACACAAGCACTATGCGCGAGTTGCCCTGCAAGTTTCCCTCAATGGCCGCGAATGTGTCATCGCTGATACCCGTCGCCTCCGTCACAATGAACATCGTGTTGACGGCGTGGAAGCCCGACCATGCCTCGTGGTTGTGTTCGTCTGCCTTGAAGCCCGTCAAAAACCACTCGTCATTGTCCGTGCGGATGTCGTATGTGTTCAGCCTCCCAGGTAGCACAAATCCTCTTTTCTTCGCCCTGTTGAACAATCGGCTTATTTCAGGCATCATAATGTTCTTGACCTGCCTGTCCGTCGGTGCGGTCAGGGCTACTTTCGTGTTTTCCACCATTTCGCCCTTTTTGTTCCACCTCGGCGTAAGGTAAAGGAAAGATACGGCAATGCAAGCGGCCACGAAATCCTTGCCCCGTGCCGTTCCGCTGCGTACTGATACCCGTTTGTTGGTCTGCACCGCCGCGACTATTGCCTGTTGTTCTTCATCAAGCGTCACTCCCAGTGCCTCCCTTATAAACTTGTTCCAGTCCTCTCTCCATGACTTGAAGAGCTTGTCTGCGTTCCTGCGTACCGTATCTTCATTCCTGCTCATCTATTACGCCTGTCTGCATCAATAGGTTTGCAAACGAGAAATCGCCCGTCACCTCTGTCTTGTCGGGGCTGTATAGTCCGAGCAACTTCCTGCGTTCCATCAATAACTTGTGTATAAGTTCGAGGAAACGGGGGTCGCCGCACGGGCTTACATTTTCTGCCGTCTGTTCCATTTTGAGCGTAACGACACCGCCGCCACCCCCTCGTTCGTCATCGGGGTTTGGCACGCCTATCTGTTTCGCCTTTCGCTTTTCATATTCCTGTTTGGACTTTTCCCACGCCTCCCATGCCTCCTTTAACAGGTCATCAATGCGTTGCAGTTCCAGCTGCAGGGCATAGTCCGTGTTCTCAATCCTTGTCTCCCTCCATTCGGCAAGCAACCTTTCAACGTCCTTTTTAACAGTCCTTAGCGAATACGACTGCAAGTCCAGCCGAGCCATCACCTCAGCCCGTATCTCTCGGTAGGAATAACCGCGCTTGTACAGTCGGCTGATGATGTCCATACGGACTATTTGCGCCTGACGGTAGTCTTTCATGCTCGTTTTATTCGCGTAACTCATTGTCAAAACCTCGCTCCGTTAAACTTGTATATGATGTTCCCCTCTGCGTCCTTTCCTGACGGCACAAGTGCGCCCTCGAACAGCTTGTACGGGCTTTGCCCTGCCTGTGGGTTGTTCCATAGCCAGTGCATATAGTCGGCCATCGTCATTCCGTAGAACTTCGCCCGTCTTTCGCTGCTGTTACAGTTGAAGCCCTGCGCCCTCGACCATTCAAACGACGACACGATCTGTTCTATGTCGCCGCGCACGTCGTTCCAGCACACCTCTCCTGACGGCCTGCCCTTTGCAATCTGCAACGCCTCGCACCACTGGCCGCGCGAGTAGTTCCACGTTGGCGGCAAACCACAACACGAGCCGTTGCAGCACAATTCCTTAAAATGCGCGTCCGATATGTAGAAACGCATCCCAAGCTCGTCTGCGAGGTGCTTCATCTTCTCGAAGAATGGCCGTTTGACTTTTCTGTTCAGGCGCAAATATCCCGATGATACGCTGTAACGCCTGTAAAATGCCATCACGTCAAAGCCTGCCAGTTCGTTTATGGTCGGCATGAACTCTTTGAGCGTCGGGCTGCGCTGCTCCACGCACAGGAACTCCGTACTCATGGCCGTTGCGCCCTTTTCGTGCGCCTGCCTTATCAGCTGCAAGTATGACGGCGTGGATATGCCGATGATGAAAGGCCGTAGGCGCAATGTCGCTCCGCCCGCGTCCGCCTCCGCAATCCTGCGTATGGCTTCCAGCCGTTCCTGCGGTGTCGGAACACCGCGCTCTATCACGTGCGCCTTGCGTTCGTCAAGCGTGATAATCGAAAATTTGAAGTTCCAGTTTTTCTGCCCACGGATAAGCTCCATGTAACGCTCATCCTGCGTAAACCACGTGGCCTTTGTCGAGAAGCACAGAGGGTAGTTTATCTCCTTGAAGAAGCGCAAAAGTTCCAACGTCACGCCGCGTTTCCTCTCGAAGCCGTCGAACTGGTCTGACAGTCCGCCCCACTGCATCACCTTTCGCTGCTTGATGTACTCCTTGAACTGGCCAGCGTGGTTGTCGGGGTCGGTGAACATCTTCTTGATTTTCTCCACGTTCACCGCCTTTACCTCCTTGTGCAGGTACGCTTCCTTGCTGTCTCCTACGCCTCGTTGAAACTGCGAGAAGCAATACATACAGCCGAATGAACAGTTGCTGTACGTGTCGAACGTCATCGGCATGGAGCAATCCGCTATCTCGTTGCTCCATCGTGGGCTTTGATAATATGCCATAGCTTTATATCTTTATTTTCAATTCCATTTCGTAGTCATCGCCTTTCATACCCGTTATCCTTGCACCCATTTTAAGCCAAAAGAATTGCGCCTGTTCGTTTATCGGCGTTCGGAACGTTAAAGTGTCCATCCTGTGTTCTTTCATGAGCGAGAGCAAACGGAAAAGAATCTTTCTGCCTATTCCTTTGCCTTGCAGGTCTTTCTTGACGGCTATTTCAATGAGCCGCACATGGTTTCGGCTTTTGTTTGCGTAAAAGAATGCGGCTGGAACTCCGTCGAGATACCAAACACTGCACAACACCTTTTCCAAAGACTTGCCGCCTGTCAGGTATTCCATTCTCTTAAAGAAGCTGTAAGACTTCTTAGCTGTCTTTGAGCCGCAGTTATAACAGATGTCCTTTACTGCTCTGTCCTGATAGTTGCTTTCAGTCCACATATTCACGCGCAGTTTTTAGAATGTACGACAATATGCGCTCTTGGTCTTTAGGCGTATTGTTCCAAATGCGCCTGACCTTGTATCTTGCGATAAAATTCTCTACCTTGCTGCGACGGCTTTTCAGGAATGTCTCGGTTTGGGTGTCACCTCGCTCTATGTGCCGCCATTTCAAGACTGCCTCGTTTGCGTCGATAACCAACAGGAGTGCGTGGGTCTTGCTTAGGAAGCGTATGTTGAAAAGCCTGTCGCCCTCGACAAAGACAACCGTTTTGCTCCCTGCCGCCTGCAACGCTCCGATGTATTGCAATGCGTCGTTTATCACTGTCATGCCGAGTTTGTCCGTACCCTCGAACAAAGAGCCGTCAAACACTCCAAGCATCTTGAATTTTCCATCGCAGCTCTCAATGCCCCTGCACAGCCCGTGCTTGAACTCTTTGCTGTCCGCAAATAGGTTGTCACGGACTAACTTCATCAATGAGGACTTGCCGCTTGCTGGAACGCCTGCTATGTATATAACTTTCACTGCCATTCTTTCAGGTATTTCTTTTCGTATGTTTCGGCTCTGAACTGCCATAATGGAAGCCAACATACACCGCCTCCGTGTCGTTTGTCCGTGGCCGCTTCAAGTTTGGTTATCTCTTTTCTCATCCGCTCAATGTAGTAGCCGACCCACCGCCTGTTGTTGAGCTTGTGCTTCTTGTATGCGCACAATGTCGTTTCAATGCTCCAAAGTGTCTTATGCCTCGGTAGTATTGGTAAGTCCTGAATGCGTGAGCTTATATATCGGAGACCGTCGTTTAGGTAGTCCATCATTTCGGACGGCAACGTCTTGCCCGTCCTGCCAGTATAGGCTACGTTTTCCAATCCGAGTGCGAAAACAAGACCGTTTCGGCTACTTTCCGCTTCTCTCAAATCAAACCGAACGCCGACTTTGAAGCCACAGACATTGTAAAGCAATTCTGAATATAGGAACATTGTAAACCTGCCAAACAAGAGAATGCCGAAATTCCGTCTCAAATTGTCGTATGCCGTGTACTTGTCGCTTGCTCCGTCTAAAGCCAGTGATATGGCGAGGAACTGGCTCATTTGGCCTTTTCCCCACTTCCTTACCTGTTCTCGGTATGAGCAGAATACATTTACAAACTGGTTTCGGCTTCTTATCCAAGCCCTGTCGGTGGTGAAAATGAGCTTTTCCCTATTTTCCTGCCACCACCTTTGCAATCGTCCTACATCAACCGTGGCGAAGTCGGGAAATTCATTGTACATGAAATACGTCGTAGGAACACAATAATTCGTGCTGAACAGGAAACACAGCCACAAACGCTGTTCAATGTTCAGCTCAAACCTATTGCAGATGTATTGGATTGCCTCTACCTGTGGGTCTATATCCAACGCCCTGCTGCTGTCAACGTGGTATTGTATGTATTCCTCGATGCGGTTTGTCATAGATAAAGCAATTTTAGTGGCTCAACAGGAGTGCAGTTGTTTTTGCCGAATTTTGCCCTGACGGCAATATCAATCGTGGAACATATAAACTTGCATCCTCTCTCATTCAGACACCAGAGAGGGCGTAAATCGTTGCGAAACGCGAACATATTGCCGTCTTTTCCCAAAAACACGCCTGCAAACGTCGCAGCGGAGTTTCGTATGTGGGCAAACGGCTTTCCTGCCAAAACATCAAGCAATACTATCTCGCCGTCGTTGTCCGTCTGCATTTTGATGCCGTGACGCGCTTCCATTTCCGCTTTCGTACCCATGTCAACAGTGCCGTTGAACACAAGCGCGTTCCCGTTTATGAATATCGGCTGGTTGTTTTCCATTATTCGGTAATCTCCACTTGTGGAATACCTGTTATGGAAAATGATTTTTCGTGGCAACGGGTCGGGTATAGCTACGATTACTTCATCAAAATCAGTGCTTTTGAACACGGCAACCCCATCCGTTGTATGGTACGCAATTCCGAATGCGTGTACACCACGGATACAAGACTGGCGGCAAAGGTCTATGAATTTTGTTCTGCTGTCTTTTTCTGCGATACCTGAAAAACCAACTATTCCGCACATTGTTTCCCTATAATTTCATCAAGCCGATAAGCAGGTTTTGTAAGTTCTTTCAATCCGAGAAGCCTTAATACGTCCGCATTCTCTCCACGTGGGTATATGATGATAATCCGCTCCCTTTCGGGCGCAACGACTTCAACGCTGTTGTTCTCATTGGTGGCCGTGCCCCCGTCCATGCCCTCGAACGGGAAAGTGCCACTCCACGGAGTTACGCACCATTCCTGCAAGTCCTCTTGGTCGAAGTTCCGCAGCATATCGTAATCCCACTGGCCTGCGTGTACGTTGTCCTTGATGACAAACTCCCTCTTGTCATCCTCTGAAAGTTCGGTTTCACGTATGGCGTACAAATAAGGCGATTTGAGCCACTTTTTCCAAAAGTCGGCCAGTTGTTCCTGCTCGCCCCTTACTTTGCGCTGAACGGAGCGCAAAGTGCCAATTTCGGCCATTATTTCATCTTCCGACAGCTCCGCTATGGAGGCCAGTGCCTTATGGCGCATATTGCCGCCCAATATCAAGCCCGTTTCATCTGTTATCACTGGCCTCACCTGCAACATCTTCGGGAACTCCAATATGCTGCGGACGAGCTTTTTCAGGTTTTCGGGTGTTATCGTGCGTGGGTTCGCCTCGTTCTGCCTCACATCGTGGAGCGGAACTCTCGTTATCTTGTCATCGTTCATTGCCTGCCTCCTCATTCTGCATTGCTACAAGTTCGTCAATCCGCCAGCATATCTTCTCAAACAGCTTTTCGGGGCTTACTCTGAGGCGTTCCGCCAACAGTTCCCTCTCGCTGCTCTCAAAAGTAATCGTGATGTAATCGCACGGCGTGTTTTCCTCACCCTCGTACTTCGGTAGATCATCAGGTGTAAGGTCTTGCCCCTCTATTTCAGGCGGCAACTGGCCGTCAAATGACGGTACGGTATCGCCTGTGCCGTCATCCTCGCTTGCGTCGGGTGCGCCCTGTTCGGGCGTTGCCGCCGTCGGTGTGCTGCCCAGTGGGGCAAAGGCCGTGGGGTTGGCGTTCCACACGTCCATTCCCCAGTCGCCCAGTTGTGCGCTATCCCATTTGTTTGCCAGTGCGTCGTAATCCCATTGTCCGAAGCTCGTATTGTCCTTGATGATGAACTGCCTGCGCTCATCTTCCGACAGCTCGCTTGCGTCGATGATGTAGGCGGTCGGTTTTTCCAGCCATTCGCCCCACCACTGGAGCAATGCTTGCCTTTCGCCGTCAGTCTTTCGTTGGTAGTCCGCCGATGCGTGCAGACGTTCCGCTATATCTTCGGGCGACATCTTCGCTATGTAGTTAAGGGCGTTGTTCCTCATGTTGCCTCCGAGTGCCTGCATCACGTTGTCTACCACGATGGGGCGTATCATCAGCATCTTAGGGAACACCAAAATCGAGGTGACGAGCTTCTGAAACTTGTCTTTCGCTATCGTTCGGGGGTTTTGCTTGTTGACCCTCACCTGTGACAGCTTTACTTGCTTGATTTTATCCAGTTCCATACGTGCAAACTTATCGGTTTATTGTTTTTCTGCAAATTTACATCAAAATGTTTACATAATAATCGTTTACGGGATAATTTATAGCATTTTTCACTTATTTCTGCACCGACTTAGCGAAAAACCTGCCCAAGTCCACGCCAACAACGCCGCGTCGCGCCCCTCTTGGTTCGTTCGGCCTGTTATTCCCGTGAACGCGGCCAGTTCCTCTTGCGTGATTTTGCCGTCCTTTCCTTTCCACAGGTTCACGCCTCCGACTTTCAGGGCGAGCGGCCTTACAAGCTCGTAGGGTATCTGCCAGTGCTGGCACATCTCGGCAATCTTCCGCCCTGTTTCGTGGTTGCGCCCTGCGTGGTTTCCCTTTGCCGCCGCCACCGCCCGTGTGTCCTTAGGCGCGAGGTGCCAGTTTGACTTGTTCAGCCATCCTGCCTCAATGATGACCCTGAATGTCCGCCCCGTGGTTTCCGCCCGTCGCTTTGCCCACATCAGGTAGTCCAGCAGGTCGGGAAATGCCAGTGTGGCTATTTCGAGCCTCCGCGTGTCGCATTCGAGGCTTGCCACTCCGCTTTTCTCAACGTCGGGGTCAATCCCGATTACCGTCTGTACTTTCGTTATCGTCCTTTTCATTCCCTGCGTCCGTTCTTTGTTCGTAGTCGATGTATATTCTCTCCACTGCGCCCGTCTCATCACGGGTAAAACGTATTCTCTCGATGTAGATGCCGCCTTGCTCAAACTGCTTGTTCATGGCGGCGATGAAATGTCTTATTTCCTCGATGTTCATTCCCTGCCTCCTTTCAGTAGTTCGGGATTGTCGTATGCGTTTCCTGCCACTTCAAAATTCTCAGGGTGGTTTAGAAATACATACCCGAATTGATTGCTCTTGAAAACGAACTCAGGTGCGTCATATACGACTTGAACAAGTTTCCCCGTACCTTGCTCTCTCAGTATGTCGCCCTCGTAGATTTCATTTCCGCACGCGTCAAGTAATCCTGTAAACTGGCCGACGGTATCGGGTATGACCTCTGCGCACAAGTCGTAGCCGCCATCTCTTTTGCCCTCGAACTCCTGTATCATTGCCTTGCTCCAGTCGGTAGCCTGCATCAGCCACCCGTACAGCCATACATCCTCATGTATGCTCTTACCCCTGAATTTTATCTCCCGTTTCATAGTTCATTCGTTTTGTGTGTTTCAGTATATTCCCTTGCTGTTTCTCTCAATATCTTCAACAAGTCATATTTTTTTCTGAATTCCCTACCGTATTCTTCGTGTACGTTTTCATATTGTTTCATATAACCCTCTACGGTTGCATTCAGTACCTGCTCGAGGCTGCTATGCTTGAAGCAATACGGGCAAACGTAGAATACTCCGCCCTCGCTTGACGTGCTTATGTATTTTGCTCCGCTTATCGACCAAGGCAGATGGCAGATACCGCATACACTTTCTGTCGGGTGCAGGATTTGTAACGCTTCGGCAACAGACGGTAGCCTGAGTATTTCATCCCATTTCATTGCTCTGCCTCCTTTCCGCCTGATGAAGTTTTTCTACACTCGCGGAATTTTCGCGGAAAATCGGCGGAATTTTGCGGAAAATTTTCTGCACTTTCCGTGGGCTTCCCGTCGGGCAAAAGGTCTTTTAGATATGCCCATCCGCCTATGAACCTTGCGCCCCTCTCCCAGTACGGCAGTGCCTCTTTCACTTTCAACTGGTAAGACACATGGTTGCGTGCTATGCACTTCCTGACAAGTATCATTCGCCCTGTTTCAGGCTCTTCATCCGCGCTGTGCCAAACGCTGTTTATCCGCCAGTCTGCGCCAGCTATAAATCCGTTCTCACAGGCTACCTCTCCAATGTAATCGAGGCCAGTAGTATTAAGGGCGTGTTCCAACGCCGCTTTTTCAATCGTTTCTCTATCCATAGTCTTATTTTTGTTTTGAAGTAAAAAAAATTGAGGAAATTTTCCGATTTTTTCCTTTAATTTCCCTATTCGTCACGTGAATAAATTAGGCTGTATTCTGCGCAGCACCTTGTTTTTCGCGTCGCTGTAAAAGCCCTTGTTCACCTCGAAGCCGTAAGCCTTGCGCCCCATGTTGGCCGCTGCGAGCAGTGTAGTGCCGCTTCCAGCGCACGGGTCTATCACTACGTCGCCCTTGTCGGTGAATATGCCTATCAGGCGTTCGAGCAGCGGCACAGGCTTTTGCGTGGGATGTACTTTCGGCGTGCCGTTGTCCCTCGCCCAATCAAAGCAGTTGAATATCATCCGCCCGTCATTGTTGAACTTCGGAAGTTTCTCGCGGTAAAGCACAAGGCCGTATTCGCAGTTGCCGACAATCTTCATGTTGGCTTTTAGCACCTGTGCCGAGAAGTCTTTGCGGAATACAAGGTTGATGTAGTGGTTCAACCCGTATTTCCTGCCAAGCTCTATGAACTTGAATTGCTGCTCGAACTCGCAGAACATAACCATGCATGGTGACCTCCCTTTCTGTTTCGGCTCTTTGACAAGCATTTTCGAGCAGAAGTGCATGAACTCCGCAGGGCGGAATTCGCTGTCTGACGAAAAGAACTGCTTACCAGCCTTATCGCTTTCTCCGTTTCGGTTGTCACCGTCAACGTACCATGACGGGTTGCTGGCGTAAGCCTTGTTACCGAGGACATACGGAACATCGGTCAGGATGAGCTGCGCTTTCGGTATTCCGTAGACCTTGTAATTTTGGAAGCTATCATTGAATAGTTCAATATCTTTCATCGCCTTATCCAGTTTTTGATTTTGTTAATGTGTGTCGGCGGAACGTAGTAGTTGAACTCGCCCCGTTCTAATGCCGCTACCGCTTCGCGCAATTCTTGAATTGCTTTTGCGAATTTATCCCGTTCAAAATGGAACAGATCATCTTGCAATGGCTGGCTTTGCAGCTTCTTCAACTTCGCTTTCTTGGCGCGTAGCAACGTCTTTGTCTTTTCCTCAATGTACTCTTGCCCTTGCTTCAATGTCTGCGCACAGATTGTCAGCTCGACTTTCAGCCGTGGGTTGTTGACCTTGACAAGGGCGGCGAGGTAGTCGAAGTACCACCGCCACTGCTCGACGATCCACAATGGTAGCTTGTTTCGGTAGTAAATAACCTCCCTGTCGTTACAGCCCTTGCAAATGGTTATCTTCACGCATATTTGGTTGTCTATTCCCCATTTACCCATGTTGTAGCTGCTTTAAGAGTTTTTGCCTCTCTGTGTTCAATCGTGCCATAAGCTCGGATTTTGCTTTTTGTAGACTATATCCTTAACCCTTGCAATCTCAGCGTCAACCGCCTTTTCGAGCGTCTTGCTCTCTGTGAGTGACGCGCTCGTTCGGGTCTTGAAGTATTCCTTTTGCTTCGCCCTCATCCGTTCAACGAGGAAGAAAAATGCCTTTGCGTCCATATCTCTGTATCTTGGTTATAGTTTCCGTCTGTCCTTTCCCTTTATCTCGAAGTAATTGCACATCTCATGCAGTCGGCTTGCCACGCGGTCGCCGTATCTGTCGAGGAGCTTTTGCCCTCCCAGTTTCAGGTTGGAGGTTATCAACGTCAGCTGATCTGCCCTGTCGCCCCTGTACTCGATGAGCTGCCGTATAACGTCTATGCGGTTGCCCATGTACAGGCTTTCCTGCGGCTCTTGCCCGAAGTCCTGGATGGCCAGTATTGGGCGTGTCTTGAACGCCGCGAACGTGCCTTTCTCGGTGTACACGTCGCAAATAGCGTCAGCCCTCATGCCGCCCCATGACAGCACGGCCTCCGTCTGCTCGTATGGAAACGCTATCTTGAAGCCCCACACCCTGCAATACATCTGCATGATGTCAAGACACCACGACTTGCCCGTTCCTGTGTTCCCTGCGATGTAGATGCCCTTTCTTAGGTTGCCCCTGACGGCCTTTCCCGTTTCGGGGTCGATGCTGTTCATCGCTGGGTCGCAGTGGCACCAGCGTATGAAGTTGGCGTAAGCAAAGCGGTTTTCCTCGTCAATCTCGAAACGTGGGTTTCTCCGCTTGCCGATGGCTTCCACCAGTTCGAGTGCGGTCATGATGTCGTAATCGGGTCGCGGCCTGCGTGTCAGCTCCGTGAACATTCCGCGTTCCTCCATGCGGCTGATTATCTCACCGATGGCTGGTGTCTGCACCTTGACGGCCTTTTTCTTGCCGTCCTTGTCGGTTATCTCTTTCGTTACTTCCATTCGTCGTTGCAGTTTTTTCCGTTGTTACTATTGTTGGTTCTATATCGGGGCGCGGTGTCGGGACGGTTGTCATAGTTCCCCTCGTACACCTTTACCCAGTTTTTGTCATTCTCAAACAGCCAGTCGAAAGACGCTTTCCAGCCGCGCTTGTTGTCGCCGCGCAGAAAGTTGCTGACCTGCATCTTCGTGAAGATTTCCCGAAGCAGGAGTAGTGCCTTTTCCGCGCCTCCCATTTCCGCTACGCGGTTGCGCATCTTGTTCTTTCGGCTTTCCGATAGCGAGTGGAGCTTGGGGTAGCCAACGCATACCGCGTTCCACAGTTCCTTGATTTCCTTAAAAGGCAGATTTTCCCTTTTCTCGGCCTTTATAGGCTTAGGGGCTTCCGCCTCGTCAGAGGCAGAAGTGGGGGCGGCAACCGCCGCCGCATTTTCTTTACCTCTCGTTAGAGAGGTTTCTTTATTATCTTCTTTATTCTTCTTTATTCTTCTTTCATTAGGTTGTACTATCTGCGGTTCGTCTGTTGTACCGTCTGTTGTCCGTTTGTTGTACTGTCTGCTGTCCGTCTGCGGTTCGTCTGTTGTACCGTCTTGTTGATAGTATTCGTAGTTAACCACTGATATTAAGGTAATTACATTGCTTTTCTGTTGTACTATTTGGCCGCATTTTTGAAGTTCGTCTAAAAATCTTATCACCTTTCCTCTTGACCATTTCCAACGGGTCGCGAAAAAATCCTGTGATTTGGCTATCTGTCCGCGCTTGACATCTACCTTGTTCCCACGGACGTATATCACGCTGTCGCGGTAATTGGCGACCAGCAGCAAGTCTATCCACGCCTGCATACGGGTGAACGGCTCGGAAAAATACATCGGGTTTTCCGTGATGTTTCTATGTATCTTTATCCACCCCATAGCCTGACTACTTTCTGAAATAAACATTCGTGAGCTGCTTGTAACCGCTGAATACAGCGTAGATACCTGGCCGTGTCTCTCTCACCTGCAAATCCTCTACGCGACCGAAACGCTTGTAGTTGCCGCATAAATCGACAATCCAAGACGTTTTGCCCTCGTATGGACGTATCGCCCTGCCCACCATCTGATAGTACAATGCAAGCGACATGGTAGGCCGTGCCAGCACCACCGTGGCCAGTTCAGGAAAGTCAAATCCCGTGGTAAGCACCCCGACGTTCGCCACTACGTTTATCTTCTTCGCCTTGAACGCCTTTAATATCGCCTCGCGCTGCTGCTTCGGCGTGTTACTGCTTACCACCGCCGCACGTCCGCCCAATGCCCGTGCCACGTATTCCGCCTCCTCAATGAAGCGCGTGAACACGAGAATGGACGTGCGCCCTGCCACCAACAGCCTCTGCACGATGTTTTCCAGCGTGTCGTTGAACTTAATTTCCCGATAGTGGTTTCTTACGCTCGCGTCCGTGTAGTCCGCGCCCGTGCTGTTCACTTTCAGACGGCTGGTATCGACCACGTTCAACTGGTAGTAGTTCATGTTGGCCAAGTAGCCGCGCGAGAGCAACGTGCCGACCTGTACGCAGTACAGCATCTCGTTGAATATGCGTGGGTTCGTCCGCGTGATGAAACGGAGCATGGAGCCGTAGAAACGGTTGCTGTACAGGCGGTACGGCGTGGCCGTCAGCCCCAGCACCTTGCACCCGACCGTTTCGATGAAGTCTTTGTACATCCCTGCCTCCGCGTTAACGTAATGGCATTCGTCGATTATCGCGTAGCGGAAGCGGCGAAAAAAGTCCTTGCAGTTCTTTACGCTGCCAATCGTGGCGAACGTGATTGTTGACACCTGCTTTCGGTTGAACGAGGCCGAGAATATCCCTACGTCCGTCAACACGCCGTAGGAACACAGCTTTTCGTAGTTCTGCTCCAGTATCTCCTTGCTTGGCTGGAAGATGAGCACTGGCGCGTTCAGCCGCAGTGCTATGTTGGCTATCACGAGGCTCTTTCCCGACCCTGTCGGCAGGACTATCAGCCCGTTTTTCTTGCTCCCTGACGAGAAGAAGCGAGCCGCCGCGTCCACGGCCTCCCTTTGGTAATCTCTTAACTCATACATATTCGTAATTGTTTTCTTTGTGCGGACGGCAGGGGTCGAACCTGCCTTGCAGCCCTCTGTCTTGCCGCGTCCGCTACCATTCTTGGCTTACTGCTCGATTATCACGATGTCGGGGCATGTCAGGCGTATGCGTTCCAAAACCTCGTCAATAATCGTGTCGCGTGTCTCAATGATTAACTCGTTGCTCTGCGCCGATACGAGCGTACAGGTGAAGTCGTTCGGGTTGACGTACACCTCCACTTGCACCGTCTGTTTCTCGCACCCCTTGAACACTGGGATTACGAGGTTGAACGCTTCGGGCAAGTTCGACTGCACTACTTGGTTCACGAGGATGCGGCGGTCGCCGCGCTTGTTGTCGCTGTTCTCGATTTCCTTGTCAACCTTGGCCTTGAAGTTCTGCAAGTCCGTGACGAGCTTCATTGCCACGCTCCTGTTCTCGAAGTAAGCCCTGTTCATCTTAAACAGTTCTGCCATCTCGAAGTTGGTGATGTATTCGCCGCCATTGATGCCGAACTTGTTGTATTCGGGCGACAGCTCAAGCTTTCCGTAAACCGTCGTTCCGTAGTAGTTGCTTTCGTCCGTCCGCAACGAGATTATCATCTTTTCGCGGTTCACCTCCACGTAGCACTCCTTTTGGTTGATGGTGTCCGCCCGCTTTTCAATCCAACGGGCTGGCGCGTCTATCGTGCCAAGCAACTGCACCTTTTCAGGCTCGTGCAACGGCAACGCCTGACCCTCCCTGATAATGATTGAGCCGTTCAACGGCGTTACTGACTCTGCCAATGTTTCCGCGATGTTCTTTGCGATTTCCGCTTTTACTTCTTTCTGCATGATGTTTTTGTTTTAATCGGTTTAACCATTTGTTCCTGTTCTCTGCAATCTGAATACGTTGGGGCTTTTCTCCTCTGGCCGTGCAGGGCGTTGGTAAACCAACACGCCCTCCGCGTTGTAGTAGCCCACCTCGTCGCCGTCAACGAACTTAAAGCAATTCTCGGTGACAAATTCGCTCTTTTCTTTGAGCTGTTTCGTCACTCCGTCGTTTTCCTCTTCCAACTGCTTAATCTGCTCATTGTAGAGTTTGTTCTGCGCCCGTTTGTCGGCTCGCACGTCGCGCAGTTGGATGTTGTTCTCAACGAGCTTATCTTTCAGCTCCTCTATTTGCTCATTGGCAAGCGGTTTGACGTAGCCCAGTTCCTCGACCGCGTCGCAGTTGTCACGCAGGAATGCGGTGCGTTCCGCAATGTTCCCGTACTCTTGTCCTAATACTTTGTCCATAATTATTTGGTTTTGGGTGGCCGTCCATTCGGGCGGCCACGGGTGAAACTATTTCTTTCTGATCAGGAGGAAGTCCGCCCAAATGTCCGTGAACTGCTTGCCGCAATACTCCGCGAGCGCGTCGCTTTTTAAGCAAAGGCGAGAGCCGACGGACGTATCCGAAGACGAGGGGGTGTCAGACGAGTACGCATAGGCGAAGCCCGCATAGTCTGTCTGATACTTCTCGGTGCTTACCATGTTCCGCTCCTTTAATTCGCTTGCTTCCATATTGTCGATTTCCTTTCGTGTGTAGAGCCAGTGCCACGGGTAATAGCGTTCCTCATCTTCGGTGAATTGAGGCTCCCAGCCCTCGTTGAGGGCGGCTATGATTACCCTTAGCTGCAAGTACGCCTCTAAGTCGGGAGAAAGGTTTTCACCCAAATGCCATTCCCTGACCAACGGGTGTTCTTCGCCGAGTGCCATCATTGCATCCTCGAAAGTCTTGATGCGGTCGCGGACATCTTTCGGCTTAAACAATTCCTTGCCAAACAGATTTTCGAGGAACTTCATGTATGCAGCTGCATTCGCTTTCCGTGCTTCCTCATAAGAGGCCAGCACGTTACTTTTCTTGATTTCGATTGTTTCGTTGTTCATCTTTGATTGCTTTTACTAATTCGTTACTTATTTCTTTATTCTCTTTGAGCTTCCTGACGAGCAATCCAGCGCGGCGTTTTAGGTTGTATATCCGATTGCTGCCTCCGTCGGCTGTCAACTCGATAAAGGCTGTCAGGAACTCCACCGCTTCGCGCCGCTGCTGGTTGCTTATCAGGTGCATGTCCTTAGAATGGTAAATCGTCTTTATCTGACTGAACGTTGGCTGGTTGCCCGTACCCCGTGCCTGCCTGCGCCTGCTGGGGCTGCATTTGGCTCGGCTTCAAATCTCCGATGTAGTAGTTCACGCCGCTGCGCTGCAGCTCTTTCTTGCAGTACGCCTTAATGTAGTGCGTGTAGCCGAACTGGGAAACCTCGCGCCGTGCGTTGACGACAACGTTCAGGTACTTCTTTCCGTTCTTCCCGACCGTTATCAGTTCCTTTGGAATGTCGGTCAGGCATATAGAGCCATACAGATTTTCCATCGCGCCGTCACTTTAAGAGGAATGTTCGTGGCCCAGCCTTGGTGTACTGGTAGCTTTGGTACAGTTCGTGGTTTTCTGCTGCAAACTTCTTTTCGTCGAAACATGTCCTGCCCTTTGACGCTTTCCATGTCGCGAGCGGCTTTACCGAGTTCGGCGCAACAAGTGCTTCCGCGTCACCCATCGCCATTTTGATAGCGGCTTCCAACTCTTTCTTTCGGGTATCAAGTCCGCTAAGTTCCTCTTTCAGCTCTTTCAGCTGTCGGCAGTCTTCAATCAGCTCATCCGTGGCTTCCAGCACCTTGCCTGCGACGTGGCGTGGGTTTTTCAACAGCACATCGTCAACGTTGACGGGCAGCGGCTCTTGGTCGCCAATGATGTAATCGCGCCAAAACTTCTCAACCTCTCCAATCATCCACGTGTAGAACTCTTTGTCGAACATAAAGTCCTTAAAGCCGAACTTCCTGCCCATTGTCAGCCATGCCAACGCTCCCTGCGGAAGCTCCGCCACACCCAGCTGATACTGGAGCTGGCAGAACCAATGCTGCGGTACGCTGTCCTCGTCAATCTCCATTTGCGTAGTCTTGCACTCCAGTATGCCTTTGTTGCGGTCGTTTTTCGGCATGTCGGGAATCCAATACGTGCGGTCGGGCGAAACTCGCAGAAACGGCCTCTCATTGTTCACTATCAGCCAGTCACCTGCGCTGCGCTTGATTATCTCCTTTCCCGTTTCATCGCGGTAAAACAGGCTGACCGCATCCTCCAAGTAATGCCCTGCTTTCATCGCGAAGTTTTCCTGCTTCGGAGCGTCAAGCCCTTTCTTCCTGCGCCACAGCTGGTATGGCGTTTCAAACGGGTTTAACCCCAGTATCGTGCCGACTTCGGACGAGCCGATACCTTTCTCTCTGTGCTGCAACCACTCTTTGCGGTCTTGCGGTCTGATAATTGTGTAACTCATTTCTCTATGATTTTTTCGATAAAACTTTTCATCATTGCTTCCTTTACCATTCTTTTGAATGGCTCGCTTTCATTAAGTAAGGCCTTTATGGCTTCCGTCAGTCTGTTGTGCTTTCCGAGTATTGCGGCGTTCGAGCACAGCATTTGTTCATCTTCCGATGAGTTCTCTACGAGGATGACTATTGCAGCCTTTCCCTCACCGTCCTTTGCCCATTGGTCGACGGTCTTGATTACATCTTTTGCATTCATTGTTGTTGTGGTTTTAAGTTGTTATTATTATTGTTTGATTTCTCCTGTTTCGGGGTCAACATTGGCCGGAACTTCATCGGCTGACTTTTCCGTGGAATTTCCGCCATTTCCCGTGGCGTTTTCCGCGACTTTTCCGCCGCTTGAACGTTTTGCAGCCTCCGCTGCTTTGGCCTTGATAGCCTCCGCCTTTTTCTTGGCTTCCTCTGCCTGTCTGCGTTCCTCAATCGGTTTGATGAAGCTCTCCTTAACGGTGGTCGTTCCCTCCTTTATTGCGTTGGCTGTCGCCCTAAGCTCAAACACGGCTTCCTTGTCTATCTCCTCAACTTTCGTTATTCCGAGGTATTCCAGCAGCATTTCTTTCGTAACTCCGAGCTTGGCGAAGTATGCTATCATATTCTGACGGCTCGTTTCGAGGTCGAGCGACTGGCCGAGGGCGACTTTCTTCACCTCCGCAATGACTTTCTTTGTCACGGCCTTTGGCACGACTTTCAGCACCGCATTACGGTAGGCTATGGCCGATGCGGCGTTGCCCGTCACAACCTGCATATCCTCTGAAAAGGTCTTGCCGTACTTGTCCGTGATGCGGCGTTTCACCTCCACGCTGACGGCCACATTCGTTTCGAGGTCGTGGCATACGCCCTGCGCCGTGATTGTCTTTCCGTCGTTGCCGATGATGCGCGTCTGCACACGGAGGTTGCCCCATGCCCCTGCGATGATTTCCGACATCCTGACCGACAGCCCCTCGATGGTTGAGCCGCCGCGTTTGAGAACGTAGAAACAATCTTCCGCAGTTTCCGTGTCCATTGTGGCATACGTGAGGATTTTGTTCAACACTTCGGGCAGGTTTCGTGGGTACTGCTTGGCAGTGCTAACCTGTACATCCACTTCGCTGCGGTTTATTGCTTGCAGCATTTCCGCCTGTTGGATTTCGATAATTTCGTTACTCATACTCTTTTTGTTTAATTGATTTATAATGTTTCTAACTCTTAAAGCTGCGCCCTCCAAAAGCGCACTATCTCGCTCCCCTTGTAGAACTTTCGGGCAGTCTCCCTGCGGAAGCCGCACTTGATTAGCCCAAGCTCTGTGTACCGATGCAGCGTGTTTCGGTGTATGCCGAGTGCCGTGCAGGTCTGCGATACTGAATAACGCCCGTCGGCTGTTACCCGTGGTTCTGTCGCCGTTATCATTTCTCGCCTCCTTTCATTTCCCTTACTGATATCCTTATCAGGTTGTAGCCCAAAAGTCCTATGAGCCCGAAACAAATCACGTAAAACGTATCGTAGCCCCCTGCAACTAATCGGAC
The DNA here is from genome assembly GCA_944320235.1 of uncultured Prevotella sp. Classification (GTDB taxonomy): domain Bacteria; phylum Bacteroidota; class Bacteroidia; order Bacteroidales; family Bacteroidaceae; genus Prevotella. The sequence continues at coordinate 100,969 of CALUGQ010000002.1, forward strand.
TATCATGTATGCAGCCCAAAGCAGCATTCCTGCCGCTACTGCCAGTTGTAAAACCGATGTGAACTTTTCCATAACCTCGTAAATTAAAAGGTTTATTTTGCCGCCTCGTAAAGACCTCGCGAGGTCAGCACGTTCTTGATACCCGGAACGGTCATGCCGTACTGCTTTGCCAGTATCGACATTATCCTGTATGGCTTGCATTCGGGGTGCTGGTTGCTTAGGCCGAGGTAAGCACGGCATATCGCCATGTGCTTTTCCTCACGCGCCTTTTCCGTCGGTGTTCTTACGTCTATTGTTTCCATTGTTCTTTATGTTTTTTGTTGTTAGAAATCTTTGTCAAATTGGAATGTTGTAATCCTTACCTTGATGTTCTTGCTACCTGCCGTCTTGAATGCCGACCCTGTCATTGCGTCCTCGACTTTCAGCAGGTCGAGCAGGTGCTGTTCAAGTTCCTGCGGAACGGGAAACGTAACCTCTTTCCATTGCTTCCCGTCCCTAATCTCGATGCGTAATTTTCTCTCTGTCATTTCTTCAAAAGAATTTCGTTCAATGCTTCTCGCTCGTCTTTCCACAGTTCGTAACCCTTGTTGATTTTCCTACGCAGGTACTCTCTCTCTCCAATCATCTTGTAAACCTGCTGGCGTATAGTGCTGTCGCTGTATTCGTCCGCCATGTTTATAAGCAGGTCTATTGTCTCCTCACGCTCGCTGTTCAAGACGTGCAGCCTGTCGCTCTGAGCGTCCGCCTTGTCGTACAGGGCTTTGATTATCTCGCTGTCCTTGTGCTTCTTGTAGTCTGCACAGAAGCGGTCTTTGTCAAGCTCTCCCGACATCATGTAGAGGTCGTTGGCTACCTCGAACTCATCGCCCGTAACCTTGCGGCCTATCCGTTCTTCAAATTCTTTCTGTGTCATATCCTTATCCGTTTAATGTTATTCGTTCCCAGCCTCCTATCGAAAGGACACGGCTAAACCGCGCTGGGATTACAGCCGTTCAAAGACCTGCTTCATCGTCATGTTCTCGTAGTCTATCCCTGCTTTCCGTATCAGCCTTAACTCTTTTTGCGTCAGGTACAGACCGATGTAGCCTTTCCATCCGTTGAACTCTCCAAGCTCATTCAATTTGGCCTTAATCTTTTTTATTTCCATTTTTTCCTCAACTTTTTAGTTTATTCTCGATTTTTATTCGTACTTTTGAAAACGCTTTTGCTTCTTGTTTCAAAATCACGATGCAAAATTAAACAAAAAGTTTCATTCAAACAAATTTTTAAGAGAAAAAGTTTCAGCGATTGTAATAAAAAGTTTCAGTGTATGGCTAATTTGCAGTTAATCAAGGATATAGCCGAACAGAAAAATATACCGTTGGCTACTATTGCGTCTGAGCTGGGTATCACGCCGCAGGCTCTCTCTAAGCTCATGCGTAATAATTCGACCAAAATAGATACATTGGAGAAAATAGCACAGATACTTAAAGTTTCAGTAACCGTGTTTTTCGATGATGGTGTTAATGGTGGTGTGCGGTTTGCTCGCGCTTCCGAAAATGGGATGGCAAATGCAGGCGACAATGTTACCCTAAGCAAAGAGAGTGAAAATTTCCTCGCGCTCTTGGCGAAAAAGGACGAGCAAATTGACCGTCTGCTTTCGATAATTGAAAAACTTAATAAATAGAAGCGACATGAAAAAAGTAATTATATATTCTTTGTTTGCCCTATTTTTATGTGCATGTAATAATGCAGGTAATAAAGTTGCAGATGGAGAAATGTCTGCGGTTGTTTTAGATACCGCTGCTTCAAATGCAAGTTCCTGTATTTGGAAAACGGACATATATGTAAATGAGTTTGATGAACCGACAGGAGAAAAATATGCCTATTCGGAAACAAATGGTGTATTCTCAAATTCTGCTACTACAAACTCGGATTTACGTGTTAGGATTTTGGTTGATAAAAAATCGGTTAGGATAAACTTGTTTGAGTATGGTGCAAATCACCCTGTAAAAGGGCGTGGCTTTTTCAGATTTAAGGCAAAAGGTAATGACGATAGAATTATTGAATTTAGGACATATAACACGGAATTGGGAGACAACTTTGTTGAAGATGAAGATGTTGAAAAGGTGCGCGAGCTTTTAACTAATGGTGCCGAAATAAAATTTGTTGGTACAAATTCTGATTACGGCTCTTTGAGCGAATATAAATTTACCCTATCTGCAACATCCACGCTAAAAGATATAGTTGATAGCTTATAATATGAACGAGCGTCTATTGCAATTCATACAATATAAAACTGGCGGCAAACAGGCCGAATTTGCGGAGCTGATGGGTTGGTCGCCCCAGTACCTCCACAAACTGCTGAAAGAGGGTGGTATCGGAATACGCCCAATTGTCGCCCTGCTTGAAAAGTTTCCCGAACTCAATGCCCGTTGGCTTCTTCTCGGTGAGGGCGCAATGCTAAATACTGGTGCCGATGCAGTCAAGAGCCATCTGTTGAAACTTCTCGAACTCGAAAAGTACATGCCCGTGATGACCCCCGACGAGCTCCGCCTGCTGGAGGACGGGCAAACCGACTTCGACGCTGAAACGGTCATCCGCTGGGAGGAACTTCTTGCCGACCGCAGCAAAAAGATAAACGACCGCTTCAATGCGGCCTACAAAAAACAGGAGGAACTATGCAAACAGGACAAAGCCAAGAAATAGTGCGCCGCTTCTTCGAGGCCGTGCACCGCCTGAAAGCCGACAAGGTCATTCGGGGCAAACAGACGTTCACCGAACGCTACGGAATAAACCGCTGGAACTTCAACACGCTCGAAAAGGATATGTCACGCGACATCTTCCAAGTGGCGTGGCTCGGTTTCCTTGTCTCCGACTACAAGGTTTCCCCGTCTTGGCTGCTGGTCGGCGAGGGCTCGTTTTATCAGCCCGATTGGGACGCCTCCTCAGTCAAAAAACTGCAAAATAACTGCAAGTAAAAAGAGACTATATCATAACATTTTGAATTACAGCAAGTTGCTATGCACCGACTAATGTCTTAGGATCTGGTGTCTCGCGACGTGTAGGTTCGAGTCCTATCAGGCGCACGAAGAGACGGTTTAGGCCGTCTCTTTTTTTATGTGTTTCATATCAAGCAGTTGCAGATATGACGGGCTGGCCGGAAATATTTGCTGCCCCGAAATATCCGCTGACCCGTTTTCGGACTGTTCTAGGATTGCTGTTGATGATCTGTGGGTATAAAACAAAAGATTCTGCAAGTCGCTGTGCGATGCAGAATCTTCGTTGTGGGCGCTGAGGGATTCGAACCCCCGACCCTCTGCTTGTAAGGCAGATGCTCTAAACCAGCTGAGCTAAGCGCCCCGTTGCTTGTCGTAAGCGGGTGCAAAGGTAGGGAGTTTTTTTGAAACCACCAAATGTTTTGCCGGATATTTTCTTGTTTTTGCAAAAATATGTGCAAAATCACGTGTGAAATGGCGGCAGTGAGTGAGGCGAGGGGCTGTTGCATTGGGCATTGCGCGGTGCTTCCTGCCTGTCACAGGGCGGTTTCGGTGGCCTGCCTGGCATGGGTGATTGGCTTGAAAGTTGTTGTGCAGTATGCTTTGTGGCGCGTGTCAATGATAATGAGTGTGAAAAAGTTTTGCCCTTTGCCCGATTTGCCTTATCTTTGCACAGGCAAAACCACACGCGCGAGGTTGGGGCAGGTCTCATTTCTCTCACGCGGGCATGGGTTTCTTGCCGTTTGGTTGCAGCGGCGGTGCGCTCTCCGCCGTGCAGCCGTGTGTTAATGATAGTATACTTTAAGCATTTACAATAACAAATGGCACAGGAAGACGTTTTCAAGAAAATCGTGTCGCACTGCAAGGAGTACGGGTTCGTGTTCCCCAGCAGCGACATCTACGACGGCTTGGCCGCTGTCTATGACTACGGCCAGATGGGCGTGGAACTGAAGAACAACATCAAGGAATACTGGTGGAAGAGCATGGTGCTGCTCCACGAGAACATTGTGGGCATAGACTCCGCCATATTCATGCACCCCACCATATGGAAGGCCTCGGGCCACGTTGACGCTTTCAACGACCCGCTCATTGACAACCGCGACTCGAAGAAGCGCTACCGCGCCGACAACCTCATAGAGGACCAGATAGCAAAATACGACGAGAAGATAGAGAAGGAGGTGGCCAAGGCCCGCAAGCGTTTCGGCGACGCCTTCGACGAGAAGCAGTTCCGCGAGACCAACGCCCGCGTGCTGGAGAACCAGCAGAAGCGCGACGCGCTCCACGAGCGTTACACCCGCGCCATGCAGGGGCCTGACCTCGACGAGCTGAAGCAGATAATAATCGACGAGGAGATAGTGGACCCGATTTCGGGAACGAAGAACTGGACCGACGTAAGGCAGTTCAACCTGATGTTCTCCACCGAGATGGGAGCCTCGGCCGACGGCTCGATGAAAGTGTACCTGCGCCCGGAGACGGCTCAAGGCATCTTCGTTAACTACCTCAACGTGCAGAAGACTGGCCGCATGAAGGTGCCGTTCGGCATCGCCCAGATAGGCAAGGCCTTCCGCAACGAGATAGTGGCGCGCCAGTTCATCTTCCGTATGCGCGAGTTCGAGCAGATGGAGATGCAATTTTTCGTTAAGCCCGGCACGGAGCTGGAGTGGTTCGCCAACTGGAAGCAGACACGCATGAAGTGGCACCAGGCACTGGGCTTCGGCGCGGAGAACTACCGCTTCCACGACCACGAGAAGCTTGCCCACTACGCCAACGCCGCCACCGACATAGAGTTCCGCATGCCCTTCGGCTTCAAGGAGGTGGAGGGCATACACAGCCGCACCAACTTCGACCTCTCGCAGCACGAGAAGTTCTCGGGCAAGTCTATCAAGTACTTCGACCCGCAGACCAACGAGAGCTACACCCCGTTTGTCATCGAGACGTCGATAGGCGTTGACCGTATGTTCCTCAGCGTGATGTGCCACTCATTCGAGGAGGAGAAGCTCGAGGGCGGCGAGACGCGCACCGTGCTCCACCTGCCCGCCGCGCTGGCCCCGGTGAAACTGGCCGTGCTGCCGCTCGTGAAGAAAGACGGCCTGCCCGAAAAGGCCCGCGAGATAATCGACGCGCTGAAGTTCCACTTCAACTGCCAGTATGACGAGAAGGACACCATCGGCAAGCGCTACCGCCGCCAGGACGCCATCGGCACGCCCTACTGCGTCACCGTAGACTACGACTCGCTCAAGGACAACACCGTCACACTGCGCCACCGCGACACCATGGAGCAGGAGCGCGTTAACATAGCAGACCTCAACGGCATCATCGAAGACAAGGTGAGCATAGCCAGTCTGCTCAAAAAACTGCAATGATGAAGAGAAGAGGCTTTTACCTGATTGCCGCCGCCCTGTTCGCCGTGCTGGGCCTCGCCTCATGCAGCGAGGAAGACGACACGGTGGAGGAGTATCCCAACTGGCAGGCCGGCAACGAGGCGTACTTCAACAACCTGACCGACTCCGTCATGGAGTTGCTTGAGCTCGACCCAGCCCGCACCGACTGGCGGCGTATAAAGTCGTGGTCGAAGTCTGACAGCATAGAGGGGGGCAACGGCGACTACATCATAGTCCATGTGCTCGAGGAGGGCGACCTCGCCTCCGGCTCGCCTCTCTACACCGACACCGTGAGCGTACACTACCTTGGCCGCTTGCTGCCGTCTGTGTCTTACCCTTACGGCAAGGTGTTCGACCAGTCGTATAATGGCAACTTCTACGAGGAAGTGGCGCGGCCCGTCGAGATGGCCATAGGCAACAGCTCGGGCAACAGCCTCATAGACGGCTTTGCCACAGCCCTGCAGCAAATGCGGCGCGGCGACCGCTGGATGGTCTACATACCCTACCAGCTGGGCTACGGCGCATCGGGCAGCGGCGAGATACCCGGTTACAGCACGCTCATCTTCGACCTGCGGCTGGTTGACTTCTGGTCGCCTCAGGTAGGTGAAGATTGACGGAACATTACCGTAAGTTAAAATGAGCCTCACAGCAAACCGGCTGTGAGGCTTTTCTTTTGCCATTCCCGAGGCGTGGGCGGGCAGCGTCGGTGTAGGTCTGGCGGCATGGTTGTGGCACTTCAGTAATAACGCCACAAACTTATGTAATTACGGTATGGGTGCGAATCGCTGAAAGTGTTACCTTTGCGGCGGACAATCTAAATTTATAAAGGAGATAATACAATGAATATGGATTTCACACTTTTCACGCCTACCAAGCTGCTCTTTGGACGCGGCAAGCTTGGTGAACTCGCCAGTCAGCAACTGCCAGGGGAGAAAGCACTGCTGCTCATTTCGAGCGGCAAGTCTGTGAGGGCAAACGGCACGCTCGACCGCGTGACGGCACAGCTCGACAAGGCTGGCGTGGCATACACCATTTGCGCCAACATACACGAGAACCCGTCGCGGGAGGTGGTGATGGAAGCCGCAGCCTGCGCCAAGGCCAACGGCTGCGACTTTGTGCTCGCCGTGGGCGGCGGTGCCGTGCTCGACTCAGCCGTGGCCGTGGCCGCCATGGCCACCAATCCCGGCGACCTGTGGGACTATGTGTGCGGCGGTACGGGCAAGGGCCAGCCGTTGCAGCACCCCGGCCTGCCCATCGTCACCGTGGCAACCACGTCGGGAACAGGCTCCGAGATTAACTGCTGGGGCGTAATCTCTAACCATGCCACCAACGAAAAGATAGGGTTCGGCTACCCTGAACTCAACCCCGTGTTGGCAATCGTGGACCCGGAGCTGATGCTCACCGTGCCTGCAAAGTACACCGCCTACCAGGGGTTTGATGCCCTGTTCCACAACACCGAGGTGATGATAAGCCGCTTCGTCAACGTGCTAAGCGAGCCAATCGCCCTCTCGGCCATCGAGCACATTGCCAAGTACCTGCCCCGCGCGGTGAAAGACGGCAGCGACATCGAGGCACGCGAGGGCGTGGCATACGGCAGCACCATTGCCGGGCTGACCATGCAGCTGACCAGCACCACCGCCGAGCATTCCATGGAGCACGCCATGAGCGCCTACCACCACGACTTGCCCCACGGTGCCGGACTGATAATGATTTCCAATGAATTCTACCGCTTCTTCATCGAGCGCCACGCCTGCGACGGGCAGTTTGTCAAGATGGCGCGAGCCATGGGCATCGCCGGCGCCTCCCGGCCCGAGGACTTCCTAACCGCACTGGCCGACCTGCAGCAGGCTTGCGGCGTTGACAACTTGAAGATGAGCGACTACGGCATCAGCCGCGATGAGTGCATGACGCTCGCCCGCAACGCCCGTGAGACCATGGGCGGGCTTTATGCCGCCAACCCCTGCGAGCTTTCCGACGAGGACTGCGCCGCAATCTTCGAGAGGGCTTACAGGTGATTGTGGGCTTGCCGTTGTGGCAAGTGCCTTTTAAACAAAAGCGGCCTTTATGCTCCTGGCATTGTGCCTAAGGAGTGTAAAGGCCGGTTTTTTGTAAAGTATGATGCCGTGGTGTCGCTGTCAAGCCCGGCTGGCGGCTTGTGCGGCGGCCAGGGCGGCGGCGCATTCCTGCACCATTTCGGATAGGGTGGGGTGTATGTGCGTGATGTCGGCGAGCTGCGCGGCGGTGGTGTCGCGGCACATCAGTGCGCTCACCTCCTGGATTATGTCGGCCGAGTGGGCCCCGTATGCGTGGCAGCCTATGATGCGCCCGCGCTCGTCGGCCAGCATCTTCACCATGCCTTCGGCCTCGCCCATGGCCAGTGCCTTGCCGTTGGCGCGGTAGTTGGCGCGTGCAGTGCGGCAGGCTATGCCCTGCGCCTTGCAGCCGTCTTCCGTCAGGCCGACGCAGGCGGCCTCGGGGTGGGTGAAGATGGCGGAGGGCATGATGTCGAGGCGAATCGAGTCAGCACGGCCCAGTATGTGGTTGACGGCGCGTATGCCCTGCATCGTGGCGGCGTGGGCGAGCATCTGCCGGCCGTTTGCGTCGCCTATGGCGTAGATGCCCGGCACGTTGGTCTGCAGGTTGCCATCGACGGCGATGCCTTTCGGGCTGTATTCCACGCCGGCGGCTTCGAGGTTGAGGCCATCTATGGCGGGGGTGCGCCCCACGGCCATGAGCACGCGGTCGGCCTCTACGGCCTCTTGCTTGCCCTTGCGGCTGAACAAGACGCTGCCGCCTCTCACGGCTTCCACTGCCGACTGCATGAAGAACTTCACCCCGCGCTTCTCCACCGTCTTGCGCAGCCGCTTGGCCACGTCGCCGTCAAGCATTGGCAGGCACTCTTTCAGGAACTCCACCACGGTCACTTCGCAGCCGAAGCTGCTTAGTATGCAGGCGAACTCCATGCCTATCACGCCCGCCCCCACGATGCAGACGCGGCGGGGCAGGGTGGTGGCGGCGAGCATTTGGTCGGATGTCCACACCGTCGCACTGTCGTCGGCCCCCTCGATTGGGAGCGTCTTAGGCACCGAGCCTGTGGCGATGATGATGTTGGGCGCGGTGTATTCCTCGCCGTCCACTTCCACGGTGTGTGCGTCCTTGCATCGGGCTTCGCCCCTGGCGAGCGTTATGCCCGGCGCGGAGAGCAGTGTCTCAATGCCGCTGCGCAGCGTGGCCACGATGTTGTCTTTGCGCGAGGCGGCGCGGGCGAAGTCGAAGTCGGCGCCGAGCCCGTCCAGCCCGAAGTCCGCCCCGTGGCGCAGCGTGTCTATTATCTCCGCGTTGCGGGCGTATGCCTTGGTGGGTATGCAGCCCCGGTTGAGGCACGTGCCGCCCGCCTCGGCCCGCTCGGCTATGACTACTTTCAGCCCGTTTCTGGCCGCGTGTTCGGCGGCGCGGTAGCCGCCGGGGCCGCTGCCGATTATTATCAAGTCTGTGTTCATGTCGCTTTAGGTTGGGATTGGAAATCTTAGGAGGCTTGGCGGCGCAGGGATTCTTTGGATCCCCGGCGGCCAAGCCTCACCTTGCTTATTCTCCGGCGGCCAGCTGGCGGTAGGTGAGCACCGGGTGCTTGGCTGCCAGCACGTCGTCCACGCGGCCTATCGGCGTGTTGTGCGGCGCGTCTTTCACCGCTTCGGGTATGCTCTTCGCCTCGTTGGCTATGCGGTGCATCACGTCGATGAAGCCGTCGATGGTGTCTTTGCTCTCGTTTTCGGTCGGCTCTACCATCATCGACTCGTGGAAGAGCAGCGGGAAGTATATCGTCGGGGCGTGGTAGCCGTAGTCGAGCAGCCGCTTCGCCACGTCCATGGTGGTCACGCCGGTAGACTTGTCCTTAAGTCCGTCGAACACGAACTCGTGCATGCACGTCGTGTCGATGGGCAGTTCGTAAGCGTCTTTCAGCGATTCCTTTATGTAGTTGGCGTTGAGCGTGGCCAGCGGCCCTACTTCCTTGATGTGCTCCCGGCCCAGGGTGAGTATGTAGGCATAGGCGCGCAGCAGCACGGCGAAGTTGCCGTGGTATGGGCCGACGGATATCTCTGACTCGCCGGGCAGCAGTTCCTCAAGGCCCTTGCGCACGCCTACAGGCCCTGCCCCGGGGCCTCCGCCACCGTGGGGCGTTGAGAACGTCTTGTGCAGGTTGATGTGCATCACGTCGAAGCCCATGTCGCCGGGGCGGCATACGCCGAGCATCGGGTTGAGGTTGGCCCCGTCGTAGTACATCAGTGCGCCGCAGCCATGCACCAGCTCGGCTATTTCGGGTATCTCGCGCTCAAAAAGCCCGAGCGTGTTGGGGTTGGTCATCATCATCGCAGCCACCGAGTCGTCGAGCAGCGAGCGCAGGTCTTCCACGTCGACTATTCCCTCCGGTGTGCTCTTCACCTCCACCACGTCGAGTCCGCAGACTGCGGCCGAGGCTGGGTTTGTGCCGTGCGCCGAGTCTGGCACTATCACCTTGGTGCGCTTCGTGTCGCCTCGCCGCTCGTGGTAGCTGCGTATTACCATCAGGCCGGTAAGCTCTCCGTGCGCCCCTGCGAAGGGGTTGAGCGTGAACTTTGCCAGCCCGGATATTTCCGACAGTGCGCGTTGCAGCCCGTCGTAGGCTTCGAGCGCCCCTTGGCAGGTGTCTGCCGGCTGCAGCGGGTGCAGGTTGGCAAACTCAGGCATGGCTGCCACTTCCTCGTTGATGGCCGGGTTGTACTTCATCGTGCAGCTGCCCAGAGGGTAGAAGCCGTTGTTCACGCCGAAGTTGTTCTCGCTGTGGTTGGTGTAGTGGCGCACTACGGTCATCTCGTCGCACTCCGGCAGCATGGCGTCTTCCTTGCGTCGCATTTCGGCAGGCACTTCGTAGCCTGCAAACTTGTTCTCAGGCAGCGAGTAGGCGCGCCGCCCCTCGTGCGACAGCTCGAATATAAGGTTGCCGTATAGTCTGTTGTTCATAAGTTAGATGGTTGCGATTAGTTTGTCGATTTCTTCCTTGGTGCGCTTCTCGGTCACGGCGAACATTATGGTGTCCGGCGCAACCTTGATGCCGCCGAATATGCCGGCGGCGACGAACCGCCGTTGCAGCTCGTCAACGTCGCCTGCGTAGCGCACGCAGAACTCGTTGAAGAACGGGCGGTTGAAGGCCGGCTTGAAGCGGCCCGTGGCCACGAGGCGGTCCATCAGGTAGTGCGCCCCGGCGTATGAAAGCTCCGCTGCCTCCTTAAGCCCCTGCCGCCCCATGACAGACATATATACGGTGGCGAACAGAGCCATGAGGCTTTCGTTTGAGCAGATGTTCGACGTAGCTTTCTCGCGGCGGATGTGTTGCTCGCGAGCCTGGAGCGTGAGCACGAAGGCGCGCTGGCCCCGCGAGTCCTTGGTCATGCCGACGATGCGGCCCGGCATCTTCCGCATAAGCTTCTCGCGGCAGCACATATAGCCCACGTAAGGGCCGCCGAACGACATCGGCAGGCCGAGGCTCTGGCCGTCGCCCACGGCGATGTCGGCCCCCCATTCGCCCGGGGTGCGCAGCACGGCCAGGTCGGCGGCCACGCTGTTCATTATGAGCAGGGCCTTGGCGGCGTGCGCCGCGTCGGCCAGCCCGGTGTAGTCTTCCACCACTCCGTAGTAGTTTGGCTGCTGCACCAGCACCCCCGCCACGCCTCCGGCGGCCAGCCGCCGCTGTATGTCGGCCATGTCGGTCGCACCGTCGGTGGCTTTTGCCATTTCTATCTCTATGCCGTGGAAGTGGGCGTATGTGCGCACCACGGCCAAGACCTTAGGGTCTACGGTCTCAGACACGAGCACCTTGTTGGCCTTTTTTGCCGCGGCGGCGGCCATCATCACGGCTTCTGCCGTGGCCGTGGTGCCGTCGTAGAGCGATGCGTTGGAGATGTCCATGCCCGTAAGCTCGGCCATCATCGACTGGTATTCAAATATGTAGTGGAGCGTTCCCTGCGATATTTCGGCCTGGTAGGGCGTGTAAGACGTGAGGAACTCCGAGCGGCTTACTATCTGCGGCACCACGGCGGGCGTGTAGTGGTCGTAGACGCCGCCTCCGGCGAAGCACGTCAGCTGCTTGTTCTGCTGCCCGAGCCGCTTGAAGAAGTCGCGCACCTCCATCTCGCTCTTTGCTTCCGGCAGGTCGTAGTCTTTCTTCAGGCGCACGCTCTGCGGCACTCCGGCGTAGAGTTCGTCCATCGTCTGCATGCCTATGCGCTCCAGCATGGCCTTAATGTCGGCCTCTGTGTGGGGAAAATACTTGTAAGGCATAAGAATTAAAAATTAAAAGTTAATGGTTAAAAGAAAATGCTTTGCCCGCAGGGCATGCCGCGATGCAGGCTCTAAGCATTTTCTTTTAAATTTTAATTTTCACTTTTAACCTACTTCCCGCACATTTCCCCGTAAGCCTTGGCGTCCATGAGGCTGTCAAGCTCGGCCGTGTCGGAGAGCTTCACCTTCACAATCCAGTTGGCGTAGGCATCCTGGTTGATAAGTTCCGGCGTGTCTTCGAGGGCGGAGTTCACCTCCACCACCGTGCCGCTCACGGGCGAGTTGAGATCGCTGGCGGCCTTGGTGCTCTCCACTGCGCCGAACTCCTCGCCTGCCGTCAGCTCGTCGTCCACTTCCGGCATATCCACGTACACCACGTTGCCAAGCTCGTTTTGCGCGTAGTCGGTGATGCCGATGTAGCCATACTCGCCTTCCACTCTCACATATTCGTGTGACTCTGTGTAGTAGAGTCCTTCAATTACTTTTGCCATAGTCGTTATGTTTGGTTGTTGTTCGTTTTGTTTTTGAGGATGGTGGGCGGCCACGCAGTTATGCGTTCCACCCTCGGTGCGGCTGGCAACACTCCCGTTGATTGTATTGTCCAGTGCTTGCCCCGCATATTTTCTTAATTCTTAATTTTTAATTCTTAACTCTTCTTGTAGTGCTTGTCGTAGAATCGCTTCTTCACCACGGTGCCGGTGAAGGTCTTTTTCCTTATCTGTATCTCCACCTCGGTGCCGAGCTTGGCGTAGCGCGAGTCTATCAGTGCCATGCAGACGCTCTTGTCCGTCGAGATGGTGTGGTAGCCCGTGGTCACCTCGCCTATTTTCTCGCCGTCCTTGAGCACGGCATACCCGTGGCGCGGTATGGCGCGGTCGGCCAGCTCTATGCCCACCACCTTGCGGCCTACGCCCTCTGCCTTTTGCTTTATGAGTGCGTCGCGGCCAATGAACTCGGCCTTGTCGAGCTTGCAGAACATGCTCAGCCCCGCCATCACGGGCGATATTTCTGCCGAAAGCTCGTCGCCGTAGAGCGGCAGGCCCACCTCGAAGCGCAGCGTGTCGCGGCAGCCCAGTCCGCAGGGCTTGCACCGCCCGCTGCCCATCAGCTTGTCCCAGCATTCGCGTATGTAGTCAGGCGAGGCGTAAATCTCGAATCCGTCCTCGCCGGTGTAGCCCGTGCGGCTGATGATTAATTCTTCATTCTTAATTCCTGATTCTTCATTCCCGATGGTCTTGAACGTGTAGAATGCCAGCTCGCTGCACTTTATGCCCAACACCTCTTCCACCACGCGCTCGGCCTCCGGCCCTTGCACGGCCAGCTGTGCGTATGCGTCAGACTGGTTCCTGAGGTCGATGTCGAAGCCCTCGGCGTTCTGCCTCATCCACTCCCAGTCCTTGTCGATGTTTGCCGCGTTTATCACGAGCAGGAAGCTGCCGCCGCCCGCCTTGTAGGCCAGCAGGTCGTCGACGGTGCCGCCGTCGGGGTAGCACATCATGCCGTACAGAATCTCGCCGGGCTCCAGCTTGCTCACGTCGCCCGTGAAGATGTGGTTGACGTAGCGTTCGGCGTCGCGGCCTCCCACAGTCACCTCGCCCATGTGCGACACGTCGAACACGCCGCAGGCCGTGCGCACGGCGCGGTGCTCGTCTTCGATGGTGGTGTACTGTATCGGCATGTCGAATCCGCCGAAGGGGCTGATGTGCGCCCCCAAGGCCACGTGTTTGTCGTATAGACAGGTTCGCTTGTTTTCCATTGCGTTGTATGTTTTAGGTTTGTTCTGTCAAGAGTGATATCAGCGTCCCGGCGTCCATGCCCCTTATGGCCCCGGCCTCGCCGCCGCGCAGGGCTTCGCCGAGGCTTCGCGGCTCCAGCCTCGCCCCGCGCAGGGCCTCGGCCAGCCGCTCTATCGGCACGTCGCCCGGCAGGAAGTCGCCCCTGAAGCTGATGCTGCGAATCTTGCCTGCGTGCAGGCTCACGCGGGCTTCCACGCTGCCCACGCCCTCCGTGCGGCGGCTGCGCACGACGGTGCAGGGCGGGTTCTTGCCGAAAATGAACTCCGGCGAGCGGTATTCCTCCGCCATCTGCTCTATCGTGGCCACGTCGGCGGCAGTTAGCCTCACGCTGCCGTTGCACAGCTCGCGCCGCAGCCCGGCCATAAGCCTGTCTGGCGAGAGCGTCGTGATGTCCTTCAGCAGGGCTATGCGCTGGCGCACGCTCCTCACGCCCTTGCCCTGCAGCTTTGCCGCAGGGGGCGTCAAGGCTTGCGCCATGTTCTCCGTGTCGGTGTCGTAGAGCAGCGTGCCGTGCACGATGTTGCGCCCCGGCAGGTGGTAGAAGGCCGTGCCGGACACCTTGCCGCCGCCCGCCACGATGTCGTTGCGCCCGCTGGCCGCAGCCTCTATGCCCATGCGCCGCAGCGCGAGGAGCACGAGCGACACATATTTATTGTACGTGAAGCCTACCGGCCCGCCCTGCGTTATGTACGACATCATCACGTTGCCCCGGTCGGCGTAGACGCAGCCGCCGCCGCTCTTGCGGCGGAACGTGGCTATGCCGCGGCTGCGGCAGTAGTCGATGTCTGCCTCGGCTTCGGCCACCTGGTTGCGCCCGAAGATAACGCTCGGCCCAACCTGCCACGTGAAGAAGCAGTCGTCGGCATCGACAGTGCGCGCCACGTGCTCCTCCATCGCCAGGTAGAACGCAGCGTCTCTCTCCTCCGTGTCGGGCAGGTCAATGTAAATCATCGGTCTTTGTCTTGTCTTAGGTTTTATGTTCCGTTTGTGGTCGCGCCTGCTGTGCGCTTGGCCCGGTTCGGGCGGCTGTTGCGGCCTTGCCGTTATGTCATTGCAAATGTAGCAAATAAAAGTTCAAGAACCAAATAAAAACAGGATAAAAAACGGTGTACGCACCTTTCCTGCCTATTTCATTGCCGTCTGGCGCGCGGCGAAAAAAGTCCAAGTGCGTTTTTTTGTTAGTGCAAATGTCCAATAATGAAAATGGTTCGAAACTTTTGCAAGTGTTATTAAAAAAGTATACCTTTGCATAATGCTAGCTGCACTCGGGAAACAGAAAGCGAGTTTTCTTTCCTCTCGTTTGCATTGCCTTTGCAGTGATGTTTCATCAATATATAATGTATCGAAAAATGCTCAATGCTTTAACCATACGCCTCATTGTGATAGTCACGGTGGCAGTACAGTTTCTCTGTGCCTGTTCCGGCAGCCTGCGCAGCGGGGAACTGTTGGCGCAGGCCGACAGCGTTGTTGAGAACAATCCCGACTCGGCCTTGGTGCTGCTCAGGCAAATAGGCAATGTCGAGGCTTTGCAGGGTGATGATGAGCGCGCACTCTATTATCTTGTGCTCACCCAGGCGCAGCACAAGTGCTATGAGCCTACCACGGCCGATAGCCTCATGCCTTTCTGCGTCAGCCATTTCGCTTCCGTCGGAGACTGTTACAATCATGTCCGCGCCCTTTATTACAATGCCGTGACAGGCAGGCCTGGCAGCAATCCTGAAGAAGCTGTCGGCCTGCTAAAAGAATGCGAGCGCGTGGCCACCAGCACCGGCAATCTGCTTTTTCAGGTTAAGGTTTATCAAGTCTTGGAATATTTGAACGATGGTGCAGGCAATTATCGGTTTAAATTGAAATATGCAAAATTGTTTTTTGATAAGTCAAAGGAATATGGTGATCCTTATTATATGGCTTATGCTATTACTGCCTTGGCGAGAGCCTATGCCCTTTTGGAACATAACGACAGTGCCTTGGCTTGTTTAAAGCAGGCTTTGCCTATTGTCAATAGGCTCGACAGCGATACGAAGGCACTCACCTTGACCAATATCGGTGTGTGTTACCATGAGAATGGCGACGATGCCAATGCCAAGCGCTATCTGCTTTGGTCGCTGCGTGTAAAGCCGCGCGACAATGCCCTGAAGGTGCTTGCCGATATATATAATAAGGAGGGGAAGCATGCCGAGGCCGAAGCCTTATGGCAGCGCGCGCTTGCCATGAGCGACCCGCCCACCCGCATTTCCACCCTCAAGTCGATGGCCGTCCACCATGCTTCGCTTGGCGATTACCGTGAGGCATACGCTTCGCGCAGTGAGGCTGCCCACCTTTCCGACTCCATAAACAATGCCAAGCTGGCCTCGCGTGTCACCGAGCTTCAGCTCCAGTACGACCGCCAGCTTGAGGAAAGCAGGTATTATCGCTTTGTGCTTTCGTGTGTTGCCGCAGTTGTTGGCCTGGTCGTCGTGGTGATTTCCATGGCGCTGGCTTTTCGCCATCACCTGCGCACGGCCAAGGTGTCATTGCAGAAAAAAGATGCCCAGCTCGAAGACGTGCAGTCGCGTTATAGCGAACTCGAAGCCATTCACGCAGCCGATGCAGCCAAAGTTGAGGAGCTTACGCAGTTGTACAGTGAGCTTAGTGCGGCCATACTGAAGTTCATGGCCACAGGCAAGGCCGTCTGCGATGAGATACAGGCCAAGGGCCGGATGCCTTATTCTATGCCGGATGCCGAGAAAGGCTTCATCTTGTATTTCGCAGTGCAGAACTCAGGAGTGTTCAATGGGTGGCTTGCAGCATACGACAAGCTCACCAACTCCGATATGGTTTACCTTGCCTTGGCTGCCATGGGCTATACAGACAAGGATATTGCCGCCATCCTTTGTATATCTGAAGGGGCCGTGAGGACACGCAAATACCGGCTCAACAAGACAAAAAAGGCAAAGTAGCGGCTTCGTTTTGTCACATTTTGCCCTTGCTGCGCCTATGCAAAATAGGTTGTAACATATTGTGAATGAGGAAGTTACTGCATAAAATGCCTGTGTGACAGAGCTTGCAGAATCTTTCCGTGTGTTTTCATGCTTTATGTTGTTTTTGTTACCTTTGCATCACTAACATAAACAACGAAAGAGAAATGAAAATAAGAATCAAGATTCTTGCCGCAGCCATCATGGCTTGTCTGGCTGTAATGTATGTTAAGGCCGATAGTCTGAACGTTCATGTTGTGAGTGGAACGGACATTGAAGGTGAATTGCCGCATACTAATGTCACCGAGGGTGACACGACAATTGTCTCAGCCGTGTTCAATAGCACAACCAAGGTGCTGTCTATTGCCTATGGCGGTGCCTGTGCCGCCTCAAACATTAATATATATAAGAACGGCAACGTTGTGTCGTCGATTATTCATACCGCGCTGCCCGGCGACATCATTGACTTCAATCTCTCCAGCAAGGGTAAGGGCGAGTATGAGGTGGTTGTAGTGACCTTTGAGGATGAAACCTTGTCAGGACGTTTCTTCATAGATGACTGATACCGTGATTCGAGGATTGATTTGTACGGTAGGCTGCTTGCTGCTGCGCGTCATGGCGGCGCGCGGCGGCAACGCCGCCAATGCCGGTGGCGATGTTGGCGACGAGGTAATAGCCCACTGCACGCGGTTTGGTGACGCCGAGAAGCTGTGTGTCGCCTCATGTTCGATGTAATCTGCGAATACCTGCTGCCATACTGCTAGGCAGTTTGGATGTCACCCCTTTGGCATTTATTTGGGGGGAATAACGCTGTGTATTCTGTGACTGCATGATGATCACGCTGCATTTGCAATGCCACTAACAAAAAATTATAAAATAAGAAGGAGCACATTTGCAGAAAAATTCATATTCATAAAATTATAGAGATTGCTGACATGAAAGAGGCATATCGTTTTTCGTCCTATTCTATCGTTATCCCATTAGATAGTGAACCTGAGAATGTATTTATGATGCATGGTTACACAGGAGCTATTGATGTACTCAGCAAAGAAATAGCTGAATATTTGCAGAGCCATGATTCTTTTACTAATAAAGATGTTCCATGTACAAACGCAACGATTGATGTATTGGAGAAGAGAGGGTATATCACAAAGCGGAGCAAAGAAGAGGAGATTGAATATGCAAGACGCTTGGCAAATGCACTTTATAGGAAAGAAAATATTCTCAATAATAGTTTTACGGTTGTTGTCACCTATGACTGCAATTTCCGCTGCCCGTATTGTTTTGAAAAAAACATAAAAAGGGCCACAACCACTTTCACCGAGGAAATGACAGATAAACTATACAAAGCTGTTTTAGAAATTGCTCCAGAAAAGAAACTCCGTAATAATACAATTACGCTGTATGGTGGAGAACCTTTCATGAAAGAGAACAAAGAAGCTGTCATTAATCTTGTCGAGAAAGGGAAAAAATTAGGATTCAAATTCTCGGCAATCACTAACGGATATGATTTAGACTTTTATGAAGAACTGTTGGGGCCGGACAGTGTTTGCCACATTCAAATTACTATAGATGGTATGCCAGAACTTCATAATCAGAAACGAATACACCGATGTGGATTACAAACATTTGACAAAATTGTTCAAAATATAGGTCTGGCATTAAATAAGAATGTTAGTGTATCTGTCAGAGTCAATACAGATAGAAATAACATTCATCAATTAAATGAATTACAACAATTATTCGCAAGCAGAGGGTATACTGACAACAGACTGTTTTATATGTATTCTGCATTATTAAGACACCATGACGTTGGTGCCGTACCTCAAAATATATTAAGTCAAAAAGAATATATAAAACAGATAAAGAAGTCAAAGATAAGATGTTCTCATCATGACTATGGATTATCCAATAAAATATCCACCGCAATCAAACGGAACACGCCACTGTCTTTAGGGGCTTCTTTCTGTAGCGCGCAGAACAGGGGCTTTGTGTTGGATCCCTTCGGATGCATATATCCGTGCTGGGAAGTTGTCAATCAGAAAGAACATTTGCTTGGTATGTACGACAAAGAATATATTACTTGGAATAATCATGTACAAGATATTTGGAGAAGTAGTCCAGTAATCAAAGGTGAATGCGTAAAATGCAAATATGTATTTCTATGCCGTGGTGGATGCCCTGCACATCAGTTAGACAAAAAACAATGTACTCATATTGAAGAAATTGTTCACCATACCGTAAATAAAACTTACGGAAAAATTAGTAATACAAATTAATTATAAACAAAAAAACAAACTTTTATGAAAAGTGACAAAATTGAGCTTCGCTCATTAAACCAGGAACTTCCTGTGCTGTATGCTGAAGAATTGGAAATGCGTTTGGAAACAGACCCTTTGGCTGTTGGTAATTTGTTGGATGAAATTATGATGTTAGATTGTACTGGAAATAGTGGAAGCTGTGGTACAAATTCTGGAGACTGTAGCGGCAATTCCGGTGGGTGTGGAGAGAACAGCTATGATTGTAAAGGAAACAAATCAGATTGTGGCATCAATATTTAATTCCTCCATTTAAATTTGTGGCATTAAAAGAAATCCCCTTTTAATGCCACAAAACTAAAAAATTATCATGAAATATATAATATCCTTCTTCCTTGCCTTTGTTGCTTGTTCGCTGAAAGGCAACAACGTACAACTTATAACAGGCAGTGTCATTGACGATGAAAGCAATGTCCTTGTAAATGCTACAATACGCTGTTTTGTTGATGATACCACCTTTGTGAAAGGGACTACGACCAACTCCAAGGGCGATTTCAAGTTGGAGGTGCCGCAGACGGATAAGGTGCAACGGCTTGTTCTCAGCTATCTTGGCTACAAGGAGCAGGTGGTGAACATCCAGCCGAGCGAGGAAACACCTGTGCGTTTGGGCAGCATCGTAATGAAGAAGGATGTCACGCAGATACATGAAGTGGTTGTACTCGGTGAGAACCAGGTGAGGACTGAAGAGAAGTTGATGGTCTATCCTACCAAAGAGGAACTACGCCATGCTTATGACGGTTACAGTGCATTGGATGCTTTGATGGTGCCGGAGCTGAATGTCAGTATATTCGACCACTCCATCAAATATATGAACCAGACGGTGTTGTTGTGCATCAACGGGCGTGAAGCCACGCAAGGCGAGGTGCGCGACCTCGATGCCAAGTACATCAAGCGGGTAGACCTTTACCCTATGGGCAAGCCGGAGTTCCCGCAGGCAAACACGGTGATTGACTTCATAATGAAAGTACGCGACTACGCAGGCACCGTTGGGGTTAATGCCGAACAAAATTTCACAAGCTTGGAAGGAGACGGCCGTGTAAACACACAATATTTCCAAGATAAGTCAGAGTTTGCGTTGTCTTTGTCCGGTCGTTATAAAAACACAGATTTCCATAATAAAGGGCAGGTTGTCACCACGTATGATTTCCCCAATGGGGCTGTGACAAGGACAGAGCGTTTTATGCCCACCGATGATGATTCGCATCGGTTGAACGGTTACGCAAATTACATCTATCGCAATAAATCGCAGGATTTTTATGTCTCATTGCGCATGAACCAGAGCAGTTCAGATACAGACAACAGGAACAGTATGGAATACAATTCCGCGCCCCCATTGCTCCTAAGGCAAGAACGGGTGCAGTCGAGCAGCCTTAACCCGGGTCTGAAGCTGCAGTATACCGGCAAACTGCCGAAAAATCAGCGTTTGCGTACCGAGCTATATGGGAGTTATGGAGACAACGACTATGACCGGTGGTATGAGCATCGTGAAGATGAAAACGTTGTTGATGCCTACCGCAACAGTACAGATGAGAAAAGTTATTATGCCAGCGGAAAGGTTAATTACACAAAGACATTCAAAAACAGGTCCTCGCTGAATGTCGACCTGGGCCAGGATTTCACCCATACGGACGACCTGAACCTGCGTGGCGAAGATACATATAACGTATCGCTTGACAAAAGCAATACCCGCTTGAGCGCGACATATAATTACCGCATCAAAAACCGGTTCAACCTGCAGGCAAGGCTCTCCGGACACCTGTCACATGTAAAGACGGGAAGCAATTCAACCACGAATGTGTTCTTCACCCCGTCTGTCCGTTTTTCTTACATGTACAAGAAGCATTCGTTCACTTTGCGGGGACAAGCCTCCAGTGTGGAAGCCAGCAACGCCAATCGCACAGGGGATGAATACAGGTACAATGAATATGAAATCATACAAGGCAACCCGGAGTTGAGGGATTTCATGAAATACGACTTCCTCTTCACGCATACATGGAACATCAACAAGTGGTTCACATTGATGACTTATGCCACATTTTACCTGAACACAGACATGATTTACCGGAAGTGTGAATATGACGAAAAGCGTAATTCCTTGATTTGGAAAATGCAGAACAGCGGAACTAACTGGCAGCAGCATTACGAGGCGGCCATTCAATACAACATAATTCCCAAGCGTTTGTTCGTTCGCACGGGGTTGCTTTTTAACTTTGACAAGGTAAACTTATGGGAGACGATATATCACCATGCCCTTTATGCCATGGGGCACGTGGTTTACCAGCACAAAGGCTTGAGGGCCCATGTCGGATTCTTGACCCAGCCTGAAGCAATAGACAATCAAACAGGACGCATCTACAACTACCAGCCTACAATAAACATGAGCGTATCATACAGCGTCAATAATTGGCATTTCCAAATTTCATACTTAAATCCATACAGGAGGGAATTGCGCGAGAGTATTGATTTAGGGATATACGAGCAGTCTTTAGTCACCCGCGTGCCTCATCTATATTCTAATAGTGGAAGTATCAGTGTAAGCTATCGCTTCAATTATGGCAAGAAGAAACATAAGTTTGACAATACGAACGTGATAGACATCAACCCAACAACTATATCGAAATAAAAGATCATGGATTTGCAACAACTGACCATTCACTCATTTCCCACAGCTTCCAAGCATGAGACATTTTTATTGGAAGCGAAAGGACGTTTCTTTGAAATAGGAAAAGATACGGCAGAGCTCATAAAATACCTGCAAACTAATGGTATGGATCAAAATAGCATTAGGCGTTATGTAGAAGAACACGGCGGAAAGCCCAAAATGGAGGAAATAGAAAACTTTTTGGTTTCTTTTGGAAAACAACTTGGCAGTGACGAAAATAGTAGAGGTGACCGTCGGAAATCGTTCATTTACCACAAGGATTTTATTTCAGCAACATTGTTGAGACGGTACTCTGATATATTGAAATATCTGTTTTCCCCGTGGTTGATGTGGATTGTGGTGGCTGTGTTTGCAGGACTGGAAATGATTTATTTCTTTCATTTCCGCAGTATGGTAGAACAGACACCGATAAACGTGTATCTCATTGCAGGGCTGTATCTTTTTTTGGCTCTTTCTTCTCTGGTGCATGAACTTGGCCATGCAGCAGCATGCAGATACTATGGTATGCCACATGGAAATATCGGATTAGGCTTGTATCTCAATCTCCCTGTATTTTATACAGATGTAACACACGTGTGGAAACTCTCGTGTCGACAGCGTTGCATTGTCAATTTTGGTGGAGTCTATTTCCAAATGATTCTGCTCATTCCGTTGCTTGCACTTGCCATCATCAACGGATATGGCGTATTGGATTATGTGATTCTGCTGATGAATTTTAATTTTACCCTTACCTTGAATCCTTTCTTTAAATTCGATGGTTATTGGATGATTACAGATTTGCTGGGTATTCCAAATTTGCGTAAGAAAGGTAACGAGTGGATAAAATACCTCTTCAATAAGGTGCGTGGCAGGAAAATAACAGAGCATCTCTATTTTATGTCCTTGAATCCATGGGCTAAATTGGGATTGGCTGTCTACACGATAGTAGTGAATCTATTTTTCTTATTCTATTTCTTCTATGTAATTCCGCAATTTCTCATACGTTTCTACCAAACGTTCCCCGACCGTTTGCAACAATTGGTCATGGAACTCTCATATCAGCAGATGCCTTCGTGGGGCAACTTGCAACAGATTATATTGCAGTTACTGTTCCTTTTCCTGTTCCTTTATATGACATATAGAATGATATTGCCACTAATCAGACTATTGCGATGGGCAAAGGGTTAAATAGGTGCATCATTGCACTTTTGGTCGTAACATATCTAATGCGCTTCTTTCATGTGCCAGATCCGGCAATGTTATTTGCGCTACCTTTAGCAGTTTGTTTGACGGTTTGTCTTTGGAAATGTCCTCTGCGACTTACCCATATTGACTTCGTTTTGCTTCTGCTGTTGGGATATGGCCTTTTCTCTCCCTCTGTCAATTGTACAAGTTCATTGATAAGTGCTACTGATATGGCTGTAAACCTATTGTCATACTTTCTTGCACGATATCTCTTCTTGCAAAAATGTAAGGAAACAAATTTGTTATGTGTGGCACTGACAATGTGCATAGCTGCACTTTCTTTGTTGGCTCTCTATCAGTTTGCTGTTTTTGATAGGCATATACATGAGGTTGGTTTTGCTTCGCTCTACGATTTTAGATATCTATATCGCCCTTTAGGAGTTCCTTCTAATGAATGGAATGCCCTGCAATGGCTGTGGGGTGGTATCGTAACATTAGCTTATCTGCAAGCAACAGACATAAGAATCAAAAGACTTTGTTTGTTGTCATGGCTGATGGTGTGGGCTACCATCTTGTTGTCATTCTCACGTGGAGGATATATTGCTGTATCGTTATGTTGCATATTGTTTTTTATCTATTGGTGTATAAAATATAAATTCGAATTATCCGAGTATAAGAAGTTATTGTTGTCAAAATGGTTTATTGTTGCTTGTTTTGCTGCACTTACCATCGTTATTGGTTGGCAGTACAGGGCAGAGGTGAGGCAAACTTTCCGCATGAATGAGACCGTTTCTCAGCAGCGTAGTGTAGCTGGACGATTGGAAGCACTAAGCTTTGCTAAAGAAGTTGTAAAACATCATTCATGGGGAGTTGGCAAAGGAAACTATGCAATCGCATACGATTTTTATAAGCATGGTGAGACTCGAAGCGACGGATTTACATCTTATGCAGGTAACATTGTGGCAAAGACCATGGTTGAGGGTGGGTACATAGGGTTGATTCTTTATGCGTTGCTTGTTCTTTCGGTGGGTATATTGTTCGTGTATGCCAAGAGACAGAGGCGTAACTATTGGGTAATATTCCCGTTCTTCTTTGGCTTCCTTGTCAAGGAAGCAACGTTTCCCACTTTTTATGATTCGGATATCATCCAGCTTTCAGTATTTGTACTGTTGGCATATGCTCAACAAGATTGCGGGGTAGTCGAAAATCCAAAAAATTGGAAAGTTGCAGCTTCCACCCCGATGTTTTTATGGATGGGGTTGTTCATTGGCAGGCATAGCCACACCAGTACAGACAGCACTCCAACACTGATTCAAGAATATCAGGAAGGCCATTCGATAGAGGCTTTGTGCAAAGCCTTGCAGAAAAGCCCTATGGATATACAACTGCATTATTACAAGGCTATAGAAAAAGGTGACACAATCAAACTTGCAGAATTGTCAGCTGATTATCCTGACAGGATCCAATTCCGTTGGACTCTTTATGAATGGTACAGAGAGAGTGGGCAGATTGATAAGGCCGTAGACGAGCTGACACGCTGCATCCTACGTTATCCACGCCTGTTAGAGACAGATTATTGGCAGGAATTGTTGCTGAATGATTGCAAGATAGCGAGTGATGTTCAAAGGCAACTGAACACAGCTATCCAGATGATGCCGGAAGATGTGATGCAGCTTGCCAAAAATGGCAGTGTCGCTTTACAATTGGGTAATATGCGGTTGGCAGAGAAATATCTGATGAAAGCAAAACAGATGCTTCCAAACCTCTCTCGTGTTTGGGGAAACCTGGCAACCCTTGAAGCAAACAAGGGGTATACAGAAAGAGCGGACTTGTACCGTAAACGTGTGGAACTATTGGAGCAAGGAATATTCGTCAAAGATAATCATGTCGCAAATGAGAGTCGTGATATCAATACGATGTTAGAACAAAAATATCGTTTCCTGTTCATTATGTGGTATAAAACAATTTAGACATAACAATGAGAAAGATACATTTCATTATTACGATTACAGTCATACTAACAATTGTTTCGTGTGATGGACGTTTGGCTAGTGTTTTGGAGGAATCCGGGAAAAATCGGGGAGAGCTTGTAAAAGTCCTTGAATATTACAAAGATGATTCCTTAAAACGGGAAGCTGCCATGTTTTTGATAGAGAATATGAGTGGTAAGTATTTTTACACGGGGGAATTGATAGATAAATATGATACACTGTTCTCAATCTACGATTCACTGCACAAAAGAGGTGACCATGCACACAATCCTCCAATCATTCGTCAGGCCATGAAAAAACTGCAGAAGCAATATGGCCCATTAGATTCGCGCAGGCTGACTGTGAACAAAGATAGCCGTTATTTATCAAGTGAATACTTGATACAAAATATAGATTGGGCAGTAGAGGCTTGGAGGACAAATCCTTTGTTGAATCAGTTTGATTTCTCTGATTTCTGTGAATATGTCCTTCCTTATCGTGCTGGATGTGAATATCCCGATGTGTTCAGAGAGCGGTTTTACAATGAATTCCGTATTTTACGCGATACCAGTGCGAACGATACCACCGCACTGCTGAAGGGTTTTCGGCAGGCCATCTATCTTGACCGGTATTTTGGTCAGAGCCAGACCATGTGGCAATATGGCATAGACCCTTCTGTCAGTCAGATGATGCGTGGACGAAAAGGTTCGTGTAATCATACGTGCAACCTGTATGTTTGGATAATGCGTTCCTGTGGCATACCGGTAGCCATTGATTACGTAATGAATTGGGCTAATCGTGGCATGGGGCATTCGTGGAATGTGTTGATTCTTGAGGATGGGCGTACTTTCCCATTTAACCCTTTTGCAGAGAGGAAGGCTACTCTTGCATATAAACCATCCAAGGTGTTCAGGCGGATGTATTCCACTAACTGGTTACCCGATGAGGTTCCTACACATAAAGACGTGCCTGCTTATCTTATTTCTCCTAGCTCAAAAGATGTGACTCAGGAATATGTTACGACTTTTGACGTAAAGGTGGTATGCGACTATCCGCCAGTTCAAAAAGACGTTCGTTATGCGGTAATCTGTACATTCGGCAACAAAACCTGGCAACCTGTCTATTGGGGTACAATAAATGATGAAATAATAAATTTCAAGAACATGGGTGCAGACGTATGCTATATGGCTGCATATTACCATCATGGAAAACTTATACCGTTAACGACACCTTTCATCCTAACCAAAGAAGGTGAAATAAGAAAAATAGGGGGGATGTCTTCTGTCAAAGGCTCTGTAACTGTCAATCGTAAATACCCAAGATTTCCACGTATGAATGTATTGGCACGCAAATTGGTGAGAACCACTATCGAAGCAGCAAACAACAGTGGATTCAATAACGCAGACACATTGATGGAAATAATCAATGTTCCCATGGATGCCAATGATTCTTTGTTGTCGTGCTCAAGGAAATATCGTTATGTACGTTGTCATATTCCAGTTTATCGGACAGGCGACTTGGCTGAGATCGTTTTTTATGGAAAACGTTCAATGGACTCTCCTGAGACAAGATTGGAAGGAAACATTATCGGCTCTCCTCTCCCTGACGAAAAGAATACTATGCCTTATTTTATGGCTATGGACGGAAATCATGATACATATTTTGTCAAGACAAAAGGGAATGACGGATTCGTTGGGCTTGACTTGGGAGCAGGCAATGAACACTATATTACGCGTATACAGTTTTATCCACGAAGCGATACTAACTACATTATCATTGGCGATACCTACGAACTCTGTTATTGGCAGGACAATCAATGGGTCAGCGCGGGCAAACAAACGGCCATTTCCAATAAATTAACTTTTGACAATGTTCCTCAAGAGGCATTGTATATTCTCCATAACCTAAGCAAAGGTACAGAAGAACGTCCGTTCACCTATGAAAATGGCAAACAGATATGGTGGTGAAATACGTAGGATTATTTGTTCCATGTTCATCCAAAATAGGAATGCACATGATGGTTTAACCTTTCGGTAGTGTAGCATTTGTAAGTTTATGTTACCATCTTGCCTTTGCTGCGTAACCTGTTGTGCCACAGTGTCTTGCGGCTGAGTGGAAGCGGGCGTGCGAAATGCGCCGTCCGGGAACGCGGAACGGGCCGTTCGGGGATGCGACAAGGCCCGTTTGGGAGTGCCAAACGGGCCTTGCGGTCAACAGGCATAGCCGATGTAAAGATAGTTTACCGCCCCTCGGCCTGCCTCTCCATGTCGGCGCGGCTCTTCGACTTGGTGACGAGCCACACGCCGGCGAACACGAGCGCGACGGCCACGGCGTGGCCCGGGCTGAACACGCCGAGGCCGGCCACGACGCTGACCACCACCGACACCACGGGCTGCAGGTAGTTGTAGATGCTCACGACGGTGGGCCTGAGCGTGCGCTGGCCCGTCATCATGAGTATGTAACAGAGGAAAGTGCCTACCACGACGACGTAGGCCGCCTCCAGCCATGCCGAGGGCGGCGTGGCGGCCAGGTCAACGTCGGCGAGCCGCCCGGCGGTGAAGGGCAGCACGGCGGCAGAGGCGAAGGTGAACATCCACTTGTTGACGGTGAACACCGAGTAGCGCTGCACGAGCGGGCGGAACAGGGCCAGGTAGAGCGCGAAGGAGAACTGGGCGAAGAGGCAGAGCAGGTCGCCGCCGAGGTTCCCCTCCTTTGAGCTTGACGCCGAGGCGCTGCCGAGCACCAGGATGAGCGCGCCGCTGAAGCCGAGCAGCACGCCCGTGGCTTTCTTCCCGGTGACAGGCTCCTTCAGTATGATGGCCGAGAGCACCATGGCGAAGATGGGCGCGGAGGTGGTTACGATGCTGGCGTTGATTGGCGAGGTGATGCCCAAGCCGATGATGTAGCAGCACTGGTTGAACACGAGGCCCAGCAGGCCGGCGAAGAACAGGCGCACGAGGTCGCGCCCGGGCACGCGCTCGCGCTTGGTGAATAGCGAGGCCAGCCAGAAGAGAACCGCCGCGCCCGCCACGCGGAGCGTCACCAGCTCCACGCCACTGATGCCATGGTTCATGGCATCCTTGCCGACGGGGGCCATGAGCCCCCAGAATACGCAGGCGAGGAAGAGGCACAGGTGTGCCACGAGAGGTCGGTTGTTATCCATGACCGAATGCAGTTAAAAGTTAAAAGTTGAATGTTAAAAGTTAAAGCCGCCGCGGCGGCCTCCAAATGAGTGTGCAAAAGTAAGCATTTCCAATTAAAAATCGCTATATTTGCCGTTAAGATTTTAACAATGCGGCTTATGCAGAAATACGCAGACTACATAGTGCAGATAGAGATTGACTCGCTCTGGAGCGGAACGAGGCACATCGTGTGGAACCTGGACCCGAAGGTGAACATACTCAGCGGCATAAACGGCGTGGGCAAGAGCACGATACTCAACAAGGTGGTGCGCGGCCTGATGCAGGGCGGCGAGTTTCCGAGCCACATGCTCAAGGGAGTGCGCATAAAGGTGATGCCCGAGGACGCGCGCTGGATACGCTACGACGTGATACGCAGCTTCGACCGCCCGCTCATGAGCGGCGACCTTGTGAGCAAGATAGTCGACGCATCGGTGACCACCGAGCTCGACTGGCAGCTCTACCAGCTGCAGCGCAAGTACCTCGACTACCAGGTGAACATAGGCAACAGGATCATCGAGGCCCTGTCGAGCGGCGCGCCCGACGCCGCCGAGCGGGCGCAGTTGCTGTCGCAGCCCAAGAACACGTTCCAGGACATGATGGACAGCCTCTTCGCCGAGACGGGCAAGAGGCTGATACGCTCGAAGAACGAGATAATGTTCTCGCAGATAGGCGAGGAGCTTACGCCCTACCAGCTGTCGAGCGGCGAGAAGCAGATGCTGGCCATACTGCTCACCGTGCTCATAGAGGACAACCAGCCCTACGTGCTCTTCATGGACGAGCCGGAGGTGAGCCTGCACGTCGACTGGCAGCAGCGGCTCATTGACCTCATAGTGAAGCTTAACCCCAACGTGCAGATAGTGCTCACCACCCACTCTCCGGCCGTGATCATGAACGGCTGGATGGACAAGGTTACCGAGGTGAGCGACATCACGCTATGACAAGGCCGGGCCGCGGGAACAGGGATTGCTGACTGAATGAAAGGAGCAAGGCAAGATGAGCAAGAGACTGAGGGAAAACATAACGTCGCGCTACGTTGAGGCGGCCAACAGCCTCACGTCGAAGAAGGCGCGGCGGAAGATCGTGGCTTACGTGGAGAGCTACGACGACATACTCTTCTGGCGCACGGTGCTCGACCGCTTCGAGGACGACACGCGCTTCTTCGAGGTGATGCTGCCCTCGCGGGGCACGCTGAAGCGCGGCAAGAAGTCGGTGCTGATGAACTTCATCAGCGAGAACGTGGGCCGCGACATGATAGCCTGCGTCGATGCCGACTACGACTACCTGCTGCAGGGCGTCACGCCGACGTCGGCAAAGATACTGGGCAGCCCTTACGTGTTCCACACATACGTATACGCGATAGAGAACTTCCAGTGCTACGCGCCGGGGCTTCACAACGTCTGCGTGATGGTGACGCTCAACGACCATGCCATATTCGACTTCGAGGACTATCTGCGCCAGTACTCGGAGGCCTGCTTCCCGCTGTTCGTGTGGTCGGTGTGGATGTACCGCACGGGCAACTACGGCGACTTTTCGCTCACGGACTTCTGCAAGGTTATAGACCCGGGGGGCTTCAACGTGTTCCAGCCGCAGGCTTCGATAGACAACCTGAGGAGGAAGGTGGCGCGCAAGGTGCGCTACCTGCAGGGCCGCTACCCCTGGGCCAAGGCTTCATACTGCAGCCTGCGCACTGAGATGCTGGCCTTGGGGGTGACACCCGAGACCACATATTTATATATACAAGGCCACCATATGTTCGACACGGTTGTGGCGCCGATACTCAGCAAGGTGTGCAACCGCCTGCGCATGGAGCGCGAGAACGAGATTAACCGCACGTCGGTGCACAACACGCAGATGCGCAACGAGATATCGTGCTACGAGAACAGCATAGAGAACATTGGCTCGATGCTGAAGAAAAGTGTCGGCTACATGGCCTGCCCGCAGTTCAAGAGGCTGCAGGCCGACGTGGAGCGCTACCTCGCCGCGTGCGATGCCGGGGTGAATGGCGGCAAGCCAGCCGACGGTGGCAAGCCCGCAGGCAGCGATGCGCAGGGCGGTCTCCCTGCCGCCCTGCGTCAGATGTAAGTCTCAAGGAACTTCACCCTGCCGCTCACGCAGGCCACACCCGTGGTGGCGGGCAGCAGCAGCGTCTCGCCGGCGTTGAGCGAGGTTGAGCTGCCGTCGTCGAGGGTGACGGTGCCCTCGCCTTTCAGGGCGATGAGCACCACGAAGCTGTCAAGCTCGGTGTAGTCGAGCGCCATCGGCTCGTCGAGGTCGTACACGGCTGTGCGGAAGTAAGGGCAGGCTATGAGGTCAACGGGCTGGTTGCGCTCCGCCTTGTAGTAAGTGTGGTAGTCGTCCTGCACGCCGTAGTCTATCACCTCGGCGGCCTCGTGGGTGTGCAGCTGGCGGTAGTTGCCGTCGTTGTCGCGCCGCTTGAAGTCGTATATGCGGTAAGTGACATCGCTTGTCTGCTGTATCTCGTTGAGGAAGCAGCCCGCCCCGATGCTGTGTATGCGCCCCGCGGGTATGTAGAAGCAGTCGCCCTCTTTCACTTTGTAGTTGTTTATCGCATCGCAGATGGCATCGGCCTCCACCAGGGCCTTGTAGTCTGCGGGCGTGATGCGCTTGTTGAGGCCTACCATCATGTGGGCATCGGGCGCGGAATCCATGACGTACCACATTTCGGTCTTGCCCCGCTCGTAACCCTTGCGCCTTGCGCTCTCGTCGTCGGGGTGTACTTGTATGGAGAGGTCGCGGGCTGCGTCGATGAACTTTATGAGCAGCGGGAACTCGTCGCCGAAGCGGGCATAGTTCTCCCGGCCCAGCAGGCGGTCTTTCAGCGTGGCCACGAGCTGGTTGGCGGTCAGGCCGTCGTAAGGGCCTCCGGCAACGGTCGTCTCATGCCCTTTCACGCCGGATATCTCCCAGCTCTCGCCAACTTGGCGCAGTTTGCTGTCCAATTGCTTGAAGGGGATAATCCTGTCGCCTCCCCAGATGGTTTGTTTCAGTAACGGGTTGAATTTGAACATAACTTTAAATGTAGTTTTGCCACAGCGGCATCAGTTCTCTTTCCAGAAGCCGCGTGTGAAGAGCACAAGCACCGTCATTATCTCAAGGCGCCCTATTAGCATCAGGAGCGAGCAGAGCCACTTGACACCTTCGGGCAGCGAGCTCCACGACATTGTGGGGCCGATGGTCTTGCCCAGCGCCGGGCCGACGTTGCTTATGCTGCTGAGTGCAATGGTTATAGAGTTGGTGTCGTCGACACCAGAGAGTATTATCACCGTCGAGGCGAACAGGCAGATGAGTATGTATGTCACAAAGAAAGCCAGGAGCGACGGCACATGGCTCATCTGGATGTTCTGCCGGTTTATCTTTATGGGCAGCACCGCGTTGGGGTGGAGTATCTGTCTCAGCTCGTTGCGGATTATCTTCAGTACCATCACGCCGCGGATGCACTTGAAACCACCGCTAGTGGACCCGGCGCAGGAGCCTATGAACATGCAGAAGCCGAGCACGACCCACGTGAAGTGGGGCCAGAGGCCGGCGTCGTCGGAGAACATCCCGGTCGTGGTGATGAACGTCACGGTCTGGAACAGGGCGTGCCTCACGGCGTCATCAAGCTCGTAGCCGCTGCGGCTGACGAGGAAGTAGGCTATCAGCGCGGTGGAAACCGCTATCACCCAGCAGTAGAGCTTGAACTCGGAGTTGATGAACAACTTCTTTATCTGGCCTTTGAAAAGCACGACGTAGATGAGCGTGAAGTTCATTCCGGCCAGGAACTGGAACAGCGTGCCGATGTATTCGATGGCGGGCGAGCCGAAATGGGCCAGGCTGTCGTTGTGCGTGGCGAAGCCTCCCGTGCCGGCGATTGACATGGAATAGCACACGCTGTCGAACAGGCCCATGCCCGCAACACGGAACGAGAGCACGCACGCTGCCGTGATGGCGAGGTAAACCATCCATATCCACTTCGCGTCGGTGCTCAGGCGTGGGTGCATCTTGGTCTGCATCGGGCCGGTGGACTCGGCGGCGAACACTTTGATGCTGCCGCCTACGACCGACGGCAGTATGGCTATGGTGAAGAATACGATGCCCAGTCCGCCTATCCAGTGGGTGAGCGAGCGCCAGAAGAGGATGGTGTGGGGCAGGCATTCTACGTCGTCTATTATCGTGGCACCAGTCGTCGTGAAGCCCGACATGGTCTCGAAATAAGCGTCTGTGACGCTCGGCACATACCCGCTGATGAGCAGAGGCAGCATGCCGAAGGCGCAGAAAACCACCCAGATGAGCGCCACCACGAGGTAAGCCTCGCGGCGGTTGAGCTCGTTGCCGGCATTGCGGCCGTAGAACTTGAATACCAAGCCGCCGCAGACTGTGAACACCATCGATATGAGGAAGGCCATGACATCGTCCTCGCGGTAGCAAATAGCCATGACGAGGCATACCATCATCATCGCGGCTTCGAGGAAAAGCAGCTGCCCTATTATCTTTGAGACGATGCTGAACCTTACCATACAGAGCTTGCCTTGAAGTATTTCTCCACCTTGTTCATTTTCTGTTCGTGGCAGAACACCATCACCGAGTCGCCGGCTTCAATCTGCGAGTTGCCGTTTACGAGCATCCCCGTCTCGTTGCGCACCAGCCCTCCGATGGCCACCCCGAACGGCAGGCCGAGGCTTTTCACCGGTTTCTTTGTCACGGGCGAGCCCTCTTCGGCGGTAAATTCGGCCACGTCGGCGTCTACCATCATCAGCGAGCGCAGGTTGCTCACCTTTGCGTCGAGCATCATCTGGTAGATGTGGCTGGCCGCTATGGTCTTCTTGTTGATGATGGTGCCTATGTCCAGCTCCTCGGCCATGTCCACGTAGTCGAGGTTCTCCACCATGGCTATGGTCTTGCGCACGCCGAGCCGCTTGGCCGTGAGGCATGCGAGGATGTTCGTCTCGGCGTTGCTTGTCAGGGCGACGAATGCCTGTGTGTTCCTTATTCCTTCTTCCGTGAGGAGGTTTATGTTGCGCCCGTCGCCGTGTATCACCATTGTGTCGGTCTCGCTGAGCAGTTCGTTGAGCTGCAGGCAGCGTTGCTCGTCGGTCTCGATGATTTTTATGTCCATGTATTTCGGGGCGGTGAGCGCGGCCCTCACCGACGTTTTGCCTCCACCCATGATGATTACGTTCTTCACGTCGGCGTACTGTTCCTTGCCCACAATCTTGCGGATGTAGGGTATGTATTCCTTGGTTGTCATGAAATATGCCAGGTCGTTGAGGCGCAGTTCGTCGTTTCCGCCCGGTATTATGGTCTCCCCCTCGCGCTTGACTGCCACGATGTGGTATGGGTCGTCGGGGCCGCAAAGTTCCTTCAGCGGCCGGTTGAGTATTTCGCACGTGGCCCTGAGCTTTATGCCGAGCATCACCAGCGCCCCTCCGTGCACGTCCCATCGCTGCCTGACCCAGCTCATGCGCAGGCCGTTGTTGATGTCGATGGCGGCCAGCACCTCCGGGTAGATTAGTGAGTCGATGCCCAGTTCCTTGAAGAAGCCGCCCAACTTGGGCGACATGTACTCGTAGTTGTCGATGCGCGCCACGGTCTTCTTTGCCCCGATGGCGTGTGCCATGATGCACGAAGTCATGTTGCGGCTCTCGTCGGGTGTGACTGCCACGAAGATGTCTGCGCCCTCGGTGCCGGCCTCCTTGAGCGTCTTGATGCTCGTAGGCGAGCCTTCCATGGTCATTATGTCATATTCGCTGTCGAGCCCTTCGAGCCTTGCGGCATCGTCGTCGAGCAGCACGCAGTCCTCGTGGTCGCGCGACATCAGCTTTGCCAAGTGTGTGCCTACGGCTCCTGCCCCGGCTATGATGATTTTCATTTTGCTTGTCTGTGTTGATGTTTGCTGGATGTTTGTTGCATGGGTCATGCCCTGCCGTCGTGGCAGATGCTTATGATTGCCCCTTTTATGCTTGCCTTGTCGATGCTGGTTATCTGCATCAACTGGCTCACCGTGCCGTGTTCCACGAACGAGTCGGGCAGGCCGAGGCGCACCATGCGCGGCGCGAAGCCCCTGTCGGCCATCCATTCGAGCACGGCCGAGCCCATGCCGCCGGCGCGCGCGCCGTCTTCCACGGTGACTATGCGGCCGAACTTGGCGGCCACTTCGGCCAGCAGTTGCCCGTCGAGCGGCTTCAGGAAGCGCAGGTCGTAGTGTGCGGCGGTCAGCCCGGGCTGCTCGCGCTCGGCCTCGGCTATGGCCTCTGCGGCTGTGTTGCCTATGGGGCCGATGGTGATTACGGCCACGTCGGTGCCGTCCTTGAGCTTGCGGCCCGTGCCCACGGGCACCTCCGTGAGCGGGCAGTGCCAGTCTGCCAGCACCCCGCGGCCACGTGGGTAGCGTATCACGAACGGCCCCTTGCCCGGCAGCTGCGCTGTGTACATCAGCCTGCGCAGCTCGTGCTCGTCCATCGGCGAGGCTATCGTCAGGTTAGGCACGGGGCGCAGGGCGGCCATGTCGAGCGCGCCGTGGTGCGTGGGGCCGTCTTCGCCCACGAGGCCTGCCCTGTCGAGGCAGAGCACCACGGGCAGGCGGAGTATTGCCACGTCGTGTATTATGTTGTCATAGGCGCGTTGCGCGAACGCGCTGTATATGTTGCAGAATGGCTGGAGCCCCTCTTTCGCCATGCCGCCTGAGAAGGTCACGGCGTGGCCTTCGGCTATGCCCACGTCGAACACGCGGTCGGGCATTGCCTGCATCATGATGTTCATCGAGCAGCCGGTGGGCATGGCGGGCGTCACGCCCACTATCCTCGGGTTCTGGCGTGCCAGCTCCAGCAGGGTGTTGCCGAACACGTCCTGGTACTTGGCGGGCTTGCCCTCCGTGTCGTCGCATATCCGTTCGCCTGTGTCCACGTCAAACTTGCCCGGCGCGTGCCATATCGTGGCAGCCTTCTCGGCCGGGCTGTAGCCCTTGCCCTTTACTGTGTGCAGGTGCAGCAGCTTCGGCCCTCTCATGTCCTTCAGCTGGCGCAGTATGCGCACCAGCTCTTTCACGTCATGCCCGTCGAACGGCCCGAAATAGCGTATGTCGAGCCCCTCGAATATGTTCTGCTGGTGGCTGAAGGCCGATTTGAGCGCGTTGCCCAGGCGTATGAGGCCCTTGCGGCGGTCGTCCTCGAGGTAGCCGCGCGAGCGCAGCCACTTTGAGAGCTTGAAGCGCAGCGCGTTGTACGTCTCGTTGGTGTTCAGCCCTATCAGCAGCTTCTTCATCCCGCCCACGCTGCGGTCTATGCTCATGTTGTTGTCGTTGAGCACTATGAGTATGTCGTTGGGAGTCGCCGACACGTTGTTGAGCCCCTCGAAGGCCAGCCCGCCGCTCATCGCGCCGTCGCCAATCACGGCCACCACCTTGCGGCCTCCGGCCTGTGTGCCGCCCCCGTCGGCCTCGTGGCGCTTCTCGGCCACGGCCATGCCCAGCGCGGCCGATATCGAGTTGCTTGCGTGGCCGCACACGAATGTGTCGTACTCGCTCTCAAGCGGCGAGGGGAACGGCATTATGCCGTGCAGCTTGCGGTTGGTGCAGAACGCCTCGCGCCGCCCGGTCAGAATCTTGTGCCCGTATGCCTGGTGGCCCACGTCCCACACTATCCTGTCCTCAGGCGTGTTGTAGACGTAGTGCAGCGCCACCGTCAGTTCCACCGTGCCCAGGCTCGAGGCCAGGTGGCCCGGGTTGACCGACAGCTCGTCGAGTATGTCGCGCCTGAGCTCGTCGCACACCTCGGGCAGCTGGTCTACGGCCAGCCGTCGCAGGTCGTCGGGATATTTGATGTGGCCAAGCAGGCCCAGTCCGTCGTGTTTCACAATAGGTTGATATAGATAAAAACCGTGCAAAGATACGCTTTTATTTCGACAAAACGCCTCCCTGCGCGAAAAAATGCCTACCTTTGCGCTGAAATCAAAAACTCTTCTACACAATATGAGATACGCCATCATAGGCACGGGAGCCATAGGCGGGTTCTATGGCGGCAGGCTGGCAAGGGCCGGCTCCGACGTGCATTTCCTGCTCCACACCGACTACGGCTATGTATGTGAGCACGGCCTGAGGGTCGACTCCTGCGACGGTTCATTTGTCATTGAGCATCCGCAGGTGTACAGTTCGGCCGAGGCCATGCCCCGGTGCGACGTGGCCATCGTGGCGCTGAAGACCACCGCCAACGGCCAGCTGCCTCGCCTGCTCGCGCCGGTGCTCACGGAGCGCACCCTCGTGGTGCTCATACAGAACGGCATAGGCGTCGAGGCCGACGTCGAGGCCGCTCTCCCCGGCGTGCAGCTTGCCGCCGGCCTGGCCTTCGTCTGCTCCACGAAGACTGGCCCCGGCCACATAGAGCACACAAGCAACGGGGCCATAAACATAGGCAACTACTCTTGCCGTGACGCCTCGCTCATGGCCTCGCTGCTGGCCGACCTTACGGCGGCGGGCATCAAGGCGGCCACGGTCGACTACGCCGAGGCGCGCTGGAAGAAGGCCGTATGGAACATGCCGTTCAACGGGCTGGCCTCAGTGCTCGGCCTGACCACCGACCGCATCATAGCCTCCCCGTCGGGCCTGCGGCTCGTGCGCGCCCTCATGGGCGAGGTTGTCGGCGCGGCCCGTGCCTGCGGGGTGGCGGCCATTGACGGCAGCTTTGCCGAGCGGATGGTGCAGATGACACGCCGCATGCCGCCCTATTCGCCCAGCATGAAGGTTGACTGCGACCTTGGCCGCCCCATGGAGATACAATATCTATATACGCGCCCCATCGAGGAGGCGCGCAGGGCGGGCTTCGCCATGGGGCGCATGGAGGTGCTCGAGGCACAGCTGCGCGCCATCGAGGAGTGCAGGGGGTAGGCCCCGCCGTCGCCCCGCTTGCCTGCGCGGCACCTTTTTGTAAATATTTCCTGTCTGGTCATGCCGCCCGGCCAAGCCGTTGGGCCTCAGCGGGTTGCGGGGCGCGCCGTTTCGCACCGCGAAACGGCGCGCCCCGGCGTGGTAAACAGCCTGTTTTGCATCCTGGGACGGGCCGTCTGGCAAGCGTATTCTGCCGAGGCGGTCGCTCAGCGCGGTGTTTGTAAAATTGTTTCGCGGGTTTGAGTGGCGTTCGGCGGGTGCTATGCGGAAAGCTTGCATGGCCAAATTCCGGCCAAAACATAAAAATTATCGTTCGGCAAGGCGGATTTAGCAGTTTTTTAATTATATTTGCATTCGAGTTCCGCATTGCAGGCCACAACAGGCCTGATGCCCGGTGCGGATGTGCCATATTAACAAGTATGGACTATAATTAATGTTTCATTAACCCTAAAAAAGAATATGAGTATGAGGAAATTAAGTTTTCTGGCCATGATGTTCATGGCTTTATCGCTGCCCATGACCATGGTGTCGTGCGGTGACGACGATGACCCCGCAGGCGAGCAGGGCGGGGCTGGCGGTGAAGGCGAAGGCCAGGACGACGGAGACGACGAGCTGGTGGACGGCGGAGGAAGCGCCGGGGTTGTACAACTTGACTCCATCAGGCAGAAGATGATACTCGAAGAGACGGCCAACGAACTGCTCTCGCGGGTCGATGCTGCCGACTTCCGTGTGGCAGCCGGACTGCTTGAGTTCGTCGACCAGAACTCCGCCGACGGCAGCGACATATCAAAATGGGCGGATGCCGGGCTGGAACTGTGCTGCGCAAACGCCACCGACAGCCTCGTGGAGATGGTTTACTCCATGTCAAACTTCTGCGGGCGCTTTGAACTTCGCGACGGCCGCTGGCTCCTTTCGCCCGACCAGGTGGGCTACCTTGAGTTCAACTTCACCGACGGCGAGGGCGAACCGTGCAGCCTCCGCCTCGTGTGCTCGGGCTACAACACGCTGATTCACCATGCCTCATTCGACGAATACAATGCCGAGGCTACCAACACCGCAGGGCAGTCTGTCCGTGTCTCTCAGCGCGTAGAGAACAGTTTCGTGCTCCCCGAGCGCATCGACGTGACCCTGACCAAGGGAGGCAGCACCGTGGCCACGGCCGAGCTGGCCTCTGCAGTGCAGCTCCGTGGCGGCGACAATGAGTTCGACTACAAGCGCGATGCCGTAGACCTGGCCCTCGCCGTAAGCGTGGGCGAGTACCGCTGGGCCATCGACCGTATTGCGTTCGAGGCAGGCAGCAGCGCATCTTACATAGAGTCGCTGAGCAAGGCCGGCGAGCAGCTAATCGCGCTCAGGGCCGAAGCCAGTGGCGACATTACCAATGACAGCGACCTCAAGGGCGACATCACCGTGCTGGAGCTCAGCATCCTCGACCGCGTACAGGTGAAAGGGCGTATCAACAGCGTTGAGCAGTTTGTTGCAAACCTGGAGAACGCCACTTACAACGAGCGCAACGAGACCCTCTTCAGGGACTATCTCGACCGTGCAAACCAGCTCCTCGAAATGGGCATTTACTATTACCAGGATCCTCAGCCTGCCGCGTCAATCAAGCTTTACCCCTTTGCTGCCTACGATTACGGCGGCGAGCGGTGGTACAACCAGCCCGTGATTACCTTCGGCGACGGCACGTCCTATTCCACCTTCGAGTCGTTCTTCAGCCAGGATGCGTTCCAGAGCGTCATCCAGCGCTTCACGGATTTGGCAGCCGACTTTGTGGGATTGGTCAACCCCGACGCAAACATAGCGTGGTGACAAGGCGCAGGGCGAAGCGCATGGCAGCCGCTGCGCCACAGTGTACACACCTTTGCAAGGACGGCCAATGGCACCTTTGCTGACGCTGTTACTTGCCTGTACGGCCGCCGCCGGGCAAATCCCGGTGGCGGCCGACACTGTCGGCACCCTGCGGCAGACGCTCGGTGAGGTCAGCGTCAGCGGCCGGCGGGTAAACTCTGCGTTGCGCACCGAGGGCGGCACGAGCGTCATCGGCATGGAACTCATGCGCTCCATGCCTCGCATACTGGGCAATGCCGACCCTCTTCATTACGCCCAGGCACTGCCAGGCGTGCAGACAGGGGCCGAGTTCGACGCCGGCCTGCACATCCAAGGCAGCGACAACACCCACAACCTCGTGTCGCTCAACGGTGTGCCCATATACAATGCGGCCCACCTGCTGGGCTTCTTCTCCGTGTTCAATGCCACGCATTTCGCGTCGATGAGGCTCGCCAAGTCGCCCTCCGCGCCCTCGGCGGCCAACCGCCTCGGCGGCTTTGTCGACATGACGGTGCCCGACACAGTGGCCCTCCGCGCCTCGGGCGATGTGTCGGTGGGGCCGCTCTCCTCGCAGGCCACGGTCACCTTGCCCGCCGGCAGGGGCTTTTCCGTTGCGCTGTCTGCCCGCGCCGCATACGCCAACCTGCTTTATTCGCACTGGCTGAAGGTCGACGGCGAGGCTGTCGATTACTTCTTCCACGACTACAACCTTGCCTGCACATACCGCCCCGACAGCCGTAACACCTTCTCGTTCGACGCTTATTACGGTGGCGACGACGCCGGTTATGGCGGCGGCGACTACTCCATGGCCACATCGCTCCGCTGGGGCAACGCCATGGCATCGCTCCGCTGGCTCCACACGTCGGGCGAGCTGGCCATCCGGCAGTGCGCATATTACACCCGCTATGACAACAGGCTGCAACTCCGCCAGGCCGGTGTAAGCCTGCGCCTGCCGTCGTCTGTGGCCACCATTGGCTACAAGGGCGAGGCCCGGTGGGGGCGTGCCGAGGTCGGCATCGACGCGGCCTGGCACACGCTCAGGCCACAGCAACCCGATGTGAGCGGCGATTTCGCCGGGCGCGACGGCAGCGTCAGCCGCCAGCGTGCGGCCGAAGTGTCGGCTTGGTTTGGCTGGCGGCAGCCATTGGGCGCGGCGTTCGAGCTTGCCGCCGGGCTGCGCCCCACGCTCTATGCGGCCCGCAGTGTGCGCTTCGCTGCCGACCCTACGGCCTCGCTCGCATGGCGTGTGTCGCCGGCGGCGCGCCTTTCGCTCAGCGGCGGCGTGCGCCACCAGTACCTGTTCAAGGCCGGTTTCTCTGACGTGGGGCTGCCTACGGAGTTCTGGATGGCCTCCGGCTACGGACAAGAGCCGCAGTGCGCCTTGTTTGCTTCGCTCGCGGCGGAGGTCTACCTGTGCCGCCGTGCATGGCGGGTTGAGGCCGAGCTGTATTACAAGCGGCTGCGCAACCAGGTGGAATACGGCGGCAATGTGTACGACTTCATCTATGACGACTACTCGCCCGGCGACATCTTGCTGTGCGGCGACGGCCATAACTACGGCTTCAACCTGCTTGTGGAGCGGCGCAAGGGCAGGCTTACGGGCTGGCTCGGCTACTCTTACGGGCGGGCGCGCCGCCGCTATCAAGGCACGGGCTATGCGGGATGGTACCCGGCAGCCCACGAACGGCCCCACGAGCTGAACGCCGTGGCCACGCTGAAGGCGGGCCGCCGATGGAGCGTCGGGGCCGCGCTGGTGGTGGCTTCAGGCACTCCTTACACCCGCGTCGAGCGGTTTTATGCCTTCGGGGGGAGCGTGCTTGCCGACTACGGGCCGCACAACGGCGAGCGCCTGCCACCATACGTGCGCCTCGACCTCTCCGTTAGCTACGACTTCAGGGTGCGCGGGGGCCGCCGGAGCGGGGTCAACCTGTCGCTCTACAACGCCACTGCCCACGACAATGTGCTCTTCTACCGCCCAAAGGTAAATGAGTATGAGTATGCCTATCGTCCTTTCTCGTTTGCCTTGAGGGTCATGCCATCGGTAAATTATTATTTCAGTTTCTGATATGAACCATTCATTCAAGTCCTTGGTGGCGTTCGCATTGCTTGCCGCCGTGCTGCCCGTTGCCTGCGAGCGGGGCTTCGGCGATGCCGCCGAGCCACAGCTGGTGGTGGAAGGGTGGATAGACAGCGGCCGCTTCCCCGTGGTGGTGCTGTCGCGCACGGTGTCTATAACCGACGACTACCAGCCTACCGGGCAGCTGGCCGACTGCGTTGAGCGGTGGGCGAGGGTTGCTGTAAGCGACGGCGAGCGCGAGGTGGTGCTCGTGGGCATGGCCGACGAGAGCCATTTCCCGCCTTACGTGTACACCACGTCCGACCTGCGCGGCGAGCCGGGGCGCACGTACCGCCTCACCGTCGACTGCCCCGACGGCACCCATGCTGAGGCCGTGGCCACCATACCCGAGCCTGCCGCCATCGACTCGTTTGCCGTCGTGCAGGCCGATGGGGCCGATACGCTGCGGCAGCTCTATGCCTACGTGGCGGGAGCGCGCGCCGCAGGCTGTTACTACCGGGTGTTCACCCAGGTGCTGGGCAGCCGCTACGGTTACCTGCCGTCTTACCTCGGGCTGGCCACGGGCGACATGCTGCCGGCCGGCGGGCGTATGCCGGTGAACCGGGGGCGCACTAACCTGGAGTCAGACTATACGCCTTACTTCTCCGTGGGCGACACGGTGATGGTGAAGGTGGCGCGGATAGACAGTGCGGCCTACAGCTTCTGGCGTGGCTATGAAGACATGATTGAGCTCTCGCGCAACCCGCTCTTCCCCGTGACCAACAACCTCCACTCCAACGTAAGCGGCGCGCTCGGCTATTGGTTTGGCTATGGCTCGGCCTTTGGCAGTGTCATAGTGAGGCCCTGAGCAGGGCCGCCGGGGTCGTGATTTTTTACTTTCTGCACCGTGTCCGTTTGCGTTTTGCCAACTTCTTGACAGACAATGCGTTAGCCTTGAGGGCTGTTCTGCGCTGCCAAACGTGCTGTTTTGCAACGCCAAACGTGCCGTTTTGCGCCGCCGGATGGCACGTTTCGTGAGGCCGTTCGGTGCGTGCGGCGTCGCTGCCTGCTCACAGTTGCGTCTTTGTAAGTATTATTTTATCTTTGCCTGCGGGCGTTGAGCAGGTGCTTGGCGCGAGTTTCCGCTCTGCGCTTACGGTCGCTGCCGGTGCTGTGCATGGCTGCCGGCGGGGTGGAAAAATTGGCGCAACAGGTGGACAAAGGTGCCCCAAAAAGTAAAAACGCGCTGTTGCGGGCAGCAAAAAACTCATTTTGCAAGTATATCGGCAATATTTGCACTTGCTTTAAGATAGGTAATGCTATCTTTGCCGAAGTTCTTTTTACCTAAAACTAAATGACATGAACAGACGATTACTGATTTTTGCCGCCATGATTGCCGTGGCATTGCTCGGCCCCGGTGCCAGCGCGGCATGGGCGGCAGCCGTAACGCTGCCGATGGCCGACGGCAGCTATGTGGACTGGAACGACGCCACGACCATTGAAAACTGCAAGATTGAGAACGAAGGGGCCAACGTGGGGAGCACCGGCAGCAACACCGTAGTGACATTCAACGTAACCAACAACGTGCAGCAAGACTACATCCTGCAGTTCGCCACGGGCGCCAAGGACGAGGCAACGCTCCACGTTACGCTTGCCGGAGAGGGCGGCAACGTGGTCGACGCCGACGTGACTGTGGTCGACACCGAGTCGTGGGACCCCACCACGCAGCACCTGTTCCTGCTCAGCGACCTGCCTAAAGGCGACTACACGCTCACCCTCAAGGTGACAAATGCCACCGGCAAATATGCAGGCAACTGGGGCAAGCTCGCCTTCACCCTTACCGACGGCTTCGACAGCGCCCCGGGCAGCATAACGCTACAGAATGGAACGTACACCGGCGGGCTGCGCTATGAGGACAACGGCAACGTGGGCTACATCACCAACGGTGGTACCGCCGCCTACTCCTTCATCTGCCAGGAGGCCGTGGTGTACAGCCTCAACATGGAGATGGCCCGCTACAATGGCGGTACAATGGGCATAACCGTCACCGACGCGGCCACCGGCAAGGTGGAGGTGAGCACGCAGTTCGCCATCGACGAGAGCGTGCCGGGTTCTTACACCCCGCAAAGCATAGCCCTGCCGGGCGAGATATCCGAGGGCCTGAAGACGCTTACGCTCTCCTTCGAAAGCTCATCGACGGGTTTCATAGCAAACTACCAGAAGGTGGAACTGAAAAAGATGGCCTCACAACTGGCCTCCATCACCGGCCTGGCCATCGACGGGCAGACCGTGACCAAGGGCGACGAGACCGACTGGCTCTGCAACCTGCCCATCAACTACGACGCCGAAACGGTGACGTTCACCGTGTCTTCGCAAAACTGCCAGCTCACCGTAACCGCTGCCGACGAGGCCGGCGAGTCTATACCCGTGACGCCGGGCGAGGCCGGCGCCTACTCAGTGCCTACCCCGGGAGCCAACAAGGCCACCATCGTGACCATGACGCTGACCCCAAACGACGGCGCAGCTGCGCCTCAGACCGCATACACGCTGCGTCTGTTCCGCCTCGGCGGCATAATGGTGTCGGCACTGACAGTTGACGGCGAGGAGCTTCCCGCTGAACTCATCGATGCACTCAACGCCGAGGGCAACACCGCCACGCTCACCGGCCGCATCTACACCGCGCTGCCCGCAGTGCAGGCCAAGATGAACGACGGCACCCTGATTGACGCCACGGGCCGGCTCGACGGCACCCAGGCCACATACTCACTGAGCGCAACGCAGGGCGACTTGACGCGCATCTACACCCTCACCATCGACGGAATACATATATATAACAAGGTGGAAACCGACGAGACGGTGCAGCTGAAGTACACTTCGGCCGGCAAGACGGGCGACGGCACGTGGAGCAACGGCCTCTACACGCTAACCTGCGAGAGCCTCGACGGCTGGAACAACATCGGCTTCAAGTTCAACTCCGAGGCGCACACGTGGACCATACCGGGCGACGTGGTGGTGAAGCAGATAGTGTTCAAGGACTTCAACGCCAACTACAACGCCGGCGAGCTGGTGTCGCTGGAGGCTGGCGACGCCACAGTCTACATACCATACAAGCACGACTACCAAGAGCCAGACGCCACGAAGTACGACCTCGTGATAAACATTGAAGGCCACAAGGCCGGAACTCCCATCACCTTCACGCTCCAGGGAGGCGGCCAGCCCGTGGCTTGGTTCGAGTTTACCGTGGAGAAGCAGGCCATAACCACGGCCCCAGCGCCCACCAACACCACCGTTACCTCTACCGAGAGCACCAACCACTGCGTGGTGGCGCTTACCTTCGACCGCGAGATGACCGACACCGAGGCAACCATAGGCGGCCAGACCGTGACGGCCAAGGGTGGCTCGGCAACGCTTTACTTCCCCGTTTGGGACCTCGAGTATGACACAGACTACACCTTCACCATTGCCCCCGGGGCTGCCAAGGACACCTACGGCAACGCCAACGCCGAGCCTATAAACAAAGAGATAAAGGTGGGGAGCAAGGCCGTTGCCGACAAGAAGGCATACGACTACGTGGTTGGCACGGCGCAGGAATTCACCGAAGCCGTTGCCGCAGTGAACGCTGTCAACACCTCGGCCGACGCACCGCGCAAGACAATCTTCATAAAGAACGGCGACTACGACTTCGGGGCGGCCGAGCAGAAGCTCACCGCCTACAACGTCTCGCTCATCGGCGAGAGCCGCGACGGGGTGGTGCTCCATGGCTTGCGCGACGGAATCAGCAACCCGGTGCTCAACCTGCGCGACCGCTCGGGCTTCTACCTGCAAGACCTCACCGTGCGCAATGACTATGACTACGGCGAAAGCGAGCTTAAAGGCGTGGCCGTAGCGATATACGGCGGCAACAAGACCGCCATGCGCAACGTGCGGATGCTGAGCAACCAAGACACGCAGGTGACCGGCGAGCGCGCCTATTTCGAGGAGTGCGCCATACACGGCACGGTCGATT
Organism: uncultured Prevotella sp.; assembly: GCA_944320235.1. Classification (GTDB taxonomy): domain Bacteria; phylum Bacteroidota; class Bacteroidia; order Bacteroidales; family Bacteroidaceae; genus Prevotella. Next base: position 145,462 of record CALUGQ010000002.1, read on the forward strand.
TCATATGCGGCGGAGGCACCAACTACTACTATAAGACCGACCTGGTGCTCGAGAACCGCGGCGGCAACTGCATCACTGCGCCGGCCACCGGGGCCGGGCTTGACTTCGGATATGTGTTCGACCAATGCACCATAAAGCGCAAGGACGGCGCCGACAAGGTGACCGACGGCAGCTTCAGCCTGGGCCGCCCGTGGCAGAACGAGCCGCGCGCAGCCTTCATCAACACCACCATGGAGGTGCTGCCCACGGCTGAAGGCTGGACGTCGATGGCCAAACTGCCCACCCATTTCTACGAGTTCGGCTCCGTTGACGGCGCAGGCAAGCCTGTAGACCTGTCGGGCCGCAAGAACTCACCGACCAGCACGAACACCTACACCCCCGTGCTCACTGCCGAGGAGGCCGCAGCGTACAACCTGCGCAACGTGCTGGGCGGCACCGACAGCTGGCTTCCCACCGAGGAGACTGCCGTGAGCGGGGCGCCCACGGTGACGCTGAGGGGCCGCACCCTGAGCTGGGCTGACCTCGACGACGCACGCTGCTACGTGATATTCCGCGACGGGCAGTACCTTGACAACGTCACTGCCACGAGCTACGACGTGACGAAGCAAGGCACGTACACGGTGCGCTCGGCCAACCGCAACGGCGGACTGGGAGGCTCGTCGCTGCCTGTGCGCTACGCCACGGAGGTGACGACAGGCGTCGAGGGGTGGGCCACGGCCTGCCTGAGCTATGACGCCGAGGTGCCCGAAGGGACCAAGGCATACTACATATCGGCCATCGAGGACAACCAGGTAGTGCTCAACGAGCTTAACGAAATACCTGCCGGCGAGGGCTTCATACTCAATGCCGCAAAGGGAACCCACACGTTTGCCGCGCTCGAAGCAGCCCCGTCGCACATCAGCAACATGCTTGTAGGCACGCTGAGCGCAGTCTCCGTAGAGCCTAACAGCGTCTATGTGCTGGGCAAGAGGGAAGAAGCTGGCGAAATGGCAATGATGCTTTACACCGGAACGGAGATTGGTGCAGGCCACGCTTACCTGCCAATGCCCACCGGCGAGGCCGTCGCTGCCTATACGTTCAAGCTGGGTACGGTCGACGGGATAACCTCGGTCGACGCCGACGGCGGCGCCCCAGCCACGGTGTACAACCTCAGCGGGCAGCGCGTGGAGTCCATGCAGAAGGGCCGCATATACATTGTGAACGGAAAGAAAGTGATTGTGAAATAACTAAAAGGAAGAATATGAAGAAGTATGTAAAGCCGGCAATCAGCGTGCTTGCCGTAGAGTCACAGCCGATATTGGCCGCAAGCCTTCCCAGCGGGGTGGATAACACCTATGATTTCGGAACAGACTTGATAGAGGAGGAGACCACAGGCACCTATTACAGCCGTCGCCCCAAGTCGGTATGGGACCTCGATGAAGAGTGAAAGCATTACGACCGATTTTGTATAAACGTTTGAACCCGGGCCGGCGGAGTGACTGCCGCCGGCCCCACCTGCCCGCGAGGGCATGAAGAAGGGCGCAACCACGATGCTGGTTGCGCCCTTTCTTCATGTCGCTTTCGTATTCAGGCCGTCCCCGGCTGCGCGCTTTTGCGCTGCCGGTGTCCGCCCGCCCCGCATCACACGAGGTGGGCGATGTGCTGCTCGCGGTCGCCCGGCAGCATATCTACCACCGGAATCTCAATCATGGTGTAGCACCCGGGCTGCAGGCGCAGCGAGGCACGTGCCACGTTGACGAGCACCTGGGCCGTGAGGGCGGGGTTGTTGATGCTCATGGAGAACTCGAAGCGCTGGTTTTGCGTCTTTCCGCTCACGCCCTTGCGCGTCATCAGCACGCCGTGACCCATGTCGCGCACCTCGTCGACCGACGGGACGGCGAAGACGTGGGTCTCGTCGCTGGCGAAGTATGGGTCGGCCTTGATGTCCTTTGTCACCTTTTCGAGGCTTGCACCGTCCTCAAGTTCCACGTAGACCATGCGGCGGTGTATGCCCTCGCCGAGCGGTATGGTCATGGAGAGCGCGTTCTTCACGCCCTCCTTTGAGCGCACGCAGACGCTGTGGCCCATCGACATGCCGGGGCCGAAGTTGGTGTACGACAGGCCCTTGGGGGCAAGGCTCTGCATCAGTGCGCGCACTATCGAGTCAGACCCCGGGTCCCATCCGGCCGCAATCACCGACACACGGCCGTGCTCGCGGCACAGCGGCATCATGCCGGCGCGGTACTGCGGTATCTGCGTATGGATGTCGAAGCTGTCCACTGTGTTTATTCCCAGCGGTATGATCTGGCGGGCGTACTCCTCGCACGAGCGCGTGGGAGTGGCCAGTATGGCCACGTCTACGTTGTCAAGCTCGCGTATGTCCTTCACCACGTCGTAGGCGGCGAGTTCCTGCGGCTTGCCTTCAGCGCCGTTGCGGCGCACGATTCCAGCAATCTCGAAGTCGGGTGCGGCCTCAAGTGCCTGCACCGTGTAATGGCCTATGTTGCCGTAACCCACTACGGCTGCTCTGATTTTCTTCATTACTTTATGTGACTTAAAAGTTCAACTTGTTCGTTTCCGCTTGCAAAAGTAGTCTTTTTGCGTGAATTTCGTTACGCTTGTCCGCTTAAAATAAGTAAAAAGTTGCACTCTGTAATAAATGCTCATGTTTTGCGTTTGGTATACAATAAATCGTAAGCAAAGGGCGTTAATAATGTGTGTATACACCAAATAGCAAATTGATTCAGACCGATGATTGAATACATACGGGGCGAGCTGGCCGAGCTTACGCCCGCCCAGGCCACGGTAGAGGCCTGCGGCGTGGGCTACGGGCTGGGCATATCGCTCAACACATACACCGCCCTGCAGGGCAAGAAGGAAGTGAAACTCTACGTATACGAGTCGATACGCGAGGACGCCCACGCCCTTTTCGGCTTTGCCACCAAGAAGGAGCGCGAGCTGTTCGGGCTGCTTGTGAGCGTCTCGGGCGTAGGTGCAGGCACGGCGCGCATGGTGCTCTCGTCGCTCACGCCTGCCGAGCTGTGCGCCAGCATCTCCACGGGCAACGAGCGGCTGCTCAAGGGCGTGAAGGGCATAGGGCTGAAAACGGCCCAGCGCATCATCGTGGACCTGCGCGACAAGATAGTGGCGCTGGGCATTGCCGACGAGATACCGGCGGGCGGCTCGCTCTCGGCCCCGGTTGACAACGAGGTGAGAGACGAGGCCGTGGGTGCGCTCACGATGCTCGGTTTCGCCCCCGCGCCGTCACAGAAGGTGGTGGTGCAGATACTGAAAGACAACCCCTCGGCCCCGGTGGAGGAGGTGGTGAAGCTCGCACTGAAGCAAATAAAGTAAGCGCAGGCGTAAAAAAGTTTCGCAACATCGGCCGCCTTCTGCAACCGCCTGTGCGCCAGGATGTTGCGCCGCCCGCGGAACGCCGGTGCGAAACGGGCCGTATTGAAGCCCGAAACAGGCCGCCTTGCCCGGCTGAACGGCACGCCTCGCACAGCTAAACCGCCCCGGCGGCCCTGCAGAGGCCGCCTTGTAAACATTCTTCGCCGCCGCAGCCATGCGCCGCAGGCGCCAGCGCGAGGCGCGGCCGCGAAACCAATCCAACCCGCGAATGAAGAGAACGCTCTACATACTTGTATCGCTGCTCAGCGTGTGCGCGCTGGCCATGCCCCCACAGGACGACAAGACCGCCCCCAGGCGGCCCGCGCCCAAGGCACAGCCGGCGCTCACGGCCGCCGATGAGACCATACCCGACTCGCTGCTCGACCCGCGGTGGCCCGTGAAGAAGACGGCCCCGCTGCTGGTGGAAGACCTCGACTCATCGGCCACAGACCTGAGGATGCCCGACAACATAAAGCAGGAGGTGGAGTATGACGACTCGCTCGACGTCTACCTCATAGGCTCGAAGATAGGCGACGCCTACCTGAACGCGCCCGTGATGATGACCCCGGCGGAGTACCGCAAGTGGAGCGAGCGCAGGGCCATGCAGCAGTTCTTCCGCCAGAAGGACGCGGAGAACGTGGCCACGCAGGGCAAGGAGAAGTTCTCGTTCACCGACATGAAGTTCGACCTCGGCCCGGCCGAGAAGATATTCGGTCCGGGCGGGGTGCGCATAAAGACGCAGGGAACGGCCGAGCTGAAGCTGGGCATGACCATGAAGGACATAGACAACCCCTCGCTGCCCATACGCAACAGGAAGACCAAGGCCTTCAACTTCGACGAGAAGATAAACCTCACGATGAACGGCAAGGTGGGCGACAAGGTGAACATGAACCTCAACTACAACACCGACGCCACCTTCGACTGGGACACGAAGAACATAAAGCTGCGCTACGAGGGCAAGGAAGACGAGATAATAAAGCTCGTGGAGGCGGGCAACGTGACCTTCCCGTCGAACTCGTCGCTCATCAAGGGCGCAAGCTCGCTGTTCGGAGTGAGGACCGACATGCAGTTCGGCAAGCTGAAGCTGCAGACTGTCATCTCGCAGAAGAACTCAACGACGAAGAGCGTGTCGTCGAAGGGCGGCACGCAGACCACGCCGTTCGAGATAGACGTGGCCGACTATGAGGAGAACCGCCACTTCTTCCTCTCGCACTACTTCCGCGAGCGCTACGACCAGAACATGGCCTCGCTGCCCAACGTGATGAGCGGCATCAACATTACGCGCGTGGAGGTGTGGGTGACCAACAAGACCGGCACCACCAGCAACACCCGCAACATAATAGCCCTGACCGACCTCGGCGAGGGCAGCAACGTGTCGAACCCGATATGGGGGGGCGTGGGCAACGTGGCCCCGCAGAACTCGGCCAACACCGAGTATTCGGCCATGACGACGCAGTATGCCGCCGCCCGCGACATAGACCAGGCCACCTCCGTGCTCGACGGGATTGCCGGTTTCACGGGCGGGGTGGACTACGAGAAGGTGCAGAGCGCACGGCTGCTCACGTCGTCGGAGTACACGCTCAACTCCTCGCTCGGCTATATCTCGCTGCGCACCACGCTGCAGACCGACCAGGTGCTGGCCGTGGCCTACGAGTACACGCTCGGGGGAGTGACCTACCAGGTGGGCGAGTTCGCATCTGACAACACCAACACAAACGAGGCCATCTTCGTGAAGTCGCTCAAGAACACCAGCAACACCCCCGAAATGGGCAACTGGCGGCTGATGATGAAAAACGTGTACTACCTCGCCTCGACCGTGGAGAAGACAAAGTTCCGCCTCGACGTGAAGTACAAGAGCGACACCACGGGCGTTTACCTCTCTTACATCCCCGAGCAGCAGGTGAAGGACAACATCATAATAAAGGTGCTAGGGGCCGACCGCCTGGACAACAACAACAAGGCGCACTCCAACGGCTACTTCGACTTCGTGGAGGGCTACACCGTCAGCAACGGGCGCGTGTTCTTCCCCAAGGCCGAGCCTTTCGGCTCATACCTGTACAATTACCTCGTGGGCGCGGGCGTGCCTGCCGACAAGGCAGAGACTTACGCCTTCACCGAGCTGTACGACCAGACCAAGACCTCGGCCAGGCAGATAGCCGAGAAAAACAAGTACATACTCACGGGCCGCTACAAAGGCACGTCGGCCAACGTCATATCGCTCGGCGCGTACAACGTGCCGCAAGGCTCGGTGGTGGTCACGGCGGGCGGTGTGGTGCTCACCGAAGGGTCGGACTATAGCGTGGACTACTCGGCCGGCGAGGTGACGATACTCAACCAGAGCATCATCGACGCCGGCACCAGCGTGAACGTCAGCCTTGAGAGCAACACCGACTACGGCATGACGCGCAAGACGATGTTCGGCCTCAACTTCGAGTACGACTTCACGAAGGACTTCTTCATCGGCGGCACGTTCCAGCGGCTCCACGAGCAGCCGCTCACATCGAAGGTGGCCATGGGCTCCGAGCCGCTCAACAACATACTCTGGGGCCTCAACCTCAACTGGAAGAAGGAGAGCCAGTGGCTCACCAACATGCTCGACAAGCTGCCCTTCCTGCACCTCACGCAGCCGTCGCAGATATCGTTCACGGGCGAGTTCGCGCAGCTCATAGCCGGGCAGGCAGGCGGGACGCAGGACGACGCGTCGTACATCGACGACTTCGAGAACACAAAGAGCGGCATCGACGTGTCCGACCCGAAGTCGTGGTTCATCTCGAGCACGCCGTCGCTCTTCCCCGAGCACGATGACCGCAACGGCCTGACCAGCGGCTACAACCGAGCACGGCTGGCGTGGTACAACATCGACCCGCTCTTCACCTACCAGAGCAGCACCCTCACCCCCGACCACATAAAAGGCGACCTGGAGCAGCTGTCGAACCACTACGTGCGCGAAGTGTACGTCAGCGAGCTTTACCCCAACCGCGACCAGAGCACCTACAGCGGCGCAACGTCAACGCTCGACGTGCTCAACCTGGCCTATTACCCCGAGGAGCGCGGCCCGTACAACTTCACCACGGGCATCAACCCCGACGGGAAGCTGCAGGACCCCGAGGCGAAGTGGGGGGGCATGATGCGCAAGCTCGATACCAACGACTTCGAGACGGCCAACATAGAGTACCTGGAGTTCTGGCTGCTCGACCCCTTCATCTACACCAGCAAGCAGGCCGACGCAGCGTCGTATGGCGGCGACCTCTACATAAACCTCGGCGAGGTGAGCGAGGACATACTGCGCGACGGAAAGAAATTCTACGAGAGCGGGATGCCCGTCGACGGCTCCGGCAGCTTCACCACCACCCAGTGGGGAAAGATACCGGTGCAGGCTACGCAGACCTATGCCTTTGCCACCACCTCAGGCTCGCGCGAGCTGCAGGACGTAGGCTTCAACGGACTGACTGATGAAGAGGAGCGTTCGTTCGAGTCTTACGCCGAATTCAACAACTTCGTGCAGACCCTGGCCAACGACAGCCTGCGCCAGGCATGGACCAACGACCCCGCCAACGACAACTACCACTACTTCCGCGGCTCCGACTTCGACGCCGCGCAGACCTCGATACTCGACCGCTACAAGCGCATAAACAACCCGCAGGGAAACTCGCCCGACAACGACAACAACAACGAGAGCTACGACACGTCGTACAAGACCACGCCCGACGTGGAGGACATCAACCAGGACTACACGCTCAACGAGTACGAACGCTACTATCAATACAAGGTGAGCATACGCCCCGAGGACCTCAACGTGGACAACATAGGCCGCAACTACATCACCGACGTGCGCGAGTATACGGCCCACCTGCGCAACGGCCAGCGCGAGACGGTGCACTGGTACAAGTTCCGCATACCCCTCAACTCGGCCGACGCCGAGCGCATAGGCTCGATAAGCGACTTCACTTCGATACGCTTCATGCGCATGTTCCTCACCAACTTCCAGCACCCCATCGTGCTGCGCTTCGGCAGCCTGGACCTCGTGCGCGGCGAATGGCGCACCTACGAGCAAGACCTCGGCAGCGCTTCCGGCGCGTCGAGCAGCACCGGTACGATGGAGACAAGCGCAGTGAACATAGAAGAGCACAACGACCGCCGCCCCGTCAACTACGTGCTGCCGCCGGGAATCAGCCGCGTGACAGACCCGTCGCAGCCGCAACTCGTGGAGAGCAACGAGCAGGCCCTGTGCATGACGGTCAGCAACCTGTCGAGAAACGAGTCCAAGGCCGTATACAAGAACACTCACCTCGACCTCCGCCAGTACAAGCGCCTGCAGATGTTTGTACACGCCAACGCCATGCTGCAGAACACAACCAACCTGCAGAACGACCAGCTCGCCGTGTTCATACGCCTCGGAAGCGACTACAAGAACAACTATTACGAGTATGAGATACCGCTGAAGCTCACCCCCGAGGGGCAGTACGACAAGTATTCGTCGACCGACTGTGCCGAGGTGTGGCCCGAGGACAATATGCTCGACATCGACATGAGCGTGTTCACAGCCCTCAAGAAGGCGCGCAACCAGGCCCGTGCGGCAGGCGGCGCGTCGTTCACCACGGTCTATTCGGAGTATGACAGCGACCGCCCGAACAACAAGGTCAGCATCATGGGCAACCCGTCGCTCGGCGAAGTGGAGACCATGATGATAGGTGTGCGCAACATATCCGGCGCGCCCAAGTCGGGCGAGGTGTGGGTCAACGAGCTCCGCCTGCTTGAGTTCAACAACAAGGGGGGCTGGGCCGCCTCGGGCGCACTCAACATACAGCTCTCCGACTTCGGCACCGTCGACCTCACGGGAAAGATGATGACCGACGGGTTCGGCGGCCTGGAGGAGGGCGTTGCGGAGCGTTCCAACGAAGACTACAAGACTTACAGCTTCACGGCCAACCTCGAGCTTGGCAAGTTCTTCCCCGACAAGGCGAACGTGTCGATACCGCTTTATTACTCGGTGACGAAGGAAGAGTCGCGCCCGAAGTACAATCCACTCGATACGGACATGGAGCTTGACGACGCTTTGGAGGCTACCGTGAGCCAGCACGAGCGCGACTCCATCGAGGCGATAGCCGTCACCAAGGTGACCAACAAGAACTTCTCGCTCTCCAACGTGCGTGTCGGCATAAAGACAAAGCGCCACCCCATGCCTTACGACCCGGCCAACTTCTCATTCAGCTACAGCCATTCGCACAGCTTTACGAGCGGCGAGACCACCGTATACGAGAAGGAAGACGAGTGGAGCGGGTCGATGAACTACAGCTACACGCCCGTTTACAAGGCGTTCGAGCCGTTCAAGAAGCTCAAGGGCAAGAGCAAGTGGCTCAACTTCCCGAAGGCTTTCGCCTTAAATTACTTGCCGCAGAACATCTCGTTCAACACCGAGATAATGCGCAACTACTACGAGTTGCAGGAGCGTGACATGGAGAGCCTGGGCAGTTCGCAGCTCCCGCTCAACTTCAGTTCGCAGTTCTTGTGGAACCGCGAGTTCTCCCTGCGCTGGGACTTAACCAAGAACCTGCACATGAACTTCCAGTCTGCGACCCACGCAGAGGTAGAAGAGCCTTACACCCCGGTCAACAAAGACCTTTACCCCGACCAGTACAGCGTGTGGAAGGACTCCGTGAAGCAGAGCCTGCGCGACTTCGGGACGCCACTTGACTACCAGCAGTCGTTCACAGCTTCGTACCAGCTGCCGCTCAACAAGCTCCCAATCTTCGACTGGGTGAATGCCGACGCGTCTTACACCGCCACATACTCGTGGGTGCGCGGCACAGAGCTGGAGGACGGCACGTCGCTCGGCAACACGATAAGCAACAACCGCAACCTAAACGTCAACTCCACCTTTAACATGGAGACGCTCTACAACCACGTGCCTTTCCTGAAGAAAGCAAACGAGGAGGTAGGCAAGCCGAAGCCGTCCAAGCCGGCCACGACGAGGAAGCCGCGCCCGATGACCGTATCGCAGAAGGCCGCTAAGGACAGCCTCCTGGCCCAGACCGACGCTGACAAGAAGCAGGCCAAGGAGCTGCCGCGGGGCAAGAACACCTACCAACGCGAGATAACGCTCAAGCCCGACACCACCGTCACCGTGGCCCATGGCAAGAAGAGCCGCCGCCTGCGCGTCGAGGCGCGCACCAAGGACGGCCGCCCCTACAAGCTGAAGTACAAGGTCATAGACGACAACAAGATTCTCATACGCAACCTCGACACCGTGCAGATCAAGCTGAGCATCACGCCCAAGGAGCCGCTTGAGAAGCAGTGGTGGTACAAGCCCGCCCAGTATGCGGCCCGTTTCCTCATGATGGTGCGCAACGTGAGCGTCTCCTACCGCAACCAGTACTCCATGTCGCTGCCCGGCTTCATGCCAACCGTGGGCGACATGCTGGGCCAGCGGGCGGGCGGGGTGATGTCGCCGGGCCTCGACTTTGCTTTCGGTTTCGTAGGCGACAGCTACCTCCAGAAAGCCTACGACAACGGATGGCTGCTCAGCAACGACAGCGTGGCCACCCCTGCAAGCACCAACGCCAGCGAGGACTTGCAGGTGCGCGTTACGCTTGAGCCTCTGCCCGACCTCAAGATTGACCTCAATGCCAGCCGCACGGTGAACAAGTCGCGCAGCATCCAGTATATGTATGAGGGCATGCCGACGACGCAGAGCGGCTCGTTCAACATGACGACGATAAGCCTCAAGGGTGCGTTCGAGAGCATGGGCGACGCAAGCAACGGCTATTCGTCAAAGACTTTCGAGAAGTTCTGCGCCTCGCTCGACGGCTTCCGTTCGCGTGTGCAGGCCCGTTATGCTGGTGCGCGCTACCCCGCAGGGCTGACCGACGGCAACGGCATCAGCCTCGGCGGCTCGCAGTACAACCCCGAACTGGGCCAGGTAAACAAGTACAGCGCCGACGTTCTCATCCCCGCCTTCCTCTCGGCCTACACGTCGAGCGCGGGCTCGTCGCTCGACATATTCCCGGCCTTGAAGCGCATGCTGCCCAACTGGACGCTGAAGTACAGCGGGCTTGGCAAGCTGCCGTGGATGCGCGACCACTTCAAGAGCGTCAACATCAACCACTCTTACAAGAGCGTGTTCGCCGTGGGCAGCTATGCCACGTACAGCACCTGGCGCGAATACATGGATGGCCTGGGCTTCATCACCGACGCCACTACGGGCAACCCCATCCCCAACAGCATGTACAACGTCAGCACCGTGAGCATCAACGAGGCTTTCTCGCCGTTGCTCGGCGTAGACTTCACGTTGCAGAACAACCTTACCTGCAAGGTGGAGTACCGCACGACGCGCGTGCTGAGCCTCAGCATGACCAGCATCCAGATCAACGAGGCCCTGAGCAAAGACTGGGTGATAGGCATGGGGTACAAGATAAGCAACTTCAATCTCTTCGGCAGCGGCACGTCGCGCAAGATAAGGAAGACCCAGCGCGGCGGCAGGAGCAACGCCAACACGAGGCAGGCAACCACGTCAAGCGCGCGCACCAGCGGCGGCGTGAACCACGACCTCAACCTGCGCCTCGACATCTCTTTCCGCAAGCAGGCCAGCATCACCCGCGACATAGCCACCGTCACCAGCTCGGCCAGCAGCGGCAACTCTGCCTTCAGGCTCTCGTTCTCGGCCGACTACACGCTCTCGCGCCTGCTCACCCTCAGTGCCTATTACGACCGCCAGACTAACACCCCGCTGCTCGCGAGCAGCAGCTATCCTACGACGACGCAGGACTTCGGCCTCAGCCTCAAGTTCTCGCTCACGCGCTGACGGTACGGTTTTGGTGACTTGCCCCACGCTAAAAGGGCACAGCCTCTGTCGACAGAGGCTGTGCCCTTTCACGTGTGTGGCGGTGTGGTGCCGCCGCTTCACTTCTTGTCGTAGGCGTGTACGGGGTAGTCTATCGTGAAGTGCAGTCCGCGGCACTCCTTGCGCTCCAGCGCGGCGCGCGTTATGAGGTAGCCCACGTTTATCATGTTGCGCAGCTCGCAGATGTCGCGGCTGGCCTTTACGCGCTTGAACAGGCGCTCGGTCTCCTCGTAGAGCATGTCGAGGCGGTCCCAGGCGCGGTGCAGGCGCAGGTCGGAGCGCACTATGCCCACGTAGTTGCTCATTATCTGGCCCACCTCCTTCACGCTCTGCGTTATGAGCACCTTCTCCTCGTTGGTCATGGTGCCCTCGTCGTTCCATTCCGGCACCTGCTCGTTGAAGTCGTACTCGTCTACATGGGCCAGCGAGTGCCTTGCGGCGGAGTCGGCGTACACCACGGCCTCTATCAGCGAGTTGCTGGCCAGGCGGTTGCCGCCGTGCAGCCCGGTGCACGAGCACTCGCCTATGGCGTAGAGCCGCTCGATGCTCGACTCGCCGTTGAGGTCGACCTTTATGCCGCCACACATATAGTGGGCAGCCGGGCGCACTGGTATGTAGTCGGTGGTGATGTCGATGCCTATCGACTTGCACTTGGCGTAGATGTTGGGGAAGTGGCGGCGCGTCTCCTCGGGGTCCTTGTGCGTTACGTCGAGGTACACGTGGTCAATGCCGTGAATCTTCATCTCCTTGTCTATGGCGCGGGCCACGATGTCGCGCGGGGCGAGCGAGAGCCGCTTGTCATACTTCTCCATGAACGAGCTGCCGTCGGGCAGGCGCAGCACGCCGCCGTAGCCGCGCATGGCCTCGGTGATGAGGAATGCGGGGTGGGTCTCGCCGGGGTGGTAGAGCGCGGTGGGGTGGAACTGCACGAACTCCATGCCCTCCACCGTTCCCTTGGCCCGGTAGACCATGGCCTCGCCGTCGCCCGTGGCTATCACGGGGTTGGTGGTGCTCTGGTATACGGCGCCGCAGCCTCCGGTGCACATCAGCGTCACCTTGCTCAGGTATGTGTCCACCTTCTGCGTGTCGGGGTTGAGCACGTATGCGCCGTAGCACTGTATGTGGGGCGAGCGTCGCGTCACCCTCACGCCTAGGTGGTGCTGGGTGATTATCTCCACTGCGAAGTGGTTTTCCTTTATCTCTATGTCGGGGCAGTTGCGCACGGCCTCCATCAGCCCGCGCTGTATCTCGGCCCCGGTGTCGTCGGCGTGGTGCAGTATGCGGAACTCCGAGTGGCCGCCCTCGCGGTGCAGGTCGTAGTTGCCGTCAGCCTTCTTGTCGAAGTTTACGCCCCAGCTGACCAGTTCCTTTATCTGCGCCGGCGCGTTTCTCACCACCTGCTCTACGGCGCGGCGGTCGCTGATGTAGTCGCCGGCTATCATCGTGTCCTCTATGTGCTTATCGAAGTTGTCGACTTCCAGGTTGGTCACCGAGGCAACGCCACCCTGTGCGAACGAGGTGTTGGCCTCCTCGAGCGAGGTCTTGCATATCATGCACACCTTGCCCTTGTGCGCCCGTGCTATCTTCAGGGCGTAACTCATACCGGCCACTCCTGCGCCGATAATCAGAAAATCGTACTTGAAAACCATGTCGCTTGTATGTTTATATGGCTGCAAATGTACAAAAAATAACTGATTCAATGAACTCTGCAGCCATACTATTAGGCTCTTCGGGTGCATTTTTTGCCTGCTGGCAGCCCTGTGGCCCATGGTGCTGCCCGTTTTTTTTTGCCTGCCGGCTGGCAGTGCTTGCGTGCCGCAGACGTTGTGGCGCAGCGGCGCACTGCCAGCCCGCCCGGGCAAGACGGGCCGTTTGGCGTGGCGATACAGGCCGTTTCAGGCCCTGGAACGGCCTGTTTTGCACCGCTGTTTGGCCTGTTTGCGCAACTGTCTGGCAGCCAGGTGGTTACGCTCCATGTTGATATTGCGGTGCTGCTGGGTAGAATCTACGGTCCGGCGGCTGCCGGCCGTGGTGGCTGCACAGTGCGGCAGGCGCACCTTTTTTTGTGTTTTCACGGTGCTCATCCTTTGGCTTTCTGCCGTTTTTTTGTAACTTTGCAAGTGCAAAAATAAGATAAACCAGCACTGATGAGATTCTCTGTCAAGCTATATGCAGCCATGGCGTTGCTGGCCGTGGCCTCGGTGGCCTTGCCGGCGCAGGGCGTGCAGCCAGCCCCCGGGGGCGGCGAGGCAGCCATGGAGGCCTGCGCTGCCGACACCGCCATGGCCGACACCGCAGCCACTGCCGCCGAGCCTGCGTGGCCGCTCAATGTGCAGGCCCGGCTGGCGCGCCTGCTCGACGACGATATGTTCGAGCGTTCGCAGGTAGGGCTGATGGTGTATGACCTCACGGCCGACAGCGCCCTGTTCCGCCACAACGAGCGGCAGACGCTGCGCCCCGCCTCGACGATGAAGGTAGTCACGGCTGTCGCCGCCATCGACCGCCTGGGCGGCTCCCACCTCTTCCGCACGTCGCTGCGCTACACCGGCAGCATCGCCGGCGGCACACTGCGGGGCGACGTCTACCTCGTGGGCGGTTTCGACCCGCGCTTCAACGCCGACGACATGAGCGCCTTCGTCGAGGCCCTGCGCCGCGTGGGCGTTGACACGCTGCGTGGCCGCATCGTGGCCGACAAGACGGCGAAGGACGCCGACCGGCTGGGCGAGGGCTGGTGCTGGGACGACGACAACCCCGTGCTCTCGCCGCTGCTCGTGTCGCGCCGCGACGAGTTTGCCGCCCGCTTCCTCAGCCGCCTGCGTGCCGACGGGGTGGTGGTTGAGGCCGACACCACGGAGGGGCGCACGCCTGCCGACGCCTTCGAGCTGTGTACGCGCACCCACACCATGGACCAGGTGCTCATGCCCATGATGAAAGAGAGCGACAACCTCTGCGCCGAGGCCATGTTCTACCAGCTCGGCATGGCGGCCGGGGGGCGCCCGGCCACAGCCCGCCACGCGCGCTCCGTCGTGGCGAGGCTCATAGAGAAGATAGGCCTCCGCCCGGCCGACTACCGCGTGGCCGACGGCAGCGGCCTGTCGCTCTACAACTACGTCACGGCAGAGCTCGAGGTGATGCTGCTGCGCTATGCCTACCAGAACACCAACATCTACACGCACCTGCTGCCATCGCTGCCCGTGGCGGCCGACGACGGCACGCTGGCGCGGCGGATGCGCGGCACGTTTGCCGCAGGCAACGTAAGGGCAAAGACCGGCTCGGTGGCCGCCGTAAGCTCGCTGGCAGGCTTCTGCACGGCGGCCAACGGCCATGTGCTATGCTTCGCCATAATCAACCAGGGCCTCAGGCGCGGTTCTGCGGGGCGTGCCTTCCAGGACCGCGTGTGTGACGAACTGTGCCGCCCGTGATGTGGCGGTGCCTAAAATGCCATTTTGGAATGAAAGGATTCGTAGATTTGCTTGAAGCATGGTTTGCCGCCATGGGGCTGGGCGAGCCCTGGGCCGGCATGGCCACCACCACAGTCATGGTAGTGGTGTCGGCGCTGCTGGCGTGGGCGGCGTATGCCGTATGCCGCCGCGTGCTCGTGCCGCTGGCAGTGAAGTTCGCCTCGCACACGGACATAGAGTGGGACGACCTGCTCTTCAACGACCACTCGCTGCGCGCCGCATGCCGCATAGTTCCGGCAGTGGTGGTATGGCAGCTGCTGCCGGCCGTGTTCTGGCGCACGCCCATCGTGCAGGACATCACGGCGCGCGCCACGGCCATATACATCACCGTCATGGCCATGCTCCTCGGGCTGTCGCTCATTGATGCGTTCAAGAGCTATGAGTACAGGCGCCACGCCGCCCTGCAGCAGTACTACCATACGTTCTGCGGGGTGCTGAAGATACTCATCGCCTTTGTCTCGGTCATTGTCATGGTGGCCATCGCCATCGACCGCAACCCGCTCACCATCATCGCCGGCCTGGGAGCCACGTCGGCCATACTGATGCTCGTTTTCAAGGACACCATCGCGGGCCTCGTGGCCGGTGTGCGCCTTACGAGCAACGACATGCTGCACCGCGATGACTGGATAACCGTGCCGCAGGCCGACATCAACGGCATAGTGGAGGACATAACGCTCACCACGGTCAAGGTGCGCAACTTCGACAACACCATACTCACCATCACGCCGCAGGCCCTGGTGGACGGCACGTTCCAGAACTGGAGGGGCATGCGCCAGGGCGAGGGGCGGCGCGTGAAACGCCTCGTGTACTTCGACTTCCGCTGCATACGCCCCGCCGATGATGCCATGAGGGCCGTGCTGAAGGCTAGGTATGGCTTCAAGGAGGCCGACATGCCGCCGGGAGTGGTCAACATGGCGCTCTTCCGCCGCCACGTTGAGGCCATGC
The DNA here is from genome assembly GCA_944320235.1 of uncultured Prevotella sp. Taxonomy (GTDB): domain Bacteria; phylum Bacteroidota; class Bacteroidia; order Bacteroidales; family Bacteroidaceae; genus Prevotella. The sequence continues at coordinate 161,080 of CALUGQ010000002.1, forward strand.
TTGCCGCGCGGCCGGAGGTGAACACCGACATGCTCTTCATGGTGCGCCAGCTCGAAGCCACCAGCACGGGCCTGCCGCTGGAGTTCTACTTCTTCCTCAGGCAAAAGGAGTGGAAGCCTTACGAGCACCTGCTCGCCGAGATAATGGAGCAGATATACGCCGTGATTCCCGACTTCGGGCTGCGCGTATACCAGCGTTTCTCTGACGGCGGACGGACGGACGGCAACTGTCCATCTGAGGGTGTGGGGCTATGAGTCGCTTCTTTGGTTATACCTTTTCGGGTATAAAGCATGGCTGATTTTATATAATTATACCCTAAAAGGTATAATATTAAATATTTTTACGTATCTTTGTACCCAATCGGGTATAATCTTATGGCCAACGTAATAGCAGATTTCGTGAAGGAGATGCGCCGGCAGTACGGCATGACGCAGGTAGACCTGGCCGACAAGTCGGGCGTGGGGCTGCGCTTTGTGCGCGACCTCGAGCAGGGAAAGCCCACGCTGCGCATGGACAAGGTGAACCAGGTGCTGGCCCTCTTCGGGCGGCAAGCAGGCCCCGTGGAGGCTGGCAACGGGGAAGGAGGCATGGCATGAAGCGCGCCATGGTGTATGTGCACGACTGTTTTGCCGGGCGGCTCACCGAGGACGAGAGCGGCTTCACGTTTGAGTATGACGCCGCTTACCTCGACTCTGGCGCTGCCGAGGCCGTTAGCCTGACGCTGCCGCTGCGGCGCGAGCCTTACAGGGCCACGGTGCTCTTCCCGTTTTTCGACGGGCTTATACCCGAGGGGTGGCTCCTGGGCATAGCAGAGAGAAGCTGGAAGATAAGCCGCCTGGACCGTATGTCGCTGCTGCTGGCCTGCTGCAAGGACTGCATAGGGGCCGTGAGCGTAGTGGCTGAAACCATGGAGGAGGAGTGATGGGGAAGTGTCTTTACTGTTACAAGGAGCTGAAAGAGGGGCAGGCAGACTTCCACCCGGCCTGCGCCCGCAAGTTCTTCGGGGCCACCGCTGCGCCGAGGCTGCCCTACGTGCGCTCGCAGCTGGGCGACCTGGCCAAGAGGGTGGTGCGCAGCCAGGCGGCGCTCACGGGGGCGCAGGCCAAGCTCTCGCTCGACATCAGCCGCGACGTGGGCAGCCAGCAGGGGCGGCTTACCATCGTGGGCCTGTGGGGAAGGTACATACTGAAGCCGCAGGCTTCAGCTTACCGGGCATTGCCCGAGCTGGAGGACGTGACCATGCACCTGGCCGAGGCCGCCAAGATAAGCGTCGTGCCTCATTCGCTCATACGTTTCGCCGACGGCGAACTGTGCTACATAACGCGCCGCATAGACCGCACAAAGGACGGAGGAAAGGTGGCCATGGAGGATATGTGCCAGCTCTCGGAACGGCTTACGGAGTATAAGTACAAGGGATCTTACGAGCAGATAGCCAAGATAATACGCCGGTACTCGGCCGCTCCGCAGCTTGATGTCGTGAATTTCTGGGAGATAGTGGCATTCTCGTGGCTCACGGGCAATGCCGACATGCACCTCAAGAACTTCTCATTGTATAACAACGGCGGGCTTGGCTACACGCTGACACCGGCCTACGACATGCTGTCAACTGCCTTGGCCATGCCTGAAGACAAGGAGGAACTGGCCCTGACGCTCAACGGCAAGAAGCGGCGGCTGCGCAAGGCCGACTTCTACAAGGCCATAACGGCATCGGGGGTCGACGAGAGAGTGATAGAGAAATTGTCGCGTAAGTTCGGCCGCGCCCTGCCTAAGTGGTTCGAGCTGATAGACCGCTCGTTCCTGCCGGAGGATATGCGCCGCCGGTACAAGAGCCTGATACTGCGCCGCGTGGTGCTGCTCAGGTAGCTTGTGGCCGGGTGTTCCGCGCCGGGATTGTAAGTGGCTGATAATCAGCTGGGTTATGAGACGGGGCGTCTTGGCTTGCAAAACGTGCTGTTCCAGAACGCAAAACGGGCCGTTTCGCATTGCGAAACGGCCCGCATGGCTTTCCAGAACCGGTCTTGTCAATATTTCTTGTCGTTCAGATGGCGTTCCCGTCACTCGGCTTCAGCCTCGCGTGAGCGGAAGTTCACGAGGTCTTCGGCAATGAAGTTCTTCACGTAGGCCGACTTTCCGATGACCTCTTCCTCGGCGTGGCGCACGTAGACGTTGGCGCTCTTGAGGAACAGCTCCGGCGCGCGGCTTGCGTCGTCGATGATGAGCAGCGACATGAGGATGTCGCCCGTCATGTCGTAGAGGCGGCGGGCAAGGAAGTCGTGTACGTCCTGGCTGCCGGTCTCTTTCACGTAGTTTACGGCCTGCTCGTACAGCTCCACCATCTTGCCGGCGCGTATCTGCAGCCCGCGCATATCCTCGGACACCTCGTTCTGCAGCATCTCCTTCATCACCGAGAGGTAAGTGCCGTTGGTGATGTAGCGTATTGCGGCCACCACCTGCAGCTGCGTCGTGCCCTCGTAGATGGAGAATATGCGCGCGTCGCGGTAGAGCCGCTGGCTCTTGTACTCCATGATGAAGCCCGAGCCGCCGTGAATCTGTATGGCGTCGTAGGCGTTCTGGTTGGCGTACTCGGAGTTCATGCCCTTGGCAATGGGCGTGAAGGCGTCGGCCAGGCGGGCGTACTTCTTCTGCTCCTGGCGCTCCTCGGGCGTCAGCTTGCGCTCGCGGGCAATGTCGTCGAGGGCCTTGTATATGTCAACGTAGCGTGCTGTCTGGTACAGTATCGAGCGTCCGGCGTCGAGCTTTGCCTTCATGCGCGACAGCATGTCGTAGACTGCGGGGAAGTCAATGATGGCTGTGTCGAACTGGCGGCGCTCCTTTGCGTATGCCAGCCCTTCGTTGTAGGCAGCCTGCGACACACCCACCGACTGCGCGGCGATGCCCAGGCGCGCGCCGTTCATGAGCGCCATGACGTACTTTATGAGGCCCATGCGGGTGCTTCCGCACAGTTCGGCCTTGGCGTTCTTGTAGGTCAGCTCGCACGTGGGCGACCCGTGGATGCCCAGCTTGTGCTCAATGTGGCGCACGTTTACGCCGCCCTGCCGCTTGTCGTATATGAACATGGACAGGCCGCGGCCGTCGCGGGTGCCTTCTTCCGACCGGGCCAGCACAAGGTGGATGTCGGAGTCGCCGTTGGTTATGAACCTCTTCACGCCGTTGAGCAGCCAGCAGCCCTCCTCCTCGGAGTAAGTTGCCTTGAGCATAACGCGCTGCAGGTCGCTTCCGGCGTCGGGTTCTGTGAGGTCCATCGACATGGTCTCGCCGGCACAGACGCGCGGGATGTATTTCATCCGCTGCTCCTCGCTGCCGAATTCGTACAGAGTCTCTATGCAGTCCTGCAGGCTCCATATGTTCTGGAAGCCCGCGTCGGCCGACGCAACCATCTCCGATGCCATGGAATAGGGCGTTATCGGCAGGTTGAGGCCGCCGTATCGGCGCGGCATGCTTATGCCCCAGAGTCCTGCCTTGCGCGTTGCGTCAAGGTTATCGTAGGTCTTCGAGGCGTATATCATGCGCCCGTTTTCGAGGTGCGGCCCCTCTTCGTCTACGCTTTCCGCGTTGGGCTCTATTATGTTGGCGGCCACGTCGCCCGTTATCTCGAGCAGTCTCTCGTAGTTCTCCATTGCGTCGTTGAAGTCAACGGGTGCGTCTTCATACTTCTCTTTGTCTGCAAAGTTGCGCTCCTTCAGCTCAACTATGCGCTCCATCAGCGGGTGGTGGAGGTGGAACTTCAGTTCCGGCTGGTCTGTATAGTAGTTGGACATTGGTGTTGTTTTTTGTTTGTTAGTGCTTGGCTTGGGGTGGCCAGCCGCCGGCCATGGGCGGCTTCGCCCCTTGCGTGGTGCTTATTTGTTGTTCTGTTTGTAGTACTTGATGAGCTTCGGCACCACTTCCTCCACCGTACCTGTTATCACGTAGTCGGCTATTTTGTTGATGGGGGCATCCGGGTCGCTGTTTATCGAGATGATGATGCCAGAGTCCTGCATGCCGGCTATGTGCTGTATCTGGCCCGATATGCCGCAGGCAATGTATACCTTCGGGTGGACAGTTACTCCCGTCTGGCCTATCTGGCGGTCGTGGTCGGCCCATCCCGCGTCTACGGCGGCGCGGCTTGCGCCTACCTCACCGTGCAGTTCCTTGGCCAGCTTGAACAGCAGGTCGAAGCCTTCCTTGCTGCCCACGCCGTAGCCACCGGCCACTACGATGGGCGCTCCCTTGAGGTTGTGCTTGGCAGCCTCCACGTGGCGGTCGATGACCTTGACCACGAAAGCCTCCGGTGACACATACTTTGCAACCTCGGGATATGCCACTTCGCCCTTTGCCTGGCCCTCATAGACGGCTTTTTGCATCACCCCGCTGCGCACGGTGGCCATCTGCGGGCGATGGTCGGGGTTGACGATGGTGGCCACGATGTTGCCTCCGAAGGCCGGGCGGATTTGATATAGCAGCCCGTCGTAGTGCTTTCCGCTTTTCTTGTCGTCATATTCGCCAATCTCAAGTTGGGTGCAGTCGGCGGTGAGACCGCTCGTGAGCGATGACGACACGCGCGGCCCGAGGTCGCGTCCGATGACGGTTGCGCCCATGAGGCATATCTGCGGCTTTTCCTCCTTGAACAGGTTCACGAGTATGTCTGTGTGTGGTGCCGACGTGTAAGGGAACAAACCATCGCCGTCGAAGACAAAGAGCTTGTCGACACCGTAGGGCAACACCTGGCTTTCCACCTTGCCTTTGATGCCCGTTCCGCACACTACGGCGTGCAGTTCGACGCCGAGTTCGTTGGCCAGCTTGCGGCCCTTGGTGAGCAGTTCTTGCGAAACCTCCTGCACCTCGGGGCCTTCTATCTCTACATATACAAATACGTTGTCCATGTGTTTTGTGATTTTGTGATTTCATCCAGTGGCAGGCTGGCGGCGGTATGGAGGCTTTCTCGTTCCCGCCCGGTTTGCCTGTTCCTACCGGAAAACATTTTTAGCCGATTATCTTCTCGCTGATGAGTTCCTTTACCATGCCTTCAATGTCGGCGTCGGCCGCCGTGAGGCGTTTGCACTCCTTGGCCTGGAACACTATGTTCTGCACGGCTTTCACCTTGGTAGGGGAGCCGCTGAGCCCACACTGCTGCGGGTCGCCGTCGACATCGGCCACCGACCACTGGTTGAGCGTGAGGTAAGGACGCTCTTCGTAGAGCTGTGCGTAAGGCATATCGGGCGTGCGCTCCATTGGAGCCGTGGCGTGCTTGTACTTCATCACGAGCTTGGCGTTGCACGGGCGGCATGGGGCTGCGCTGCCGTTCACGGTCACTACGATGGGCATCGGGGCCTCCACAGTCTCCACGCCTCCGTCGATGTGGCGGCGTATGGTGAGCTTTCCGTCCTCGCACTTGAGTATTTCCTCGGCGTAGGTCACTTGGCTGAGGCCGAGCTTCTGCGCCACTTGCGGCCCCACCTGGGCTGTGTCGCCGTCGATGGCCTGCCGCCCTCCGATTACTATGTCCACCCCTCCTATCTTCTTGATGGCCGTGGCCAGTGCGTAAGATGTGGCCAGTGTGTCGGCCCCGGCGAACAGGCGGTCGGTGAGCAGCCAGCCTGTGTCGGCTCCGCGGTACAGGCCCTGGCGTATTATCTCAGCTGCGCGCGGTGGGCCCATGGTCAGTATGCCCACGGTGGAGCCCGGGTTCTGCTCCTTGAGGCGCAGTGCCTGTTCCAGCGCGTTGAGGTCTTCGGGGTTGAAGATGGCCGGCAGTGCGGCACGGTTCACCGTGCCTTCGGCCGTCATGGCGTCTTTCCCCACGTTTCTTGTGTCAGGAACTTGCTTGGCAAGTACAACGATTTTCAGTTTCATATTGGATAAATAGTTATTGTGATTCTTGCTGATTAGTATTGGCTGCCGGCGGGAACAAAGCAGCCGACGGCAAAGTTAACTCTTTTTTCGGGTTGCGCCAAGAAAATGGTGCTAAAAAAGTTTGCTCGCGTGCCGATGCCGTTGCGGCGAGGTGCGGGCTGCGGTGCGGTTCATTCCGGCCACGGTTCAAACTCAAGGTAGCCTTCCACCCATTCTTCCCTGTGCATTTCGGCCTCGGGCGACGGGTTCGACACGGCCAGGCCTATCAGCCTTATGGGGTGTGCCGCTGAGTATTCCACCTCGCGCAGCAGGCGTTTCGCGGCGGGCAGAATCTCGTCTTTTGTCTGCAGAAGGCCCTGCACGGTGATGCTGCGCGTTATCTGCGTGAAGTCGCCATACTTCACCTTGAGCGTAAGCGTGCGCCCCTCAAACCCGTCCTTGCCCACCCGGCGCACCAGCTCCAGCACCGTGTGGTACAGCTCTACGAGCACAGCCGCGTGCGTGCTTATGTCGTTTTCGAGCGTGTGCTCGCATCCCACCGACTTCCTCACGTATTCCGTCTCCACCGGCCTTAGGTCGATGCCCCGTGCGAAGTCGTAATATATGCGCCCCATCTTGCCGAACACCTCGGTGAGATGTTGCAGCGAGCACTTCCTGAGGTCGGCCCCGGTGAATATGCCCATGTAGTGCATCCGCTCGGCGGTGCGCGGGCCCACGCCCCAGAACTGCTCTATCTTCAGCCCGGCTATGAAGTCGAGCGAGCGGTCGGGGTGTATCACCGTGAGTCCGTCGGGCTTGCGGTAGTCAGACGCTATCTTGGCCAGGAACTTGTTGTACGACACGCCTGCCGATGCCGTGAGGCTCAGTTCCGAGCGTATTCGCTGCCTTATCTCGCGGGCTATGTCTACGGCCAGCTCCATGCCGCGCTTGTTGTGGGTTACGTCGAGGAACGCCTCGTCTATCGACAGCGGCTCTATCACGTCGGTGTAGTCGTGGAATATGGCGCGTATCTGCTGCGACACGGCCTTGTAAGCCTCGTGCCTGCCCTCCACCACCACGAGCTGCGGGCAGAGCCGCTTGGCCCGTGCCATGGCCATGGCCGAGCGCACGCCGAAGCGGCGCGCCTCGTAGCTGGCGGTGGATACGACCCCGCGCGGGCCGTCGTGGCCCACGGCCACGGGCAGTCCGCGCAGTTCGGGGTGGTCGCGCTGCTCCACGGCGGCGAAGAAGGCGTCCATGTCTATGTGTATTATCTTGCGCAGCTCGGTCATTTCTCGGTGCAGACGGTGAACACGTATCCCCGGGCCATGTTGACTGTCGTGGCGAAGCGGGCCTCCGCCCCGTCGAGGGCCGACTTCAGTTCGCGTCGTATGCCCTCGCCGGTGAGCTTCAGCAGGCTCTCTTTCATGGTCCACAGGCAGGCAAACTCCACCTCGGGCTGCGCTGAAGCCTCCACGCGTGCCAGTTCGCCGGGGCTCAGCACGCGCCTCGCCAGCGCGGGGTTGTAGGGTCTTATCAGCTCGATGTCGGCCCCTACGGGGGCAGGGCTTATGGCGCACAGGGCCGCCGCTGGGCAGTGGCTAAGGTTGAAGTGTATTTCGGGGTGCCCTTCTATGCATGGCTTGCCGCCCTCGGCATAGGCGAACGCGGGCGGCTCGGTGATGGCGTACTCTGCCCTCAGGCCGCGGCAGAGCAGCCTGTAAGCCGCCACCGACAGGCGGCGGTCAGTCTCGCGGCGGTGGCGCAGGGCCACGTCGCGCCGCCAGGCAGGTAGTTGCAGCAGTGCCTCGTCGAGGCTGAAGCCGCTGATGTTGTCGTCGAGGTAGAGCATGGCGGGCTATTGTCGGGAGGGCTGGGAGTCTTGGGAGGACTGGGAGTCTTGGGAGGGCTGGGAGGACTGGGAGCTTTGGGAGGGCTGGGAGTCTTGGGAGGGATTGGAGAGCTGGGCTGTGAGCTCCTCTGTGGGCTTGGGTATCTTGCGGTTGGGGTTCTCCTTGGCTCCCAGCTCCACCAGTTCGCGGCCTTTCTTCACCACGCTCTGGTTGCCGCTGATGAGCTTGTTGTTGGCAAAGTCGTATGCCTTGCGCGCTTTTTCGAGCGTGTCGCCGAGGTCGCCGAAACGCTTGGCGAAGTCGCCTAAGCGGTCGAGCAGCTGCTCGGCCAGCCCGAACACGCGCTCCTGGTTTTCCGCCTGCTGGTTCTGCACCCATGCTATGTGGATTATGTGGAGTATGCCGAGCAGGTTTTGCTCGCCCGTTACGAACACTTTCCGCTCGAAGGCGTCGCGCCAGAGCGTTGGGTCGTTGGCCAGGGCGAGCTGCAGCGACGATTCGAACGGCACGAACATTATCACGAAGTCGATGGCCTTGCGCGGCGCTTTTACGTAGCGGCTGTAGTCCTTGCGTGCCAGCTCTGCCACGTGCTGGCGCACGCTCTTTATGTGTTCCTGCAGGTAGCGGTCTTTCTCCTCGGGCGTGGTGGCGTTGACATAGCGCTCGTAGGCCACGAGCGACACCTTCGAGTCTATTATCGCGTCCTGGCCCTGCGGGTAGTGCAGTATGACGTCGGGCTGCATCTCGCGCCCCGTCTCGTCGTTCTTCAGCGCGCGGCCGTTGTCGTCGCGCAGGCGCGCCTGCACTTCGTAGTGTATGCCTTCGGTCAGCCCCTGCGATGCGAGCAGGTCGCCCAGTATTATCTCGCCCATGTTCCCGGCGGCCTTGTTGTCGCGCCTGAGCACGTTGGCCAGGCTCTCGGCCTTTTCGCCTATGGCGCGGCTGCTCTCCACCATCATCTTTATCTGCTCGCGCAGCGAGGCGGAGTTGCGCTCGGAGTCCTTCATGCTCTCGCCTATGGCGCGGCGCACCTCGCTGATGGCCTCGCGCAGCGGCTGTGTGATGTGGCCCATGCTCTCGGCGTTCTGCTCCTTCAGCCGGCCTGCGTTCTGCTCCAGCAGCTGCCTCGCCACGTTCGTCATCTGCTCGCGGGCTGTGCGCAGCTGCTCTTCAAACTGGCGCTCGTGCATCCGCGCGGCCTCCTCGGCCTGCTTGCGCAGCAGCTCTATCTCGCGCGCCTGTGCTTCGGCGCGTGCGCCGGTGGCCTTGGCTTCGGCTTCGGCCTCGGCCAGGCGCGCCTCGGCCTCGGCCAGCCGCTGTGCCGTGAGGCGCAGTTCGGTGGCCTGCTGGCTGTTCTCCACTGTGAGCCGTGCGTTCTCCTTCTGTCCCGCCGCGAGGCGGCGGCCTATGGCCCATGCGGCGGCTGCTGCGCCTATGATGGCTCCTGCCAATATATATATAATGTACATTGTTGTGTTTTGTTGTTTGGTGCAAAGTTAGCTATTTTGGCCGAAACGGCAAGCGTAGGCACTCTTTTCTTAGAAGCTGTTTTGATAAAATCAAAAAAAGCTTCTTGATGCACTATAAGCCCCAATAAGTCATTGGGCGGTATAATGACCGATTCGGGTTGCAGGGAGCGGCTTGTTGTTTTTTCCATCATGATTACCCAATCCTGCCGTCATTGGCGCGCATTTGTTTTTTATGGGGTGTCTTTTTTTGTTGGAGAAATCTTTACATCCGCCCCCGCTGCCAGCCGCCTGTGGGGGCTTGCTTGGCAAAAGAGGCCGTTCGGGGCTGCGTAACAGGCCGCTTGGCACTGTAAAACGGCCTGTCCTGCGAGCCCAAACAGCCCGTTTTGCAACGCTCCGTCAATCAAGCGGTTGCGCCGGTGGCACTGTCCTGCGAAAATGTTTTACGCTTGCAGCCTTGGCGCTGATGCCTGCTGGATGGCTGCGGGCTGGGGGGCGGCATTGCTTTCCGCGCACAGCAGGCGGGGCTTATGGCATTCGGCTTGTTGCCAAAAGATTCGTTAAAAAGTCCGTACTTAACACGATTTAACTTTCGGGGGGGGTAAAATTAGTTTTTATTTGTACTTTTGCCCACGAAAATATGGCTGCTCCATGGATAAAGAACCAAAACAGGCTGACTTCCACATGGTTGTCATGGTAGAGTCGGGGAGTGAAGGAGCCGACTGAATTCATTGTGTGCAAACAAGCAAAATAACAATATCACCAACTTAATTTTAAACGTTTATGAAAAGACTGTTATCATTTGTGACGTTGCTTGCGGCGGCATCGAGCTATGCCTTCGCGAGCAACCACCTGTGGGACATGACTGCCTGGAAGACGGCTCTTGGCAGCCAGTCTATCACTTCAGGCACGGCCACGGCCGATGGCCTTACGTATTACGGCCAGGCAAAAAGTGCCTTCGACGCTAATACAAAGGAGTTTGCCGACGGAACGAAGTGGGCTACCCGCTTGAAGCTCGGCGGCGCGAGCACGCTCACCGCCGATAAGGCTGAAAGGGTGTTCTCGTTCGAGGCCGACAAGGGCGACGTGGTCACCCTCTACGTCGTTCACGGCAGCAGCTCGGGCACTCGCACGGCTTATCTCAGCGCGGAGCGCAGCACCGACAAGGCCAAGGCCCTGCTCGAGGTGCCCACCGTCGACGGCGGCACGGGTACAGCCAAGGTCACCCTGACCGCCGACGGTACCTATTACGTGTGGGCCGACAACAACGTGGGCGTCAGCTGCATCCGCGTTGACGGCATCCCCGCTGAGTACAACAATGTGAAGGAGGCCATCGTGGATACCCGCGACGAGTGGAACGCGATAGCCAAGGAAGTGGCGAACTACGCCGTAGGCAACCTCACTGCGCTCTTCACCGGGCTTAACACCCAGCTCAACGACAAGGCAAAGACCATCGACGAGGTGGAGGCCGAGCTTGAGGCCCTGCTCAAGGAGCACCAGGCCGGGGGCGACCTCGACTGGACCTGGGCCGCAAAGGAGGCTGAGCTGACAGGCAAGCTGCGCGGCTTGAACCTCGGCGCTTTCCAGGCCCAGCTGGCAAACATCGGGCCGATGAACCTCGAAGGCTACTATGACGACATCAAGGAAGCTGCCGACTCAATAGCCAAGCTGACCGTAGCAAATGCCAAGACATGGGCTGCCGACAGCCTCGGCGGCGAGGTGACCGACAGCCTTGAGACCGTGATCAACTCCATCGCTGCGGCTTGCGCACAGGGAGCGCTTGCGTCTTCAACCCAGTTCGACGGCGACTTGGCAAAAGTTTCAGACCTCGTTGACAACGTGCTGATGCGCGCCAGCGAGCAGGACAGCATCACCCGCGCCGCCGTAGTGGCCACCGACACACTGCAGGTTGCACGCGGCATCGTGGCTTCGCTTGAGGGCCAGGAGTTCGCAGCTGCACTGCTGCCCAGCTACAAGGCCGGACTCGACAAGATAGAAGCTGCCATGACGGCACTCCAGGCAGAGGCCGACAAGGACACTCTGCGCCTCAGGGGCTACAAGAGCAAGATTGCCGAGTGGACCAAAACGAACGACAACAACATCAAGGCCGTGGGCGACACCATCGCCAAGTACAACGGCCTGCTCAACGAAGCTGCCTACAAATTCCAGAGCAGCCTCGCCGACACCGTGCAGAAAGTGTATGATGACTACTATTTCCGTATCTCGGCAAAGTACGAGAACGAGCCCGACGTGCAGAAAGACTACCAGCAGCAGTTCGCCAAGATACAGGTGAAGCTCAGCGGTGTTGACGAGACAATCGAGAAACGCTACGGCGAAAAGAAGTCGGTTGAGTACAACCAGACTGCCATCGACACGCTTGGGACAATCCGCAGCGAGATCGAGCAGATATGGAAGAACGCCCAGGTGGCTCAGGACCAGGCCATCATAGCTGCCAACGACAGCCTCTACGGCGAGTGGAAGGAGCTGAACGACAGTCTCCACGCTACCTACGTGAACTACATCAAGAACGTTGAGGTTTACAAGACCATCGCCGCCACTGCCGAAGATGCCAGCATCGCCAACGTGGTAAAGGACGCTGAGTCAAAGCTCTTCCCCGAACTCGACTCAATCAACAGCCTCAACGATGCTGCCGGAGCTGCCTACACAAAGGCCAACCAGGACATCACCTACTTCGATCTTGAGGGCTTCAGCAACAAGGCCGACAAGGTGTTCGGCGACATGAAGGCCATCGTGACCGGCGCTCGCGAATCGGTTAACCAGACGGCATACGATGTTTATGATGAAAAAGTCACGAGTTGGAATGGTTATAAGTATCTGGTTCAAGGTGCTATAAATAAAATAAAGAGCGATTTCCCGGAGGCTCATAGTTTTGCTACCGACAGCCTGGAAAATGTATGTGATTCGATTGACAATGTGACGGCAATCGTTAACCGTCTGTACAACAACAAGACTCTGCCCGACAGCCTTGACTATTGCCTCGCACAGCTGGCTTACGTGCCTGCTGCCGTTGACTATCTCGTTGCCGAGGCCGAGGCTCACAACGGCATCGCCGAGACCATGAAGGAGCTTACTGCTTACTGGACTGTGGCTTGGAGCGGAAAGACCGAGGCCACCGCAGAAAGCCTGCAGGCCATCTACGACGAGATTACCGCCCTGCAAGGCAAGGTGGCCGAGAGCGTAGGCAAGATGGTTGAGAGCCGCGAGGCACTCGAGGCTGAGGCCGAGACTCTCTACAACAAGGTGTTCAAGTATGCCGACCCGGAGGCTTACGCAGCCAACGAGGCAGCACACACCGCCATCACCACCGCCATCAGCGAGCTTAGCGACAAGCTCGACAGCGTGGCAACGGTAATCAGCGGCTACTCTGAGGCCGTGAAGGCTGAGTATGGTTACAGGGCCGAAAACATAGAGGAGGCCATCGGCAACCTCTCTGCCGAGGTGGAAGAGGCTTACACCGCCCGCACCATCGCTGAGCAGCAGGAGGAACTGACGGCCCGCGCCGAGGCTCTCTCCGCACTTGTTGACCAACTCGCTGCCGAGGCTGCCGCCGCTGAGGAGGCTGCAACCCGCGTTGAGGGCGACCTCAACGGCGACGGAACCGTCGACGCAAGCGACTTCGAACTGCTCTGGCCTTACGTTGAGAGCGACGAGAATCCGGCTGAATACGACCTCAACGGCGACGGCGTGGTTGACATTGTTGACGTGACAATACTCTCTAACATCTACGGGGCTGCCGAGTAACCCGTGCTGAACTGGCGTCCGTGGCGCGCCGCGCCACGGATGCCGGCAATGAAACAAAACAAAACTAACAAGCAAACGACATGAAACATTCAAGGATGATAAGGCGGATGTCGGCCACCGCGCTGCTCTTTGCGGCAAGCGCGGGCGCGATGATGGCCCAGGAGGGCGTCAGCGTGTCGATAGACCGCTTCTTCATAGCACCCGGCGGCACGGCAACGGTCTATGTGAACATGGACAACGATGTCGACGTGTCGTCAGTGACGGGCACCATCGTGCTGCCCGAGGGGCTTAGCTTCGTCTCCGCAGGCGAAGGCAACGCCAAGGTTTGCGCCGCCACGGAGCGTTCGCAGCAGGGCGCACTCGTGCAGCTCACCGGCACGGAGACCGTAGGCAAGCTGCTCGTCACTGACTCCAAGCCGCTCAGCGGCAACAGCGGCGCGTTCTTCTCTTTCGACGTTGAGGCTGCCGAAGAGCTTCCGGCAACGTCGCAGATAGCCCTCAGCGGTTTCAAGGGAGCGCGTGGCACCGAGGCTTACGTGGCCGAGGAGAGCCGCGGCATGGCTGTAAACGAGGACAACAAGATTACCCTCTCGATGGCCGACGTGACCGTGGCGCCGGGCGAGAAGACCACGCTCAGCGTTAACCTGGCCAACACCGCCGAGCTGCAGAACCTGCAGTGCGACATCACGATGCCCGCAGGGCTGGCCATCGACACGGAGAGCCTGGCCGCAACCGAGCGCCTGAACGACACTTACAGCTTCCGTACCGCCACGCTTGCTGACGGAAGGGTGCGCGTCATACTCTACACAATGTCGCAGAACGCCGTTCAGCGCGTCATCAGCGGCAACGAGGGAGCGCTGTTCACGTTTGGCGTGACGGCTACCGAGGAGCTTCCCGAGACGGCAAACATTAAGATAAGCAAAATAGTCGCAGCTAGCCCTGAGGCCGTTGGCTACTATGGCGAGGATGCATTGGTGGGCGTCACTAATTCAGCCTTGACAGGTATCAGCGGCGTAGAGGCACAGGGCAGGTACTCTGAGGAGATATACACCGTTGGCGGTGTGCGCACAGAGACCACCAAGCAAGGTGTGAACATCATCCGCAAGGAAGACGGCACGGTGGTCAAGGTGTACAAGAAGTAAACCATACCGGCATTGGTGAATGTTGGTTTTATTATATTGATAAAACATATAGAGTACTAATGGGGCGCGCGGTGCTGTGACAGCACTGCGCGTTTTTTTGTGCCTCAGCGCGTGGGCCGGCCTGCCTTGTGGCCCCGGTGTCATAATTTAGTTTGCGATTCTTTCGCATTTTAAGCGGAATTTAGTAATTTTGCGGTTGTTTGTAAGCAAACATTGAGTTTTAATTACTAATAGTATATGATAACGTTTTGTTTGAGTATGGTGGCCCTCGTGGTGGGCTACCTTGTCTATGGACGCGTGGTGGAGCGCATCTTCGCCCCCGACGGGCGGCCTACGCCGGCAGTGAGCATGGCCGACGGCGTGGACTACGTGGTGCTGCCGGGGTGGAAAATCTTCATGATTCAGTTCCTTAACATCGCCGGCACAGGCCCTATCTTCGGCGCGATAATGGGCGCCAAGTTCGGTCCCTCGGCCTACCTGTGGATAGTTTTGGGCTGCATCTTCGCCGGGGCCGTACACGATTACCTGAGCGGCATGCTCTCAGTGCGCCACGGCGGTGCAGGCCTGCCAGAGCTGGTGGGCGACTACCTGGGCCAGCGCACCAAGAAGGTGATGCTCGTATTCTCCGTGTTCCTGCTCCTCATGGTAGGCGCGGTGTTCGTCTACAGCCCCGCGCTCATACTGGGCAAGCTCTGCGGCGACGGGCTTACGTGGGTCTACGCATGGTGCGTAATCATCTTTGCCTACTACTTCCTGGCCACCATGCTGCCCATCGACAAGATAATAGGGCGCATCTACCCCCTCTTCGCCGTGGCGATGCTCTTCATGGCCGTGGCCTTGATGGCCGTGCTGCTGCTCAAGTGGCCGTCGCTGCCCGAGCTTACCGACGGGCTTGCCAACATGAACCCGGCCTCAGGCCCAATATTCCCCTGCCTGTTCATCACCATAGCCTGCGGGGCCATCAGCGGCTTCCACGCCACGCAAAGCCCGCTCATGGCGCGCTGCATGAAGAGCGAGCGCCAGGGGCGGCCCCTGTTCTACGGCGCAATGATAACCGAGGGCGTGGTGGCGCTGATATGGGCCACGGTGTCGATGTACTTCTTCTACGGCGGGGCGGCCGGGGAGCTGGGCCTGCCCGCCACGCTGCAGGCTCCCGAGGTTGTCACCGAGGTGTCGCAGGGCTGGCTCGGCGTGTTTGGCGGCGCGCTGGCCATACTCGGAGTCGTGGCCGCCCCGATAACGAGCGGTGACACCGCGCTGCGCAGCGCGCGCCTCATCATAGCCGAGTTCCTGCACATGGAGCAGCACTCCATACGCCGGCGCATATACATCTGCGTGCCGGTGTTTGCCGTTACGCTGGCCATGCTGTGGTACAACATCGCCGACGAGGACGGCTTCAACGTCGTGTGGGGCTACTTCGGCTGGGCCAACCAGACGCTGGCCGTGTTCACCCTGTGGGCCATCACGGTCTACCTCGTGCGCCATGGCAAGCCGTTCGTCATCACGCTGCTGCCCGCCATGTTCATGACGGCTGTCTGCACGTCGTTCCTGCTCATCTCGGGCAACGCCTTCGGCTTGCCCACGGTGGTAGGCTACGTGGCCGCCGTGCTGGCCTTCGCCATCTCGGGCCTGCTCTTCGCCCTTTGGTACAGGGGGTGGAAGGCTCACGGCGGAGGCGAGGCATGAGGCTGCTGCCGGCATCTGTGGCGCCCATTCCTGGCGCGGTTGACAATCGCTTGATATCCAGGTAATTACGAATCCGGGCCGTTTTGCATTGCAAAACGGCCCGGATTCGCTTGCCGAACGGCCTGTTCCGCAGCGCGGAACAGGCCGTTCGGCAAGCCATGTATTGGGGAGGGGGTGTGGTTGTTGGGCTTCCTGGCGTTAGCATCGGAGTCTGGCAAAGATGGCAAGTGCGGTTTGGGCAAAAGCCATGGCCGTATGTGTGCGCCGGATGGCAAGGAAGCCAAGGCAAAGAAATGGCGGCGTGAAATATGGCAATGATGACGTTGTGGAACATGGGCTGACTCACGGGCTTGTCCATGTACCACCGGCATATGCAGAAATTCCTTGATTCATGCAGCAGCTGTATCCTTTTCCCCAATGGGAATGATGACAGCAGGTTTGCAGTACATCCCGTCATGCGTGGCATAGTCATACACTTCAGTAGTACATTCCCGGCGCCCCGGCAGGGCTGTTGGCGCAAGCGTGCGAGACGGGCTACACCATTGGTGGTCAGTTCTTCCCCTTGCCCAGCAGTTCCACCATGATTCTCGCTGCGTTGGCCGGCGCGCCGGGCTTGCCGAGGCGGCGGCGCACCTCGGCGTAGCCGTCGAGCATGGGCTGGCGGCCATGGCCGCCGGGCAGTATGGCGCTGAGGGCTGCGCGCATGTTGGCCACCGAGAACGTGTCGGCCACAAGTTCAGGCACGACCTCGCGCCCGGCAATGAGGTTTACGAGCGATATGTACTTCACCTTCAATATGTGGTGGCGCAGGTAAGCGATGAGCTTTGGCAGCGGGGTCTCGTAGCATACGGCCTGCGGGACACCGAAGAGCGCCGTCTCGAGCGTGGCCGTGCCGCTGGTCACGAGCGCGGCTGAGGCATGGGCGAGCAGGGGGTAAGTCTGGTTGTATACCACGGCTACGCCCGTTCCGGCAATGAACGGCTCGTAGTAGGCAGGCTCTATGCCCGGCGCGGCGGCAAGCACGGGCTGGTAGCCGGTGAAGGCGGCTGCGGCCTCGACCATGGCCGGCAGGTTGTCTTTTATCTCCTGGCGGCGCGAGCCTGCCAGCAGCGCGATGACGGGGCGGCCATAGTCGGCGAAGGAGCCGTCGTAAGCGGCGCGGAACCCCTCCACCTCGTCGGCTGTGGGGTTGCCCACGTAGTGTACGTGGAAGTGATGGCGGCCCTCATAGAAATCGGTCTCGAATGGCAGGATGCAGAACATCTCCGTAACGTAGCGCTTGATGTCCTTTATGCGGTACTCCTTCCACGCCCATATCTTTGGTGATATGTAGTAGTATACAGGCAGGCCGAGGCAGGCGCGCACGTACTTGGCTATGCTGAGGTTGAAGCCAGGGTAGTCGATGAGAATCACGGCATCGGGCCGCCACCGGGCAATGTCGCGCTTGCAGGAGCGCATATTGCCGAGGATGGTGGGCAGGTGTGTAAGCACGGGTATGAAGCCCATGTAAGCCAGTTCGCGGTAGTGGCGCACGCGGGTGCCGCCGACGGCGGCCATGAGGTCGCCGCCGAAGAAGCGGAAGCTGGCCTCGGGGTCTTCGCCCTTGAGTGCCTGCATGAGTCGCGAGGCGTGCAGGTCGCCACTCGCCTCGCCGGCGATGAGGTAGTATTTCATGCGAAATCCCAGCTTTGCATTTGTCGTAACATTTCGTAGTCTGTCACGTCGATGGTAGTAGGCGTTATGGCCACGTAGCCGTGGGTGAGCGCCCAGTTGTCTGTGTCGTCGGCTTCGGGCTCGTCATTGGTGTACTGGCCAACCATCCAGAAATAGTCATATCCCCGTGGGTGGTGGCATCTCACGACCTCGTTGCCCCATGTGCCCCTGGCCATTCGGCACACCTTCACACCGGCAAAGCGCTTTGCGAGCGGGAAGTTGACATTGAGGCATACGCCTCGCGGCAGGCCTTCGGCAAGCAGTCGCTTTGTAATCATTTTTACAAGAGGCGCGAGCGGCTCGAAGTCAGCGTCGTCGCTGTGGTCGCAGAGCGAGAAAGCCACAGAGGGAATATACTTCATGCAGCCCTCCATCGTAACGCCCATGGTGCCGGAATAGTGGCAGTTTACTGAGCCGTTGTCGCCATGGTTGATGCCGCCGATGACAAGGTCGGGCCGCTCCCCGGCGCACAGTTCGCTCAAGGCAAGCTTGACGCAGTCTACCGGCGTGCCGTTGCACGACCACACCTCAACGCCCTCCCACTGGCGGCGGAGCTTGAGGCGCAGCGGCGCGGTGGCAGAGAAAGCGCGGGAAAAACCGCTGCGGGCCGCCTCTGGGGCGCACACGAGCAGTCGGCCGAAGCCGCTGACCATGCCGATGAGGCTGCTTAGGCCCTTGGCGTGGTAGCCGTCGTCGTTTGAAATGAGTATCAATGGCTTTTTATTTTCCATAAATATCTTCTTAATTCGACTGCAAAAGTACGAAAAAAGCCTCATTAATTGCGTTATCTCGCATAAAATATGTAACTTTGCAAACCAAACATTCAAACATATTACGGTTTGACAGAAATTCTGAAATGGGAAAGATAATCGCTTTAGCAAACCAGAAAGGCGGTGTGGGCAAGACCACAACTACCATCAACCTGGCGGCTTCGCTCGCCACGCTTGAAAAGAACGTTTTAGTGGTCGACGCCGACCCGCAGGCCAATGCATCGAGCGGCCTCGGCGTGGACATAAAGCAGGTGGACTGCTCTCTGTATGAGTGCATCATCGACCATGCCGACGTTCGCGACGCGATATATACGACCGACATTGACGGCCTGGACATCATACCGAGCCACATCGACCTCGTGGGCGCCGAGATAGAGATGCTCAACCTTGACAACCGCGAGAAAGTGATAAAGAACCTGCTCGACCCCATACGCGCAGATTATGACTACATACTGATTGACTGCAGCCCCTCGCTGGGCCTCATAACGGTCAACTCGCTCACGGCGGCCGACTCCGTCATCATACCCGTGCAGTGCGAGTACTTCGCCTTGGAGGGAATCAGCAAGCTGCTCAACACCATCAAGATAATAAAGAACAAGCTCAATACGAGGCTCGAGATAGAGGGCTTCCTGCTGACGATGTATGACTCGCGCCTGAGGCTGGCCAACCAGATTTACGACGAGGTTAAGCGCCACTTCCAGGAGCTGGTGTTCAAGACCGTCATCCAGCGCAACGTGAAGCTCAGCGAGAGCCCCAGCCACGGACTGCCCGTGATTCTGTATGACGCTGACTCGACGGGCAGCAAGAACCACCTGGCGCTGGCCAAGGAGATAATAAACAAGAACAGTAAGGACGAAGGGCAGCAATAAAGATGGCAGTACACAAGAAATACGACAGGAACGTGCTCGGCCGCGGCCTCGACGACATAGGCAACGGCCGCGGCCTCGATGCCCTCATCGACACGGGCGAGGTCAGGACGCAAGGCTCGTCGAACCTAAACGAAATAGAGCTGAGCCACATAGAACCCAACCCCAACCAGCCCCGGCGCGAGTTCGACGAGGAGGCACTGCAGGAACTGGCCGCCAGCATACGCGAGATAGGCATCATACAGCCCATAACGCTGCGCAAGGTGGCCGACGACCGATACCAAATCATCGCAGGCGAGCGCCGTTGGCGAGCATCGCAGCTGGCCGGCCTCAAGGCCATCCCGGCATACATACGCACAGTGGAGGACGAGAACGTCATGGAAATGGCGCTCATCGAGAACATACAGCGCGAGGACCTCAACGCCATCGAGATAGCCCTGGCATACGAGCACCTGGCCGAAACCACGGGCATGACGCAGGAACGCATATCAGAAAGGGTAGGCAAGAGCCGCGCCGCCGTGACCAACTACATGCGGCTGCTCAAGCTGCCGGCCCAGGTGCAGATGGCACTGAAGAACAAGGAGATAGACATGGGCCACGCCCGCGCACTGCTCGCCCTCGACAGCCCGAGCATACAGATAAAGTTGTTCAAGGAAATACAGAAGAACGGCTACTCGGTACGCAAGGTGGAGGAGATGGTGCAGATGCTCAAGAACGGCGACGATGTGCAGCTGGCAAAAAAGAAGATAGCTGCCAAGAGCGCGCTGCCGGAGGAGTTTGAGGTGCTCAAGAGCCGCCTGTCAGACTTCTTCCATGCCAAGGTGCAGATGGCCTGCTCGCCTAAAGGCAAGGGGAAGATAACCATCCCGTTTGCCAACGAGGAGGACTTGGAGCGCATAATGAACGCCCTCGACAATCTGAAAACTGATAACCAAGCCTGACATTGAGAAAGAATAGCATGACTTCTGCCGTGCGCGCAATGGCCATGGGCTTGTTGCTGGCCGTCGGCGCACAAGAGGCTGCGGCGCAAGGCGTGGCTGCCGCTGACTCTGCCGCCATGCCGGCAGTGGCTGCCGCAGCCAAGCCCGTAGGCACGGCAGACTCTGCCAAGGCCGGCGTAGACTCGGTGGCGCTGCGGATAAGTCAGGCTGAAGCCACCACTGACTCCATAACGCGGAGCATAGAAGAAGCCCTTGCTGCCGGCGACTCGGCATTCGCCTCCGACAAGGCAGCGCTGGTTGATGGCTCCATTGCCGTGGAAGAGGCCGGGCAGGGCCGCAAGAAGCGCGACTGGGCCACATGGCGGCCAAAGCCGCAGCGGGCATTGTGGCTGGCGCTGGTGATTCCCGGCGGAGGCCAGATATACAACCGCAAGTACTGGAAGCTGCCCATAATATACGGCGGATTCATGGGCTGCCTCTATGCAATGAACTGGAACAACATGATGTACAAGGACTATTCGCAGGCTTACCTCGACATCATGGATAGCGACCCGACCACGCAGAGCTACAACAAGTTCCTGCACCTGGGGAGGGTAATCGACAGTTCGAACGAGGAACGCTACAAGCAGATATTCAAAAGCCGCAAGGACAAGTACCGGCGTTGGCGCGACTTGAGCTTCTTCTGCCTGCTGGGTGTGTATGCCCTTTCGGTCATCGACGCCTATGTCGATGCCGAATTGTCTGAGTTCGACATATCCAAGGACTTGAGCCTTAGGGTAGAGCCTGCGGTCATAAACAACAGCGCGGCGAACAAGGTGCTTGAAGCATCGTCATTCGGCGTGCAGTGCAAATTGAGATTCTGAACCCATTTGCCGCGCCTTGCAGTTAGGCATGGGAATGGTGCAATACATATTTTATATATAGATGGACAAGAAAGCCTTTTTTTTCACCATCGCCTTGTTCTTGGGGGGCAGCTGTGCTGTGCACGCCCAGCAAGGCAATGACGACAACGAGATAAGTGTCACCGACGGGAAAGGGAACGAAGAACTGATAGTCTTCCCCGAGGCCATGGGCTATGAACTGGACAGCCTCATGAACCTCTACATGGCAAAGACATACCTCGATGCAGCCGAGGACTGCCAGATGAAGGACGTGAACCCGGTGTTCGACACCGTGGTTTACATCGACAGGCTCAGCCGCATACCTGCAGTGATAGAGATGCCCCATAACGATGTCGTGCAGAAATTCATCGACAGGTACAGCGGCCGGCTGCGCCACTCGGTGAGCTATATGCTCGGTGCGTCGAACTTCTATATGCCTATATTCGAAGAGGCGCTTGATGCTTACAACCTGCCGCTTGAGCTCCGCTATATGCCAGTGATAGAGTCGGCGCTCAATCCCACGGCAGTGTCACGTGTCGGTGCCACGGGTTTGTGGCAGTTCATGCTTCCTACGGGCAAGCGTTATGGCCTTGAGGTCAACTCGCTCGTCGACGAACGGTGCGACCCAATCAAGTCTTCGTATGCCGCCGCGCAGTATCTCAGGGATTTGTACAAGGTGTTTGGTGACTGGACCCTTGTCATTGCGGCCTACAACTGTGGCCCGGAGCAAGTCAACAAGGCCATCCGCCGCTCGGGCGGCGAGCGCGACTACTGGAAGATATACCCCTATCTGCCAAAGGAAACGCGCGGTTACGTACCGGCGTTCATCGCTGCCAACTACATCATGACTTATTACTGCGACCACAACATCTGCCCCATGACCACGCGCCTGCCTGCCAAGACGGATACGCTCATGCTGAGCCGCAATGTGCACCTGGAGCAGATTGCAGCCGTCTGCGGCATTGGCATCGACGAGCTGCGGGCCCTCAACCCGGCTTACCGCCGCGACATCATCCCCGGGGCGACTGAGCTTTCGTGCCTCAGGCTGCCGCAGACAGAAGTCGGCAAGTTCATAGATAACGAAGACTCCATCTATAACTACAAGGCCGACGTGCTGCTTTCCAGGCGCGCCACCGTCGAGGTGAACAAGGCCGCCGCGTCGTCTGCGTCGAAGACGCGCAGCACCGCGCGCCGCAGTCGCAGCCGTGCCCGGTATATAACCATCAGGAGCGGGCAGACACTTTCGCACATTGCCAAGCGATACGGCACCACGGTGAGCCGGCTCAAGAGGCTCAACGGACTGAAAGGCACGTCGATACGCGCCGGAAAGCGTCTCCGTGTGAGATAACCATGGGCATCTCCAGCCACGTGCCGTGCGCCGCAGGCTGGGGATGCCGCTTTTTATGTGACTACTTAAACCGCGAAGGACATGACTAACGACCAAGAACTGAAAGCCAGGGAAGCTGCCGACGACAAGCTGATTAACGGTGCGTTCCAGCACTTGCTGGACACTTACCTCAACTCCCGCCACCGCAAGAAGGTTGACATCATCACCAAGGCGTTCAACTTCGCCCGCCAAGCCCACAAGGGGGTGCGCCGCCTCTCGGGCGAACCATACATAATGCACCCCATAGCCGTGGCACAGATAGCCTGCGAGGAAGTGGGCCTTGGCTCCACGAGCATCTGCGCCGCATTGCTTCATGATGTCGTTGAAGACACGGACTATACCACAGAGGACATTGAGAACATCTTCGGGCCGAAGGTGGCCAACATCGTCGATGGACTTACAAAGATTAGCGGGGGCATCTTCGGCGACCGTGCCTCGGCACAGGCCGAGAACTTCAAGAAACTCCTGCTTGCTATGAGCGACGACATCCGCGTCATCCTCATCAAGATTTGCGACCGCCTCCACAATATGCGCACGCTCGCCAGCCAGCCGGCAAACAAGCAATACAAGATTGCTGGCGAGACGCTTTACATTTACGCGCCGTTGGCCAACCGCCTTGGGCTCAACAAGATAAAGACCGAGCTTGAAGACCTCAGCTTCCGCTACGAGCACCCTGACGAATACGCCTCGATAGAGCGCAAGCTTGCATCGACGCAGGCATCGCGCCATACGCTTTTCGACGAGTTCACTGCCCCGATACGCGAGGCGCTCGACAAGATGGGCATAAAGTATGTCATCAAGGAGCGCGTCAAGAGCCCTTACTCCATATGGTGCAAGATGCAGAACAAGCACGTCAGCTTCGATGAGATTTACGACATCCTGGCCGTGCGCATAATATTCACCCCCAAAGAGCGCGAGAACGAGATCAACGAGTGCTTCAACATCTACGTGGCCATCAGCAGGATATACAAGTCGCACCCCGACCGCCTGCGCGACTGGCTCAACCACCCGAAGGCCAACGGTTACCAGGCACTGCACGTAACGCTCATGTCCCACCAGGGCCGCTGGATAGAGGTGCAGATACGCTCCGACCGCATGGACGAGGTGGCCGAGCAGGGCTTCGCCGCCCACTGGAAGTACAAGGAGGGCGACGACGGCGAGATAGCCGAAGACGACGGCGAGCTGAACGACTGGCTGCACACCATAAAGGAAATACTCGACGACCCGCAGCCCGATGCCATGGACTTCCTCGATGCCATCAAGCTCAACCTCTTCGCGTCCGAGATATTCGTGTTCACCCCCAAGGGCGAGATAAAGACCATGCCGGCCGGATGCACCGTGCTCGACTTCGCGTTCTCCATCCACACCTTCCTCGGCAGCCACTGCATCGGAGCCAAGGTCAACCACAAGCTCATGCCATTGAGCCACAAGCTTGAGAGCGGGGACCAGGTGGAGATACTCACCTCCAAGTCGCAGCACGTGCAGCCATCTTGGATAAACTTTGTTTCCACGGCCAAGGCCAAGGTTAAGATTCAGGCCATGCTCCGCCGCGAGAGCCGCGAGATGCAGAAGAAAGGCGAAGAGATGCTGGCAGAGTTCCTCAAGAAAAGCGGCATGGAGTATACCAATGCAGCCGTTGACAAGCTCATGGCCTTCCACAATGTGGACAAGCGCGAGGACCTCTTCCAGGCCATAGGCGAGAAGATGGTCATGCTTGGCGACAAGGACATAGACGAGCTGAAGGGCAAGAAGAAAGACGGCGGGCTGAAGTGGCGCAAGTTCGTGCCGTTCATCGGCTCCGCCAAGCAGAAGAAGGATGGCGAGAAGCAGCCCGGGCTGTTCGTCGTCCCCGACGCTTTCAACCGCAAGAAGCCCATCTTCATCACCGACGAGAACATCGGCCAGTACAAGTTCATGTTCTGCTGCCACCCAATCCCCGGTGACGACATCCTTGGTTTCATCGACAACAAGAAGCAGATAGAGATTCACAAGCGGGCCTGCCCCGTGGCAGCCAAGCTCAAGGCCAGCTACGGCAACCGCATTCTCGACGCCAAGTGGGATATGCACAAGCGGCTTTACTTCGACTCTACCGTGCGCATCGAGGGCATTGACCGCATTGGGATGCTCAACGACGTCACGCGGGTCGTCTCCGAGCAGATGAATATCAACATACACAAGGTGGCGTTCAGTTGCGGCGACGGCGTGTTCGACGGCACCATCGAGCTGCGTGTGCACGACCGCGACGATGTGCGCTCCATCATCGAAAACCTCAAGAAAGTGCAGGGCGTGCAGGAGGTCAGCCAGATTATGTGAGCACTTTCAGCATGAAGCAACAGAAACAACATAACATTATACACATGAAAAAGAAACTAACTATGCTAATTATCGCGTTGGCTGCCGCCATCGGCGCTTCCGCGGCGAACAAGTACGACAACACAGACACCATCTTTGTGGCCCGCGACGGCACAGGCGAGTTCCGCACCCTCAGCGAGGCCATAGAGGTATGTCGCGCCTTCATGGACTACACCAAGGTCATCTATGTCAAGAAGGGGCTCTACAAGGAGAAGGTAGTCGTGCCGCAGTGGCTCACCAACATCGAGATTGTGGGCGAAGACCGCGACGAGACCATCATCACCTACGATGACCACGCCAACATCAAGCTGCCCGGCACCGACCGCGGCATGGGTACTTTCCGCTCGTACACCATGCGTGTAGAGGGCAACGGCATAACCTTCAAGAACATAACCATCGAGAACAATGCCGCACAGCTTGGCCAGGCCGTGGCCCTCCATACCGAGGGCGACCGCCTCACGTTCATCAACTGCCGCCTGCTGGGCAACCAAGACACCATCTATACCGGCACGGCAGGCACACGCCTCTATTTCAAGGACTGCTACATTGACGGCACCACCGACTTCATCTTCGGCCCATCTACGGCGTGGTTTGAGAATTGCACCATCCACAGCAAGCGCAACTCTTACGTCACCGCCGCCTCTACCCCCAAGGACGTGAAGTACGGCTACGTGTTCAACAACTGCCGCCTCACTGCCGACCCCGGCGTCACCAAGGTCTACCTGGGCCGCCCGTGGCGCGACTACGGCTATACGCTCTTCATGAACTGCGAGCTTGGTGCGCACATCCGCCCCGAAGGCTGGCATCCATGGCAGAAAGAGCGCATGAATACCGCCCGTTACCTTGAGTACAACAACCGCGGCGAGGGCGCCAGTACCGAAGGGCGTGCAGCTTGGAGCCGCCGCCTGACGAAGAAGGAAGCCGCAGAGGTGACGCTCCAGAACGTGTTCACCATCCGCGACACCTGGACACCCGCCAACTGACGCGCGGCCTTCGTGGCAATTGGCTTGAGACCCAAAATCCCCGTCTATCGCTAACAGCGGCAGGCGGGGATTTCGCGTCCAGGCGGGTTTTGCTGGCCAGCGCCACGCTTGTTGAAGTGTATTCTCCGGGTCAAAGGCCCAACCAGGGGCGGAGGCGGGTCACAAAACCGCCACAACCTGAGTGAGAGTGTGGCGCAACGTGGTGAAGTCTCCATGTGGCAGGTTACTGCCGAGGCTTCCTGTCTCTTGCCGAACTCAAGGTAGTTGTCTCTTGCTGAACTCAAGGTAGTCGGCAAACACAATGTGGCCGGCGTAACTGCCAGGACGCTTGCTGTGAGCGCGGGTGTCACCGTGGTTGACGCCATGCTGCAGCCCGGCGTCTATGTAGCGGTGGCCGAAATGGGCGATGGCCGTGTGCTCAAGGCCAAGCCGTTCGTGGCCGAGTGATTCACAGGTACCATTCCGCAGAATTTTGAAAGATTTGAACAAGCAATTGTCAAGTAACCAAGTGCAGATGCCGACAGGGGGAAACCGTGTGCCATTGTGGCGCATCGCCCCGCTGTCGGCACCTGTGCTTTTTTTGAAAGTATTAGTATGCGCCACGTTTGGCTTCATGCTACATCTGCCTAATGCGTTCGTGAGCGCTACGTTCGGCCGGGTTTGCAACCCGGCCTCATCGTCTATGCCCTCTTTCCTTTGTGCCGTTGGCTTTGTCGGGTCGCAGACCCTAACGTCGGTTTTGTCGGGTTTGCAGCCCGTCACGACAGGCGTGTGTACGTGGAAAAAACGTGGGGGAGAGTAGGCGAGCACGGGTATGGCGTAACGGGGATGTGTCGGCGAGGGCTGATGTAAGCCATCCTGCCCTCGCCGTTTTTCTCTATGAAGTGCTGCGCCTGGTGTATGAACTTCACGTAGTCGTAGCTGAGCCACTTGGTTAAGGTGGTGCCGTGCCACTTAGACCTGCCACAGGTGTAGCTGGCCCGTAACTTGTCGCCCTTGTCCTTGGCCTCCACGAAGGTGGCGGGCAGGCCGTCGGCGTGGCGCATTATGATGAAGCCAGGCGCTCCGCAGGGTAGTCAGTCGCGGCCTGCCACCACGCGCCATATGCCGGCAGCGATGGCCGCTCCGGCCATGGGGCCTATGATGAATATCCACAACTGGGCCAAGGCCTTGCCACCGGCGAACACCGCAGGGGCTATGGAGCGGGCGGGGTTTACCGACGTGCCGGTGATGGGAATGCACACTATGTGGACCAGCACCAGGGCCAGGCCGATGGCCAGTCCGGCCAGGTTGCCGGCACCACGGCGGCCGTCGGTAGCCCCGAGGGCAACGAGCACGAACACGCACGTGAACACAATTTCGGCCAGCAGGCCCGTGCCTACGCTGACGCCGGGCTGGCAGGCGTTAGCCCCGGTGGTGGTGGCAAACGCTCCTGCCTGCGCTATGTAGGTCGCTGTGCCGGGGTCGCTGCCCGCCACCATGGCCCAGATTATGGCCGACCCGATGAACGCGCCAATCACCTGGAAGAGCATATACATGGCCGCATCCTTGCCGCCGATGCGCTTGCTGAGCAGCATGCCCAGCGTTATTGCGGGGTTGATGTGGCAGCCCGATATGCCGCCAATGGCGTAGGCCATGGCCACCACAGACAGGCCGAAGGCCATGGCCACGGTGAGTACCTGTGCGGTGGTGCCGCACCCGAAGTTGAACACTGCGCTTCCGCATCCCATGAGCACAAGCACCATTGTGCCAACCATCTCTGCAAGATACTTTTTCATAAGCCGAATGTTTTTATGTTTTACGTTGATTGTTGTCGGCAGTGCCTTGCCCCAGGCCTTGCCCGACCGTGTGGGGCGGTGGGCCAAGGCAGCTGACCAAGTACCCAAAATGTCGCAATTTTATTTCAATGTGCAAGCAGAAGCCCATGTGTTTTACGCATTCTTAACAAATGGCGCACCATGTTTGCTTACACGTTTTGCAGCGATGTTGCATCCACGCGTTTGCATCCACGTTACACCTGCCTGTTACGTTCGGCCGGGTATGCGCCCCGTCCGCGTCGTGTGTGAGGCTGTGCCCCCCTCTTTCTTTGTGTTGTCGATTTTTGTCGGGTCGCAGACCCGTCACAACGTGGGGGCGTGGAAATGGACATGGGATAGAGTGGGAGCGGATGTGGGATGTTAGGGCGTAAAGTTGGGCGATGGTGCGAAGTCATTGCCCAGCCCATGGCAGTGCATCAAATCTCCTGCATCATCCGCTGGGTGGTGCCGAGGGCGCAGATTGTTTCATCGGATGGCAACACCCCGTTGGCAATAATTTATTAAAAACTCTTTACAAAACGCATTCCTGCACCCCCTTGGCGGCCGTTTCACATTGCAAAACGGGCTGTTCCGTGCTCCAAGACAGGCCGTTCGTGAACGCGATGCGGCAGGTTTTGCAGGGCAAAAAGGGCGATTATGCAATGTGCTGGCAGCCAGGCCGTTGCAAGTGAATAGCCGGGATGCGAAACTTCCTTACATCCCTTGGCTGCAAATGCGGCTTGGGCGCGCCGCCGGCCCAGCCCCGCCGGCTCAGTCGATGGCTGAGAGCTGTTGCTTCATGGCCTGCAGCTCGTCGCGTATGGCCATGAGGCGGTCAAGCACCTCGGCAGTCTTGTCGGCTCCCGTGCGGTTGCTGTTTATGATTTTCTTAGCCGCGGCCAGCTTGAAGCCGCGTACCTTCACGAGGTTGTGTATCAGGCGTATCTGCTCGATGTCCTTCTCTGTGTACTGGCGCACCTTGCTCGGCCCCTTGGTCTTGGGCTTGAGGTACGGGAACTCCTGCTCCCAGTAGCGCAGGGTGCTCTCGTTGAGGCCGAACATCTTGGCCACTTCGCTTATGGAGTAGTAGAGCTTGAGGTTCTTGTCGAGGTTAAGTGCCATAAAATCATCGCTTTTTGTCATTCTAAGAATAAAACATTTGCAAATGTACGGAAAAGAAAGTACCTTTGCAACACTTTTAAAAGAAATTATAATATCAAGGTAATAATATGATGACTGCAAACGAAATCCGCGACTCGTTCAAGCGTTTCTTCGAGTCGAAGGGCCACACCATAGTGCCGTCGGCTCCGATGGTGATCAAGGACGACCCCACGCTGATGTTCACAAACGCCGGCATGAACCAATGGAAAGACATCATCCTCGGCACGCGCGACCCCGAGCCGCGCCGCCGCGCCGACTCGCAGAAGTGCCTGCGCGTGAGCGGCAAGCACAACGACCTGGAGGAGGTGGGCCACGACACGTACCACCACACCATGTTCGAGATGCTGGGCAACTGGAGCTTCGGCGACTACTTCAAGGAGGGAGCCATCGACATGGCATGGGAATACCTCGTTGACGTGCTCCGCCTCGACCCAAAAGACCTCTACGTGACAGTGTTCGAAGGCTCGAAGGAAGAGGGGCTGGAACGCGACGACGAGGCCGCATCATACTGGGCCAAGCACGTGCCTGCCGACCACATCATCAACGGCAGCAAGCACGACAACTTCTGGGAGATGGGCGACACGGGCCCCTGCGGCCCCTGCTCCGAGATTCACCTCGACTCGCGCACGCCTGAAGAGAAGGCCAAGGTGCCGGGCCGCGAGCTGGTGAACAAGGACGACCCGCAGGTCATCGAAATCTGGAACCTCGTGTTCATGCAGTTCAACCGCAAGGCCGACGGTTCGCTCGAGAAGCTGGCCATGAACGTGATAGACACAGGCATGGGCTTCGAGCGGCTCGTCCGCGCGCTGCAGGGCAAGCACTCCAACTACGACACAGACATCTTCCAGCCCATAATACGCGAGATATCGCGCCTCTCGGGCAAGGAGTACGGGCGCGACGAGCAGACCGACGTGGCCATGCGCGTGGTGGCCGACCACCTGCGCGCCGTGGCGTTCTCCATCGCCGACGGCCAGTTGCCGGGCAACGCCAGGGCCGGGTACGTCATCCGCCGCATACTGCGCCGCGCAGTGCGCTACGCATACACGTTCCTCGGACAGAAGGAAGCCTTCATGTACAAGCTCCTGCCGGTGTTCATCTTCGAGATGGGCAAGGCTTACCCCGAGCTGGAAGCGCAGCGCGAGCTTATCGGGAGGGTGATGAAGGAAGAGGAAGACTCCTTCCTGCGCACGCTCGACAAGGGCATAAACCTGCTCAACGGTGCCATGGACGAGCTGAAAGCCCACGGCGAGACCGAACTTGACGGCGCGCAGGCATTCCGCCTTTTCGACACTTACGGCTTCCCGCTCGACCTCACTGAGCTGATATGCCGCGAGAACGGCTACACCGTAGACGAGAAACAGTTTGACGAGGAGATGCAGAAGCAGAAGCAGCGCGCGCGCAACGCCGCCCAGACCGAAAGTTCCGACTGGACGGAGCTGCGCCAGGGCGAGCAGCAGTTTGTGGGCTATGACTACACCGAGCACGACTGCCGCATACTGCGCTACCGCCGCGTGACGCAGAAGAAGGCCACGTTCTACGAGCTGGTGCTCGACTACACGCCCTTCTACGGAGAGATGGGCGGACAGGTGGGCGACACGGGCGTGCTCGTGAGCGAGGACGAGACGGTGCAGGTTATCGACACCAAGCGCGAGAACAACCAGAGCGTACACATCGTGAAAGAGCTGCCCAA
Organism: uncultured Prevotella sp.; assembly: GCA_944320235.1. Classification (GTDB taxonomy): domain Bacteria; phylum Bacteroidota; class Bacteroidia; order Bacteroidales; family Bacteroidaceae; genus Prevotella. The sequence goes on from CALUGQ010000002.1 coordinate 191,364, forward strand.
GAACCCCGAGGCCGACTTCATGGCTTGCGTGGACACCGACAAGCGCGCCGCCAGCGCGGCCAACCACACGGCCACCCACCTGCTCGACTACGCGCTGAAGCAGGTGCTCGGCGACCACGTGGAGCAGAAAGGCTCATACGTAAGCGCCGACACGCTGCGCTTCGACTTCTCACATTTCCAGAAGGTCACTGACGAAGAGCTGCGCCAGGCCGAGCGCATCGTCAACGAAATGATACGCCAGGACCTGCCGCTCGACGAGCACCGCGACCTGCCGCTGTCTGAAGCGAAAGAGATGGGGGCCATAGCCCTCTTCGGCGAGAAGTATGGCGACAAGGTGCGCGTGGTGCGCTTCGGCCCCAGCTGTGAGTTCTGCGGCGGCATCCACGCCAGCTCAACTGGACGCATAGGGCTTTTCAAGATAATAAGCGAAAGCTCCGTGGCAGCCGGAGTGCGCCGCATAGAGGCCAAGACGGGCCGTGAGTGCGAGGAGCTGATGTACCAGATAGAGGACACGGTGAAGGCCATCCGCTCGCTGTTCAACAACGCCAAGGACTTGAAGGGCGTCATAGCCAAGTACATAGAGGAGCACGACGCCATGAAGAAAGACATAGAGAGCTTCCAGGCGCAGGCCGTGGAGCGCGCCAAGGCGACGCTCATAGAGAAGGCCCGCGAGGTCGGCGGGGTCAAGGTGATTACCGCCGTGCTGCCCATGGAGGCCGCACAGGCCAAGGACTTGGTGTTCAAGATTCGCCAGGAAGTGCCGGAAAGCCTGCTCTGCGCCATCGGTACGGTGGCAGCAGGCAAGCCTATGCTGAGCGTGATGCTGAGCGACGACATGGTGAAGGACCACGGGCTGAACGCCGGGAAGATGGTGCGCGAGGCCGCCAAGCTGATACAGGGCGGCGGCGGAGGCCAGCCCCACTATGCCACGGCAGGCGGAAAAAACGCCGACGGGCTTAGCGCAGCCATCGACAAGGTGGTGGAACTGGCCGCATTGTAAGCCGGAACAAGAGGCAGCCCGGCCCGCGTCCTTGCCCGCGTCCTACGCTCCGGGCAGACCGTTCGCGCCCCGCTGCGCAACGAACTGACAATCAACAACATACAAAACGTGCCGTTTTGCCACGCAAAACGGCACGTTTTATTGCCTGAACCGAGTCGTTTTGCAAGCCAAAACGACCCCGTTTGCAAAACCGAACGGCCGGGGCATCCTTTCCGCCCATGTTCCATCGTCTTTTCCCGCTGCGGCAAACGCGTTTCTATCCGCCCGCTTTCTGCTTCCGATGGCTGCAAAAGCAGGTGGCGGAGTGCCTATTGTGAAAAAACGAACGGGTTTGTTTTGTGTTTTCTTCCATTTGATGTAACTTTGCAGAAGCCAAGCTGCATTCGGCAATACGTGAGCAAGCTCACATTGCGCTCATTGGCGTTGCCTTTGCAGAAGCCAAGCTGCATTCGGCAATATGCAGAAGAGAACGGGCAATGTCTGGCTGACGAGCAACAAAACTTAAAACATCGCATAAATGAAGAAACTGATTTCTGCCGTCGCCGCACTGTGCGTGTCGGCGCCGATGGCTTTCGGGCAAGTGCCAAAGCCGGTTGAAGACGTTAACAAAGTGGTGGACAACACTCCCGACAGCATAGCCAAGGCGCTCATGTCGAGGCCCGCACCGGGGGCGACGCGCAAGGGCGGGAAGCCCGTGGTGTTCTACATCGGCGACTCCACCATGCGCAACGGAACGCTCGGCAACGGCAACAACGGCCAGTGGGGGTGGGGATATTTCGCCTCGCTTTACATCGACCCTGAAAAGGCAAGCGTGGAGAACCAAGCCCTCGGGGGCATGAGCACGCGCACGTTCTACAACCAGCTGTGGCCCGACATACGCAAGGCGCTGCGCCCCGGCGACTGGGTAATAATACAGCTCGGCCACAACGACAACGGCCCCTACGACAGCGGGCGCGCACGCGCCGTGCTTAAAGGCACGGGCCGCGACTCCATCAACGTGACAATAAAGGAGACGGGAAAGAAAGAGACCGTCTACACCTACGGCGGCTACATACGCAAGTACATCGAGGACTGCCGCAAGGCGGGCGCCAACCCCGTGCTCATGTCGCTCACGCCGCGCAACGCCTATGGCGACGACGGCAAGATTGTGCGCAAGCAGCAGGGCGAGTGGCTCGAGGAGATAGGCCGCGAGATGGGCGTGCCTTATGTAGACCTCAACGAGATTTCGGGCGCTAAGCTCGACAAGTACGGCAAGTGGAAGACCGACTACCACTTCTACCGCGACAAGATTCACACCAGCAAGTTCGGCGCCGAGATGAACGCACGCTCCGCAGCCGAGGGCATCGCCGCCAGCACCGACCCGAAGCTGGCCCCGCTGCAGGCCATGCTCAAGGGCGTTGAGCTGCCGGTGGTGGCCGTGAAGCGCGAGAAGGGCAAGCCCGTGGTGTTCATAACGGGTGACTCCACGGTGAAGAACACCGACAAAGACCCCGACGGAATGTGGGGATGGGGCTCGCAGGCCTACACCGTTTTCGACTCTACGAAGGTCACGTGCGTAAATTGCGCCAAGGCAGGACGCTCCACCCGCACTTACCTCAACGAGGGGCGGTGGGAGCAAGTCTATAACTCGCTGCAGCCGGGAGACTTCGTTCTCATACAGTTCGGCCACAACGACATAGGCCCCATCGACGACCAGAAGAAACGAGGCGTTATCCGCGGCACCGCCGACTCAAGCCATGTGTACCGCATGAAGGACAACGGGATGTACGAAGTGGTCTACACCTTCGGCTGGTACCTTAAGAAGTTCATCCAGGATGTGCGCGAGAAAGGGGCCACGCCCATACTGCTCTCGCTCACCCCGCGCAATGAATGGCCCGGCGGCAAGATTGAGCGGCGCAACGACTCCTACGGCAAGTGGTACCGCGAAGTGGCCGAAGAGACCGGCGTGGAGTTCGTCGACGTACACAACATCACCGCCGACTTCCTCGACAAGGAGTGCGGCAGCAAGGAGAAAGCCATGAAGTACTACAACCACGACCACACCCACACATCGCTGCTCGGCGCGCAGACCAACGCAAAGAGCGTGGCCAAGGGCCTTCGCGGCATCAACAGCCCGCTGGCAAAGTACTTGAAATAAACGCCCTTCCCTCCGCCCTCCCCGGCGGGTAGGGGGCTTCCTGCGGCACGGAACCCGCCGCTGAAGCCCTCTCCCCGCCGGGGAGAGTCGGCGAGGGACTTTCAGTTAATATCCATAAATGATTGACAGAGCCACCGTTGAACGCATACTCGACGCCACGGAAATTGTGGATGTGGTGTCGGAATTCGTCACCCTGCGCAAGCGCGGGGTTAATTACGTTGGCTTGTGTCCGTTCCACGACGACAAGACACCGTCGTTCTACGTCTCCCCATCGAAGGGCGTCTGCAAGTGTTTTGCCTGCGGCAAGGGCGGCAATGCCGTCCATTTCCTCATGGAGCACGAGCAGATAACTTACCCTGAAGCCCTGCGCTGGCTTGCCCGGAAGTACAACATTGAGGTGAAGGAGCGCGAACTGAGCGACGAGGAGAAGCGCGAGGAGAGCGAAAGGGAAAGCATGTTCATCGTCAACGAGTGGGCGGCGGGCTACTTCCATGACGTTCTCAACAATGACATCGACGGCCAGGCCATAGGCAAGCAGTACTTCAGGAGCCGTGGCTTCCGCGACGACATCATGCAGAAGTTCCGCCTCGGCTTTGCGCTCCAGCGCCGCGACGCCCTTTCCTCGGCCGCCATCGGCAAGGGATATAAGGAGGAATTCCTCGTGAAGACAGGCCTTTGCTACAAGCGCGAGGACGGCGGGCTGGTCGACCGCTACGCCGGCCGCGTTGTGTTCCCGTGGGTTAACGTAAGCGGAAAGGTCGTGGCCTTCGGCGGACGCCTGCTCGATTCGCGCACGAAAGGCGTGCAACAGAAGTACGTTAACTCCCCCGACTCGGAGATATACCACAAGGATCGCGAGCTATACGGCATCTTCCAGGCCAAGAAGGCCATCGTGAAGGAAGACCGGGTGTTCATGGTAGAGGGTTACACCGACGTCATTTCGATGCACCAGTGCGGCGTAGAGAACGTGGTGGCTAACTCGGGCACGGCACTGAGCCTGCACCAGATACGCCTCCTCAGGCGCTTCACGCCTAACATAGTGCTGCTTTACGACGGCGACGAGGCGGGCATACACGCAGCCATGCGAGGCACAGACATGCTGCTTTCGGAGGGGATGAACATCAAGGTGCTGGTGCTCCCGGACGGCGACGACCCCGACAGCTTCGCACGCAAGCACTCGGCCGAGGAGTTCCGCGGGTACATTGAGCAGCACCAGACGGACTTCATTGAGTTCAAGACCGCCCTGTTGCTGCGCGGCGTGACCGACCCGGTGAAGCGCTCGGAGGCCATAAGCAGCATAGTGAAGAGCGTTTCCGTCATCCCCGACCAGATAACCCGCGACACATACCTGCACGAGTGCGCCGTGCGCCTCGGGCTGGGCGAGCGCACGCTCGTGGCCACGATGAACCGCTTCATAAGCGGGAAGAAGGAGGAAGAGGCCAAGGAAGCCGAGCGCGAGGAGCGCCGCAGGGAGCGCGAGGGCGCGGGGCAGGGGCCGCAAGGCGCGCCAATAGGCCTGCACACTGCCGACGAGCAGGCCTCTGAAGTGGAGCGGATGCTCATACAGGAGGTGCTCCGCCACGGCGAGGAGACAATATTCGAGGGGCTTGAGACAGACGACGGGCAGACCGTAAGCCTCTCCGTGGCGCAATATATCGACTATGACCTGGCGCAGGACGGCATCAGCTTCGCCAACGACCTGTACAACCGCATACTGGCCGAGGCCGTGAGCCACAGCGGCGAGGAGGGCTTCAAGGCCGAGGCTTACTTCCTCCAGCATCCCGACATCGACATCAGCTCGCTGGCGGGGCAGCTTGCCATCAGCCCGTACCAGCTCAGCCGGAGCCTCCAGATGAAGCATTCGGCCGATGCGCTGAGGCAGCGCGTGACCCACCTTGTGCTCGACCTGCGGATGAACATCGTGAAGAAGCACCTTGCTGACATACAGGCCCAGATGCGCACGGCTGGCTCTGACATGGACAGGATAATGCAGCTGATGGAGCAGTACAAGGACGCGCAGCAGCTGCGCGACATGCTGGCGAGGCGCATAGGCAGCGACATCATGACCTGACGCAAGGCCGCCGCCGGCTGGCAAGGCCGCTGGCAGGGCATACCGACACAAAAACGAAAAGCAATGTATTACGTAGAGAAGAAACTTGAGATATCGGCGAGCCACTCGCTGAAGCTCGATTACCCGAGCAAATGCTCGCGGCTGCACGGCCACAACTGGCAGGTCACCATCTGCTGCCGCGCCCGCGAGCTTAACGCCAACGGCATGGTGTGCGACTTTTCTGACATCAAGGAGCGCATACACGGCTACCTTGACCATGGCAACCTGAACGAGCTGCTGCCTTTCAACCCGACGGCGGAGAACATCGCGCGCTGGTGCGTGGAGCAGATTCCCACCTGCTACAAGGCCATAGTGCGCGAAAGCGAGGGCAACACGGCGATGTATGTCAAGGACGGCGAAGCCGTTTTGTAAGCTAAAGGTTAAGAATTAAAAATTAAAAGAATGTGTGGAGGGGGATGTTTGAAACTGTTTTGATTTTTTTGTCCAATGGATTGCCGTGGGGTTCCGTGATGTTTTTGTTGTGGTTTGACAGAGTTTAGCGGGCTAAATGATGAAAGCGACAACAAAATACAGCCTGAAAGACACCGCAAGCCATGGGCAAAGTGAACATTAGGCATGGAATGAGTGCTGCTGTAAAGAATCAAAACTGTTGCTTGGTGCTCCAAATTGATTCTAATTTCAGTACTCCGGAAAAAGCATTCGCCAGTCGCCCAGGCCTGCATTCGTCAGTCGCCCGGCTACTGTCTCCCGCCTCCCAAGAAATAGTCTCCCGTTTCCCTATGATATGTACCGTATAAACGAGATATTCCAGACGCTGCAGGGCGAGGGCCACAACGTGGGCCGCGCCGCTGTGTTCGTGCGCTTCTCGGGCTGCAACCTGCGCTGCCCGTTCTGCGACACCGACTTTGCCGCCTGGCGCGACATGGGCGGCAGCGACATTGTTGAGGCCGTGACGGCATATGCCCCGCGCCTCGTGGTGCTCACCGGCGGCGAGCCTGCGCTACAAGCCGACGCCGCGCTGACGGCCGCGCTGCACGCCGCAGGCTGCGAGGTGGCCATGGAGACCAACGGCACGCGCCCCGTGCCTGCCGGCATCGACTGGCTTACGGTGTCGCCCAAGCTGCCGTTCGTGGGCGTGGCCGCCCGCCCGGTGATGAGACGCTGCAACGAGCTGAAGTGCATCTTCGACGGCCGCTCGCCCGTGACCGACTTCGGCATTGAGGCCGACTACTACTACCTGCAGCCGTGCGACGTGGGCGGAGGCCCTGCCTCGGAGCGCAACCGCCGCATAACCGAGGCCTGCATCGACTACATACTGGCCCACCCGCAGTGGCGGCTGTCGTTGCAGACGCACAAGCTCGCGGGCTTCAAGTGAGGCCGGGGCGCGGCGTGTAGTGCCTGCCTATTCCCATGCATTGAAAATGAAGTCCGCAGCGGCCGTGCCAAGGCCGCTGCGGACTTCATTTTTGTAAAAATAAAAAGCTGAGCTTGCACTCTTGCGCAACCCTCTGGCAGCCAGCAACTTGCGCCTGTGGCCGTTTTGCGCTGCCAAATGGCCTGTTCCGCCGTGCCAGATGGCCTGTTTCGCTGTGCGGGAAAGGCCGTCTGGCACGGCAGCGCGGCCTGTGGCGTCAGCCGGCCGGGCCGGTGTAAACATTCATTACCTTCCCGTCGGCCGGGCATGGCGGCGGCCCTGTGGCGGCGTTAGTGGGCGGCGGCGTGCAAATTCCGCCCAGAATGTTTGCCCGTGTCGATTTTTTTGCGGATATTTGCAGGTGCTACGCCTGCCCCGCAGGCACGTTGCTGACTAATTATGGGCTGCCTATGCACGGACTGTACCTTACCGGTGTCATCATCAACGAGATTCTAGCGGCTGTGGCCATCGTCCATGTGCTCATGGACAACCGCCAGCCTGCCAAGACCATGGCCTGGGCGCTGGTCATCTTTTTCGTGCCGGTGGTGGGCATAGTGCTCTACGTGTTCTTCGGCATAAACACCCGCAAGGAGCGCATGGTGAGCCAGCGCAGCATGGACCAGCTCACAAAGCGGTCGATGCTCGAGTTCGCCGAGCAGCGCGACCTGCGCCTGCCCGAGCGCTACCGTCCCACGATAGACCTCTTCGTGAACCAGAACATGGCCCTGCCTTTCAACAACACCGGGGTCGGCATCATCACCGATGGCCACGCCTTCTTCCTCGAGCTGCTCGCCGCCATAGGCCGGGCCCGCCACCACATACACATTGACGTATACATCTTTGCGGACGACGCGCTGGGCCGCCTCGTGGCCGACGCGCTCGTGGACAGTGCCCGCCGGGGCGTGGAGGTGAGGGTGATATACGACGACGTGGGCTGCTGGAACGTCAGCCACCGCTTCTTTGAGCGTATGCGCGAGGGCGGTGTGGACGTAAGGCCGTTCCTGCCCGTTAGGTTCCCTACCTTCACCAGCAAGGCCAACTACCGCAACCACCGCAAGGTTATTGTCATCGACGGGCGCGAGGGGTTCATAGGCGGCATGAACATAGCGCTGCGCTATGCCAAGGGAACAGGCAGCCAGCCGTGGCGCGACACCATGGTGCGCATCACCGGAGGGGCTGTCTACGGCTTGCAGCGGGCGTTTCTCGTAGACTGGTACTTCGTGGACCGCACGCTCATCTCCAGCCGCAAGTACTACCCGCAGCCCGACGGCAGCGTGCAGTCGGCCTGCATTGCGCAGATAGTGACGGCCAGCCCCATATCCCCTTACCCCGAGATCATGCAGGGATACGTGCGCATAATCCTCGGGGCGCGCCGCTACATATACATCGAGACACCCTACTTCCTGCCCACGGAGCCTGTGCTCTTCGCCCTGAAGACCGCTGCGCTGGGCGGCATCGACATACGCATAATAGTGCCGGCGCGCAGCGACTCGCGCTTCGTGGAGTGGGCCGGGCGTTCATACCTGCGCGACATGGTGGGCGCGGGGGTGAAGATATACCTCTACACGGCGGGCTTCCTGCACAGCAAGATGCTCGTGTGCGACGACTCGCTCGCCACATGCGGCTCCACCAACGTAGACTTCCGCAGCTTCGAGAACGACTTCGAGGCCAACGCGTTCTTCTACGGCGAAGAGACGGCCATGCGCTTCAAGCAAGTGTTCATGGCCGACCAGGAACGCTCGGTGCTGTTCAGCGAGGAAGCGCGGCGCAACCCGCCACGCTTCTTCGTGCGCCTTTGGGAGAGCCTTACTCGCCTGCTCTCGCCGGTGATGTGAGTGGCAAGGAGCAAGGAGGCGGTAGCATGGAGGCAGGAAAGTGCTGACTTGAGGGCAGTGAAATGGCGGCATGGCGGTATGGCTCAGGCCGTATGCAGGTACGGAAAAAGGCAGGAAACGGTCTCATGACCCTTTCCTGCCATATGCGCAAAGCTGTTTTTTAACCCGAATCGGCCATAAATGGTCTGGCGACCGGTTAGGGCTTGATTCTTATTCCTTAATCCTTTGTTTCCCGCCTCAGCCTACTTGAATATCGAGAAGTTGACGCTTCCGTAGGCGCGGTGCTCCAGGAAACGTTCCGCATGGCTGAAGTCGTTCTTCGCCCCGTGCTCGAACACGAACACGCCGCCATCTGCCAGCAGGCCCGAAGAGAGCACAAGCTCGGGTATCTCTGCCAGCCTTTCGAGCGAATAAGGCGGGTCGGCGAAGATGAAGTCGAACTGCTGGCGGCACGATTTGATGAACCTGAACACGTCGGCACGCAGCGGCAGGCAGTTGGTTGCACCAATCTTGCCGACGCACTGCTTGATGAACGCGTGGTGGTCGCGGTCTTGTTCTACGCTCACTACGCGGGCGCAGCCCCTCGACAGCAGTTCGAGCGTAATGCTGCCCGTGCCTGAGAAGAGGTCGAGGGCCTGCTTGCCCTCCAAGTCAATGATGCCGCCCAGCACGTTGAACAGGTTCTCCTTGGCGAAGTCGGTGGTTGGCCTGGCCTTGAACGTGCGCGGAATGTCGAAGCGGCGGCCCTTGTACAGTCCTGTTATTATCCTCATCTTGTCACCTCCCTTTTACGTAATAAGCCATCAAGTCGTATGGCAATCCCTTCACGAGCGATGCCTGCGCGCGGTTGAAGTCGCCCGTTGGGTTGATGATGTACGCCCGTTGCAGGTATTTCCTCAGCTCAGCCAGAATCCATTCAGGCTCCGGAATGTCGCCCACAATGTGCATTTCGTCGTGCTCGGGCTTAAGCGCCAGCTGCTTCCACACGTAGAGAAGGAAGTACAGGGCGTCGTGGGCCAGGCTCACATCGAAGGCGTTGCAGTATTTGAACCGGTTCTGCACAAAGCTGAATATCTCCAGCTTCTTGTCGTGGAAATAGCCGTAGAGCTTGCCTCTCGTGCCGATGAAGCTGCGCTGGTGGAGGTATTTCCACACCGGGGTCATGGCGCAGTTCACCTTAACGTCGGCAAAGTGGTCGTCGACAACGAGCCTCAAGTCCTTGTTGACCGCGAAGAGCGCCACGGCGTTAAGCTCCGGCAGCACGTTGAACTCCACCCGCTCGGCAGCCAGCCTCGGGAAGGAATGGCGGTAGAGCACCTCGGTGTCCTGTTCCCGGAAGAGGTCTACCGGCATCATCAGCACCGGCGAGTCCACCATGAGCAAGGCCCTCTTGAAGTCCATCGAGGGTAGCGCGGCGGTCTTGAACGCCTCGCGCAGGTTGGCGGCCATGGATATCCCGCTCCTCACGGTGTATGGCTCGAACGTCACGCTGTTGCCCTCTTGCGTCACGTCGAGGGCCGAAAACGACAGTGAGTGGCGGCTTGCGCGTATCGTGAGCCGCCGCCCTGCGTTCCTGATGTTGGTGTTCTGGGCTGTTTCCATTGTCAGTCTTGCTCTTCTTGCCTGCAAAGGTAGCACAAAAAAACGAGTGGAAGAAACGAACAAAGCGGTTTTTTGGCCATGGCCGCCCACAACGCAAGAGGAGGCAGGGAAAGCCCCGCCTCCTCGGTTTCTGCATGGCCGGCCGCAGCAGTGCGGTCACCAGTTCGACTCTGCGCCGCCTCCGCCGGAGTCTCCTCCGCCGAAACTGCCTCCGCTGTAGCCTCCTCCGCTGCCCGAGCCGCCCCTGCCGCCGCTCAGCAGCGAGCCGAGGATGAAGCCGCCGAGGAAGGAGCTGATTCTGGAGTGGCGGTCGTCATCGTCGCCTTCGTCGGTTGTCTGTACGGTGACGCGGCCGCATTTCGAGCATACGTAGACGTCTTTGCGCATCGTGTGGCCGTTGGGCGCACGGTAACGGTCGCTCGACATGATGGCCATAGCGCGCTTGCCGCAGCTTGGGCAGCGCTTCTTGCGATGGCCGTAAGTTCCTGTGGCATACAAGACCATGGCCAAGATTATAATTATCAGCACTATTGCCGCCATGTTGCCGCTGTCGTCCTGCGCCTTCTCCGGCTCCATTGTGCCGTCGAGCACGGCGCAGATGGCCTTGCTTCCGGCCACGAGCGCGCCACCGGTGTCGCCCTTGCGGAACGCCGGCACCATCTGTTGCGACTGTATGCGCTTGCACTTTGCGTCGGTGAGGAAGCCCTCCAGGCCGTAGCCAACGTGGATTCTTATGCTGCGCTGGTCGGCCACGTAGAGCACGAGCAGGCCGTTGTTGCTCCCCTTTTTGCCTATGCCCCAGTGGCGGAACAGGCTTTGGGCGAAGCCGAAGGGCGTGGCGTCGCCTATCGACGGCAGCGCTACCACGGCTGCCTCGATGCCCGTCGTGGCCTCAAGCCGGCCGAAGAGCGCGTCGATGGTGTCGCGGGCGGCAGCCGGGATAAGCCCTGCAGGGTCTGAGACGTACCGCCTTGCGTCCTGCACGTGTACGTTAGGCACGCTCTCTATGGTGAAAGCGCGGGGCGGTTCTTGCGCCGCGAGGCTCAGCAGTGCTGCGAATGCTGATATCAATGACAGTGCGATGCGTCTCATTTCCTATCGTCAGAATTGCACTTCGGGAGCTTTTTCGGCACCGCTTTCAGCCTCGAAGTACGACTTTTTGTCGAATCCGAAGATGGCGGCGAGTATGTTTTTCGGGAAGCGGCGTATGGTTACGTTGTATGCCTTGGCTGCGTCGTTGAAGTCTTTGCGCGCTACGGTGATGCGGTTTTCGGTGCCTTCGAGTTGCGACTGCAGCTCGAGGAAGTTCTGGTTGGCCTTGAGCTGCGGGTAGTTCTCGGCTACCATGAGCAGCCGGCCGAGCGCGGCGGAGACGTTGCCCTGTGCTTTCTGGAACTCGGCAAGGCGCTCTGGGGTGAGGTCTTCAGGGTTTACCTTGACCTGCGTGGCCTCGCTCCGTGCCTTCACCACGTTTTCGAGCGTGGTCTTTTCGTGCGTGGCGTAGCCCTTGACGGTGTTCACCAGGTTGGGTATGAGGTCGGCCCGTCGTTGGTATTGCGTCTCTACGTTGGCCCATTTCCCGGCCACCTGCTCGTCCATCGACACGAGGCCGTTGTATCCCGACACACTCCACAGCAGCAGGATCAGCACTACTGCCCCTGCGATAATCCATCCCAAATGTTTCTTTACGTTCATTTTTTATGTTCTTATTGGTTTGTTATATTACTATGTTGGGTTGCCGCAGCCTCCGTGGCGGCTTTTTTGCCGTCGGCCGGGGCTGGCGTGAAGATGCTCCTCACGCAAATCCACAGCAACAACAGTGCCACAATGGCGAGCACCGTGTTGGTAATCTTGTTTCCTTGTGCCATGTTTGAGTTTTTTTTATGTTTCTCAGTAGTCCATGATGGCCTCTATCCGCTCCTTTGTGCGCTTGCGTTTCTTTGCGCTGAAGATTGAGAAGAAGTCGAACGTGGCCAGCGGAGTGGACCTCGGCGTGAACCGTTGCTCCTCGCGCAGTGACTCGAGCATCTTGGCGAAGTCTATTCCCACCTGTGGCAGCTTGCCGTAGATTATCACCTCGTTGAGCGCGTTGTAGGTGCGCATCAGCTCGATGGTGTCGGTCAGTTCCGAGCGGTTGAGGCCGCGCGGCTCGTAGCCCGTGAGCGCGAGCGTTATGCTGTCGGCATCGTCGGGGATTGTAAACTCACCCTTGTAGTTGGTGAGCCGCTGGCTCACCAGGGCTGTGTCGATGGTCACTACCACGCCGCCGAGCGGCACACCGGTCTCCATGTCGACCACCACGCCTTCCCTTTGGGCTGCGGCGCAGGCGCACCAGGCGGCGCAAAGCATTGTAATAAGGTATCTCATAGGCATGGTTTTAAGTTGTTGCTGTTTTGTTGTTATATACAAAGATAGCCATTTCCCCCCGACGGGCAAAGCCGCCCGGCGCGCAGTTGTTGATTTTTTTGATGTTTTAATCTTTATTTCGCGCATTTTCGCTACCTTTGTTTCACCAATCCATGTATGCCATGTTGACAGATGCACTCAGTTCCATCATAATGCGCCACCTGGGCTTCAGCCCCTCGGCCGACCAGCTGCGGGCCATTGGGGCGTTCAGTTCGTTCATGACCGACCGCTCAGACCGCGTTGCCATGGTGATGCGCGGGTCGGCCGGCACGGGCAAGACCACCCTTGCGGCGGCCATTGTCAAGGCCCTCTCCGAGCTGCGCTGGCGCATGGTGCTGCTCGCTCCCACGGGGCGGGCGGCCAAGGTGTTCGCCCTGGGAGCGGGCCGTGCGGCCTTCACCATCCACCGCCGCATATACCGGCAGAAGTCGCTCCGCGCCGACATGGGGGGCTTCAGCCTTGCCGACAACCTGCACTCAGACACGCTCTTCATCGTCGACGAGGCGTCGATGATAGCCAACGGGGCGGCGGGCGAGGCCGCCTTCGGCAGCGGCTGCCTGCTCGATGACCTCGTGCACTACGTATACGGCGGGCGCAACTGCCGCCTGCTGCTCATCGGCGACCGCGCCCAGCTGCCCCCGGTGGGCGAGGCCGAGAGCCCGGCCCTGCAGGCTGCCGTGATGGAGGGCTACGGGCTGCGCGTCTACGAGGCCGAGCTCGACGCCGTGCTCCGCCAGGGTGAAGGCTCGGGCATACTCTTCAACGCCACCACCGTGCGCCGCATGATTACGGGCGTCGGCCCCGTGGCGCTGCCCAAGGTGCGCTTCAGCGGCTTTGCCGATATCTGCGCTGTGGGCGGCGGGGAACTTGTCGACACGCTCGCGGGGAGCTACAGCCACGCCGGGCTTGACGAGACCATAGTCATAACCCGCAGCAACAAGCGGGCCGTGGTATACAACCGGGGCATACGCGCGCAGGTGCTCGACCGCGAGGACGAGCTGTGCGCGGGCGACATGATAATGGTGGTGCGCAACAACTACTACTGGATGGAGCGTGAGCGGCGCCATGCCGACGGTGCGCCCAAGGCAGGGGATGGGGCTGCGGCAGGCCTGGACGGCGATGCCGAGGCCCAGTCGGTGCTGCCCTCGTTCCTGGCCAACGGCGACAGGGCGGTGGTGAGGCGTGTGCGCGGCTGCCGCAGCCTTTACGGCTTCCGCTTTGCCGATGTGACGATGACGCTGCCCGACTACGACGACTACGAGCTTACGGCCACCGTGTTGCTCGACACTCTCGCCTCCGAAGCCCCCGCGCTGACCCGCGAGCAGGGCGAGCAGCTGTTCAACGCCGTGATGGAAGACTATGCCGACCTGCCGCTCAAGGCCGACAGGATAAAGCAACTGAAGCAGGACCGCTACTTCAACGCGCTGCAGGTGAAGCACGCCTACGCTGTCACCTGCCACAAGGCGCAGGGCGGGCAGTGGGCGCACGTGTACGTAGACCAGGGATACATGACCGACGATATGCTCACGCCGGCGTACCTGCACTGGCTTTACACGGCTTTCACCCGAGCCACCGAGAGGCTCTACCTCGTAAACTGGCCCGACCGCCAGCGCGCCGACGCTGGATAGCTTTGAGCCAACCGCGTTTTCTGAAAAGTTTACTTATAATGCTGCCGCAGCCGTTTTGCCTTGCAGAACGGCCTCTTTTGCCTTGCAGAACGGCCCGAAATGAGCGATGGAACGGCCCGTTTCCCGGCACGGGGCACCATACCCCTCAACGCCCTGTGAGCCAGCCTGTTGCATCGCATGGCCAGCGTTGCGAAATAATATTACAAAAACAAGTGCCGGCCAGGCTTTGAAAAAGAATCCGGGCCGCGCAGGACTGGTGCCTGCCGCGACCCGGAACAAATGTTGAGCCTGCCACGGGGCAGGACGTTTATTGCTGCTTAGCGTCGGCTTGCGGTCTTTATGCCGATGGCTATGCCAACTGCCTCAACGGCCAGGAACACTGCCACGTAGCCCGCCATCATTATGAACATACCCATGATAATCCCTCCTTGGTTAAAAGTTTGCCATGAGGCGTTCCAACGATGCATACAACAGGGCAGCCCCAAGTGCGGTCACTGCCACGCAAACTGCTACAAATCCAATCATTTCCATAGTCTTTTCAATTACTTTTGTTTGTTATCCTGATGTTTGTTTCCGGGTGCAAAGGTATAGCTTTATTGCTGAAATGCTGCAAGATATTGGCTGCAAAATTAGGCGGAACATGGTAGTTTTTGACATTAATCAATGTTGTGTGCGTGCACAAGTGTCATTTTTGCTCTTTCCCCATGCCTTTCCCACCATGCGAGGCGTGGCGGCCTGCGCGGCGAAACACTTTAAAATAAATCAAAATGTTTTGCGTTACGGCCGAAATAATGTAAATTTGCATACTGTTATGGAAGCAAGACGGATAGCGAACACTTGCATCAAGGTAATGATGCCGCTGTTGCTCGGTGGTGCGATACTCTACTGGATGTATCGCGGCTTCGACTTCGAGGGTATGAAAGACGTGCTTCTCCACGGCATGGACTGGACGTGGATGGCCCTGTCGTTCCCCTTCGGCATATTGGCGCAGATGCTGCGCGGGTGGCGTTGGCGGCAGACGCTGGAGCCTGTCGGCGAGCGGCCCAGGGCGTCGGTGAGCGTGTACTCCATCTTCCTTTCCTACGCCGCCAGCCTCGTGGTGCCGCGCATCGGCGAGTTCACTCGCTGCGGTGTGCTGCGCCGCTACGACGGGGTGTCGTTCCCCAAGGCCCTCGGCACGGTGGTCGCCGAGCGCGCAATCGACTCGCTCGTGGTGCTCGTCGTGACGGGAGTGATGCTGCTCTGCCAGATGAGAGTGTTCACCACGTTCTTCAGCGAGACGGGCACGAGCCTCGACTCGCTGCTCGCCCGCTTTTCTGCTGCGGGCTACGCCGTCACCGCAGCGTGCGCCGTGGCCGTGCTGCTGCTGGCCCATGTGCTGCTGAAAAAGCTCGCCATATATAATAAGGTGAAAGCCACCCTCGGCGGAATATGGCAGGGCGTGATGTCGCTCAGGGGCGTAAGGAATGCCCCGCTGTTCCTGCTGTCCACCGTGGGGATATGGGCCTGCTACTTCATGCACTACTACCTGACGTTCTTCTGCTTCGGCTTCACAGCCGGCCTGGGCGCGGCCTGCGCGCTGGTCACGTTCGTGGTGGGCAGCATAGCCGTGGTGGTGCCTACGCCAAACGGCGCGGGGCCGTGGCACTTCGCCGTAAAGACCATGCTCATGCTCTACGGAGTGGCCGAGGAGCAGGCCCTGTTCTTCGTGCTCATAGTCCACTCCGTGCAGACGCTGCTCGTGATACTGCTCGGCGTGTGGGCATGGGGCGCGCTGGCTTTCACCAGCCGCCGCGCCCAGGCACCGGCCGCCGTGGCCACGGCATGAGCCGCGGCAGAGGCACGAGGGGAGGCCGTAGCCAGGCATGAAGGCCGGCCTGACCCATCAACGGAAACCGACTGACAACGAGGGCCACGCCCTGCAGACCCACAGCCGCAAGGCCGGGGGCAGCAGCGGGGCAGCCCGCATAAAACCATAGACTATGAGTGAGATAAAGAACCTAAAGCCCGAGTGCATCTGGCGCAACTTCTACGCGCTTACACAGGTGCCACGTCCGTCTGGACACTTAGACAAAGTACAGAACTTCCTGCTCGACTTCGCCGCCCGCGCCGGCGTAGAAGCCTTCAAGGACCCGGCCGGAAACATCGTCATGCGCAAGCCTGCCAGCCCCGGGATGGAGGGCCGCAAGGGCGTGATTCTGCAGGCGCACATGGACATGGTGCCGCAGAAATCAAAGGAAAGCACCCACAACTTCGAGACCGACCCCATAGAGACATACATCGACGGCGACTGGGTGAAGGCGCGCGGCACCACGCTCGGCTCTGACAACGGCATAGGCGTGGCAGCCATAATGGCCGTCATGGAGGACAAGGAGCTGAAGCACGGCCCCGTGGAAGCCCTCATAACGGCCGACGAGGAGACGGGCATGTACGGCGCGAACGACCTGCCCGAGGACGAACTCAACGGCGACATACTGCTCAACCTCGACTCCGAGACATGGGGAAAGTTCGTCATCGGCAGCGCCGGAGGGCTCGACATAACCGCCACGCTCGAATACAAGGAGGCCGACACCGACCCCGACGACACCGCCATAAAGGTGACGCTGAAAGGCCTGAAGGGCGGACACTCGGGCCTGGAGATACACGAGGGCCGCGCCAACGCCAACAAGCTGATGGCCCGCTACGTGCGCGACGCCATCACAGACTGCGACGCACGGCTGGCAACGTGGCACGGCGGCAATATGCGCAACGCCATCCCGTTTGAGTGCGAGGTGGTGCTCACGCTGCCAAAGGAGAACGTAGAGGCCGCCAAGGAGCTGGCCGAAGACTACAAGGAGACCTTCGAGCACGAGTATGCCGGCATAGAGAGCGGCATCATCTTCACCGCCGAAGAGACCGCCGCGCCTAAGAAGGAGGTGCCCGAGGACATACAGGACAACCTGCTCGACGCCATCTACGCCTGCCACAACGGCGTGCTGCGCATGATTCCGGCCATACCCTCGGTGGTAGAAACATCGTCAAACCTCGCCATAATAGGCATAAACGAAGGTCGCGCCGAGGTGAAAATCCTCGCCCGCTCGTCGAGCGAGAGCATGAAGGAGTACCTGGCCAACACGCTGCAGAGCTGCTTCAACATGGCGGGCATGAAGGTGACGCTGAGCGGCGGCTACACCGGCTGGGACCCGAACACCGACAGCGAGATACTGAAACTGCTCGAACGCGAGTACCGCGAGCTGTTCGGCGAGGAGGCAGTGGAGCAGGTTGACCACGCCGGACTGGAGTGTAGCGTCATCCTCGGCAAGTATCCGCACCTCGACGTGGTGTCGCTCGGACCCACGCTCCGCTCGCCGCACACCACCGGCGAACGCTGCTACATCCCCACCATGGCACCTTTCTGGGAGCTGCTCAAGAAGACTCTTGAGGACATCCCGGCCAAATAGGCAATACGAACAAGTTTCTAATAGTTTTAACAATAAGTTAGGCCGGTGCAATGCCCGCTGTAAAGCGATGCGCACCGGCTTTTTCTTTTTCCACAACCAACAGTCGATACAGCATGGACAGCAAGGAACAGACATACAAAGTGAGCTTGACAAAGAAGGTGAAAATCATAAGCGCAGTGTGCATCATTGCGATTGGTACATCGGCATTTACCTGTCTGTGCTTTCCGAAGCCTGCAGACAAGACACTCAACGAGTGGCTATACGCAGGATTCTTTGTAGCCCTGATTATCGGCGCTACCTATTACGCCCTCTTGATGTGGCCGCGCCGCATTACGGTTTACGCCGACCGGCTGGTCTTGAAGAAGGGCATCGGCAAGAAAACGCTTTTGTTCAGCGACATAGAGAGCATAGAGCGGCGCGACGACTTGGCGTTCGACATGAGGCTGTGCGGCTCTGGCGGCATGCTGGGCTACACGGGGTGGTTCACCAACAGCGACTTCGGCAGGTATATGTCTTACGTGGGCGGCTATAAGGACACGTTCCTGATAGTGACCAGAAAGCGTAAGTACGTAATGAGCTGCGACCGTCCCGACGAGCTGGTTGCGGAAGTGAAAAGACGCATAGAGGCGCGGCACGAGGCTTGACAAGGCGCAGGAGAACGCAAGACTAAGGCACCACAATAACTAAAAGCCACAAAGACAAACGGCATGGACAGCAAGAGACAGACTTTCAGGGTGAGCATAGGCAAGGCGGCCAAGTGGATGACCGCGGCATATTTCGCGGTGTTGCTTATCTTCTTCGGCGTGAGCTACGTGTTCGGCGTGTATGACAACCCGACACCGGAAAGCATGGCCTTAGACGGCAGCGTGGCAGCAATATTGGCTGCAACGACGCTGTGGTGCTATTGGCTCTCGCCAAAGCTGATTACAATCGAAGGTGAAGAGCTGGTAATAGGGCGCAGAATAGGCAGGAAGGCAATTGCCTTAAGTGACATTATATATATAGAAAAGTATGACGACATGGGCCGCGACATAAGGATATGTGGCGTAGGCGGTGTGTTCGGATTCACCGGTTGGTTTAAGGGAAAGCAGGGAAAATACTTCGCATATGTGGGCGACTACCACAACACGGTGATGGTGGCGACCAAGAGACGCAAGTATTTAGTAAGCTGCGACACCCCCGACGAGTTCGTGGCTGAGGTGAGCGGCCGGATTGGCAACAGGGACAGCAAATAGGCAAAAGAAAGGGTTCAAACCACCGTAACACTTGTTGCAATGATAAAAATATGCATGAAAACACCTAAATAAAGTTGGCACAAATGCAGGAAGTTAAAAAGAAAATAACTACCTTTGCACCGCAAAAAACAACGACAAACAAAATCATGGACGATTATCACGCGGAAAACTTTAACTTGTAGGTGCCGGGGAGTTGCTCACGTAAGCTGGTCCTCCACCTCAAACCATTATGGAGGATTAGCAGAATGAGAACTTACTGGAACACGGTTGGAGGGCTCACGGCCATCGACGAGTGGCAGCCCAATTGTTGGATACAAGTGACTTGTCCCACGGAAGAGGACCAGCAGATGCTGGAAGAGCAGTTCAAGATACCCGATTACTTTATCTCTGACATCAGCGATACCGACGAGCGCGCCCGCTATGAGTACGACGACGGATGGATGCTCATAATCCTCCGCATACCATACGTGAAGGAAATACGCTCGCGCACGCCCTATACCACCGTGCCGCTCGGCATCATACACAAGCGCGACGTGACCATAACGGTGTGCTACTACGAGACGAACATGATGATAGACTTCGTAAGCTTCCAGCAGAAGCGCGGCGAAGGCTTCACCGACTACGTAGACATGATATTCCGCCTCTTCCTCTCCTCGGCCGTGTGGTACCTCAAGCGGCTCAAGCAGATAAACGGACTCATAGAGAAAGCCAAGCGCAACCTGGACCGCGAGGTGAACAACGAGTCGCTCATAGGGCTGAGCCGGCTGCAGGATTCGCTAACATACTTCATCACGTCGATACGCGGCAACGAGACGCTGCTGTCCAAGCTGAAGTTCAAGCTGCAGATAGACGAGCTGGACGCCGACCTCATAGAGGACGTGAACATCGAGATGACGCAGGCACGCGAGACCACAAACATCTACTCGAACATCCTCGAGTCGACCATGGACACTTACTCAAGCATCATCAACAACAACATGAACACCGTCATGCGAACGCTCACATCGGTGTCAATCATACTCATGTTCCCGACGCTGATAGCCAGCCTCTTCGGCATGAACCTCGTAAACGGCATGGAGCACAGCCGCTACGGATTCGTCATAGCACTCGTCATATCAGCCTGCATTTCGGGCGTTTTCTGGTGGATTTTCCGCCACAAGAGACTTATTTAGCCTAAAAACGGCTAAAAAATGAATTGAAAGTTAGGCGTTTACAATATTTTTCAGTAAGTTTGCGGCTAAATTGTGCATCACAACGCGGCGCCCCACACAGTGGCAGGCGGGCGGTGCGCCCAAGGCGCGCAGGCACGATGGAAGCGACATAAAAGCAATCACGGACTAAAAAGTTTGAATGATGGACTCTCAAGAAAAAGCCCTCGAGATGGGCAATCAGGAAGAAGTGAACAAAGTTGAGGAAAACGCTGGGCAGCAGCAGGAGCCGTCGGCAGCCGCCGATGCACCCCAGGCTGAACCCGCCGGGGCGCAGGCCGAGGCTGGCGAAGTGCAGGCCGACGCCGCCGCGACAGCCGAGGGGCAGGCCGAAGCAACACAGGCCGACAACGCCCAGGCAGGGCAGGGCGGGCAAGCCGCGCCGGCATACAAGCGGCACTACGCCGACAAGAACGACGTGCTCGGCCGCGTAAAGGAGCTGGCCCACGGCGATGAAGTGCCGGCAAAGGACGAGGTTGACTACCTGAAAACCGTTTTCTACAAGCTTCTAATCGCGGAGCGCGAGGCAAACCTGAAGAGTTACATTGACGCAGGGGGCGACCCCGAGAGCTTCCACATAATGCCCGACGAGGCCGAGGAGGCTTTCAAGGCCGAGATGGGAGTCATCAGGGAGAAGCGGGCAAAGCTCTTCAAGGAGCAGGAAGAGGAGCGTGAAGCCAACCTTAAGAAGAAACTCGACATCATAGACAAGATAAAAGCCATGGTGACATCGCCCGAAGAGGCCAACAAGTCGTACCAGGAATTCAAGGCCCTGCAGCAGGAATGGAAGGAGATAAAGAACGTGCCGGCCACAAAGGCCAGCGAGCTGTGGCGCAACTACCAGCTCTATGTGGAGCAGTTCTATGACATGCTGAAACTCAACAGCGAGGCGCGCGAGTATGACTTCAAGAAGAACCAGGAGACGAAGCTGCGCCTCTGCGAGGCTGCAGAGAAGCTGGCCGACGACCCGGACGTGATTAGCGCGTTCCACCAATTGCAGAAACTGCATCAGGAATACCGCGAGACCGGTCCCGTGGCAAAGGAACTCCGCGAGGAGATATGGGCGCGCTTCAAGGCCGCCTCGACCGTAATCAACAAGCGCCACCAGCAGCATTTCGAGCAGCTGCGCGCCAAGGAAGAGGAGAACCTGGCCCGCAAGACAGCCCTTTGCGAGAAGGTGGAGGCCATATCCGCAGAGGAAAACAAGGGCGCGAGCGACTGGGAGAAGCATACAAAGGCCATCATAGAGCTGCAGGCCGAGTGGAAGACCATCGGTTTTGCGCCGCAGAAGATGAACGTCAAGATATTCGAGCGGTTCCGCGCCGCCTGCGACGACTTCTTCGGACGCAAGGCAGAGTACTTCAAGACGCTCAAGGAGACGTTCAAGGCCAATGCCGAGAAGAAGCGCGCACTGGTTGAAAAGGCGAAGGCACTGCAGGACAGCACCGAGTGGCGCTCAACGTCAGACAAGCTCATCGCGCTGCAAAAAGAGTGGAAGACGATAGGCATGACGCCCAAGAAGATAGGCGACCAGCTGTGGGAGGAGTTCCTCGGGGCCTGCAACCACTTCTTCGAGGCGCGCAACGCCGCCAACAACGGGCAGCGGAGCGAGGAGCACGCCAACCTGGCCAAGAAGCGCGAGGTGATAGAGAAGCTCAAGGCCATCGGCGCAGAGGCTGAAGGCAATGTGCAGGAGGCGGTGCAGAAGCTCGTCGAAGAGTACAATGCCATTGGACACGTGCCTTACAAGGAGAAGGACAAGGTGTACGGCGAGTATCACGCTGTGCTCGACAAACTCTACAAGGAGCTTAACATCAATGTGGCGCAGCGACGCCTTTCAAGCTTCAAGAACAAGCTTAAGAGTGTCGCCGAGCAAGGGGAGAGCGCCCTTGACAGCGAGCGTGCACGCCTGGTGAGGCAGTTTGAGGCTCTCAAGGGCGAGGTGCAGACGTATGAGAACAACCTCGGCTTCCTCAACGCCAAGAGCAAGAAAGGCACCAGCCTCGTCGACGAGATGAACCGCAAGGTGCAGAAACTGAAGGACGACATGGCCTTGCTGCGCGAGAAGATAAAGGCCATCGACGCGCAGGACAGGGAATGATTTGTCGCTGAGATATAGCAACAGCCGCCGCCAAGTGCCAGCAATGCACTTCGCGGCGGTTGCTTTTTTGCCGCATCGGGGAGGGTGGCGGTGCGAGTTTTGTAAAGAATTTGCCGCCATTTCGCCATCGTGGCGCAAATGCCTGGCGTCCAGCGCGTTGCGACGGCGGCCGTTTTGCGTTCCGAAACGGGCTCCCTTGCAAGGCAATATGGCACGTTTCAATCCTCAGGGCGGCCCGTTTCGGAATGGCGGTCGGCCAGAGCCGCCGCTCCTCCCACGCTTTGTAAACATTTTGTTGCGTCAAGGCCGGTTCGCAGTCAGGCAAAGGCAATGGCATTGCCACTGCTTGCAGGCCATGCGCCAATATCCGGGCCTACAATCCGCACAATGTTTCCCGAGATGCGCCGGAAATCATGAAAAAACGCATTTTATTGAAAAAAAAGCCCCAAAAGTTTTGCAGTTTCAGAAAAATGCGCTACCTTTGCACTCGCAATCAGATGATAAAGCTGGTGCGACATTGGGATATGGTGTAATGGTAACACTACAGATTCTGGTCCTGTCATTCTTGGTTCGAGTCCGAGTATCCCAACAAAGAGACTTCCTATGGGAGTCTCTTTTCGTTGTCGGCGCCAATGCCGCAGCCGCAAGTCTGCCACGCTGTCTGCCGCGCGGCTGCACAGAGTCTGCAAATGCTTAATATTTCCCAATTTATTTTGCTCTTTTGCGTATTTGCATTAACTTTGCAAATGCTTGTGCGCAGCCGCAGGCATGGCGGGCGGAGGGCGGTTGGCTCAATCCGCCGGTGCGTTGCGGCAATGTCATGGCCATACGTTTGGCATCATGTTTGCATGGCAAGGTATCATAATCACTTTTATTTATATTAATGGAACAGACAAAGCAATTAGTCCAGAAAATCACCAAGGGAATACAAGAGAAAAAAGGAAAAGACATAGTGATAGCCGACCTCAGCCCCATTGAGGGCGCCATCTGCCGCTACTTCGTGATTTGCGAAGGCTCCTCGCCGGCGCAGGTGGAGGCCATAACCGAGTCGGTGGGCGACGTGGTGCGCATCGAGGCAGGCGAGAAACCCGTCAAGGTGGTTGGCCTGAACAACGCCCAGTGGGTGGCGATGGACTACAGCGACGTGCTAGTGCACATCTTCCTGCCCGACGTGCGAAAGTATTACAACCTTGAGAACCTGTGGGAAGACGCCGTGATCACCACGGTGCCTGACGTAGATTGAGACGAATGATGGACAACAAGCAGAATAACCCTAAGATGAACATGCCCAAGTTCAACATGAACTGGATATACGGCATGGTCATCGTTGCCCTGCTCCTGATGTGGTTTTCGGGCGGAGGGCAGAAGTCGAGCGTGCAGACAGAGACCTCATACTCGCAGTTCAAGGCGATGGTGATGAAGGGCTATGCCTCGCGCATTGTCGTCAACAAGGAGAAGAACACCCTGCTCATGTACGTGAAGGCGGAGCACATACGCGACGTATTCGGCAAAGGCGTGCAGCAGACAGGCACCGACCCGGCAGTCTCGGTGGAGTTCGGGTCGGTCGACCAGGTAGAGGAGTTCATCGAAGAAGCACGCCAGCAGAAGAAGTTCAGCGGCGATTACAGTTACGAAAACAAGACTGACAACGAGCTGTTCACCATCTTCATACAGCTGCTCCCGTTCATATTCTTCATCGGGATATGGATTTACTTCATGCGGCGCATGGGCGGAGGCTCTGGCGGTGCGGGCGCAGGAGGCGTCTTCAACGTAGGCAAGAGCAAGGCAAAGATGTATGAGAAGGGCGGCGAGATAAACGTTACGTTCAAGGACGTGGCCGGTCAGGCCGGCGCAAAGCAGGAAGTCCAGGAGATTGTGGACTTTCTCAAGAACCCCAAGAAGTACACCGAACTGGGCGGGAAGATACCCAAGGGCGCGCTGCTCGTAGGCCCTCCAGGCACAGGCAAGACGCTCCTGGCCAAGGCTGTGGCCGGAGAGGCCGGCGTACCTTTCTTCTCCATGAGCGGCTCCGACTTTGTTGAGATGTTCGTCGGCGTTGGAGCCAGCCGCGTGCGCGACCTGTTCCGCCAGGCTAAGGAGAAGTCGCCGTGCATCATTTTCATCGACGAGATTGATGCGGTGGGCCGCGCCCGCAGCAAGAACCCGGCCATGGGAGGCAACGATGAGCGCGAGAACACGCTCAACGCCCTGCTCACCGAGATGGACGGATTCGGCACCAACAGCGGCGTAATCATCCTCGCCGCGACCAACCGTGCCGACATGCTCGACTCGGCTCTGCTCCGTGCGGGCCGCTTTGACCGCCAGATACACGTCGACCTGCCCGACCTCAACGAGCGCAAGGCCGTGTTCAAGGTGCACCTGCGCCCTGTAAAGACCGACGATACGGTGGACATCGACTTCCTTGCACGCCAGACACCGGGCTTCTCGGGTGCCGACATCGCCAACGTCTGCAACGAGGCTGCCCTCATAGCAGCGCGCCACAACAGCAAGGCCGTGGGCAAGCAAGACTTCCTCGACGCCGTGGACCGCATCATAGGAGGCCTGGAGAAGAAGACGAAAATCATGACCGACAAGGAGAAGGAGGCCATTGCCATACATGAGGCCGGCCACGCTACCGTCTCATGGTTTACCGAACATGCCAACCCTCTGGTCAAGGTGAGCATCGTGCCGCGTGGCCGTGCGCTCGGCGCAGCTTGGTACTTGCCCGAAGAAAGGGCCATCACCACCAAGGAAGAGATGCTCGACGAGATGTGCGCAACGCTCGGGGGGCGCGCCGCCGAGGAGCTTTTCATAGGCCACATCTCCACGGGAGCGATGAACGACCTGGAGCGGGTGACCAAGAGTGCCTACGGAATGATTGCCTATGCAGGCATGAGCGACAGGCTGCCCAACGTCTGCTACTACAACAACACTGAGTACAGCTTCCAGCGGCCTTACTCGGAAACCACCGCGAAAATCATGGACGACGAAGTCCTTGCGATGATTAACGGACAGTACGAACGGGCAAAACAGCTGCTCACCGAGCACAAGGAAGGCCACGCAAGGCTGGCCAGGCTGCTCGTAGAGCGCGAGGTCATCTTTGCCGAGGACGTAGAGAAGATATTCGGCAAGCGCCCTTGGGCCAGCCGTTCGGAAGAGCTGCTTGAGGCGCAGCAGCGCGCCGAGGCCGAAGCCATGGCCGAGCACAGGGCCAGGGAGCTTGAAGCCCAGGGCAAGCAGCTCGGGGGCGACAGCCAGGAGGAGCCGGCCGGGGATGGCGGAGCCGGCGGCGGGCAGCCTGCCTTGCCCGCTGATGCAGGCAGTGATGCAAAAGATGACAAAACAACCAACAACGAATGAGCAATTTCATAGTACGAACCATCACCGGGACGCTGTTTGTGGCAGCCATCGTGGTGAGCTTTCTCAGCCCCACGGCCATGACGCTTCTCTTTGCGCTCGTCACCGGGCTGACCGTTTGGGAGTTCACCGGGCTTGTCAACCGGCGCGAGGGTGTAGACACGAACCGCATGATCTGCACCGTGGCAGGTGTGTATTTCTTTCTTGCCGTAGTCGGGTTCTGCAGCGCGTTGACTCCGCCTACGGTGTTCATCCCCTACCTTATAACCATCATTTACCTGCTCGTGGCAGAGCTTTATGCCAAGAATCCCGACCCCATCAGTACCTGGGCGCACACCATGATGAGCCAGCTCTACATCGCGCTGCCGTTCTCGATGCTCGGCGTGCTGGCCTTCAGGGCTACCCCCGAGGGTACGGTTTATACCTACCTCATGCCGTTGAGCGTGTTCGTGTTCCTCTGGATAAACGATAGCGGGGCCTATTGCTGCGGTTCGCTCCTTGGCCGCCACAAGCTGTTTCCGCGCATCAGCCCCGGCAAGAGCTGGGAAGGCTCGGTGGGCGGGGCTGTGTTTGTGGCAGCGGCTGCGGTGCTGGTATGGCATCTCACTGAGCTTTACGGCGTCAACGACCTGCAGCTCAGCGCGGTTGAGTGGGTAGGCCTGGGGCTTGTCGTCACCGTGTTCGGCACGTGGGGTGACCTTGTTGAGAGCCTCTTCAAGCGCACGCTGGGCATAAAGGACAGTGGCAAGATACTGCCTGGCCACGGTGGTATGCTCGACCGTTTTGACTCTTCGCTGCTCGCCTTGCCGGCAGCCGTGGTATATCTTTATACGCTCACCCTGCTCTGAGCAGGCACATGGGCGGTCTGTCTGCGCCCGCCGCCGCTTCAATTGGCAAGCGGCGACGGGCGCGCTTTTGTTGTATTGTGCAGCAGGCTGTGCCTGGCGCTGCGGCCGTCTTTAGCCTGTGGCTGCGCGAATTGTATTTGTTTTATTGTGGATTATTGCTGGTCGCAAGGGCGTTTGGTGTCAAATCCATGCCCTGGCAGACTGCTATTTCCTTGCCGTGAAAGTAAAGTTTTTTGCCGTTTCGGCCCGCTTTCCGTAATCCTTTGAGAGCCAACAGATTGGCGAACGGTATGTTTTAATTTCCAAAACAGCCTGTTTCGCAAGCTAAAACAGGCCGTTTGGCGTTTTGAAAC
Organism: uncultured Prevotella sp.; assembly: GCA_944320235.1. GTDB lineage: Bacteria > Bacteroidota > Bacteroidia > Bacteroidales > Bacteroidaceae > Prevotella. The sequence goes on from CALUGQ010000002.1 coordinate 217,999, forward strand.
GATCCGTTCGGCTTTGCAAAACCATCCATGTTGCATGGCAGGCGGGTTTTTGTCGCTATTTGTTACCTATGTCGCCAAATGACGGCTTGGTTGGCTTTGCAGGCGATCCGTTATTTTATTATCCGTAAAAATGGTTGGCACTTCTGTAATGACTATACCTTGCAGATGGCAGAATTTTGCTAACTTTGCAGGAAATTGGTTGCGGATGTGAAACATGAGGGGGCGTTTCCGTTACGGCTCGCTTGCGTTTCCCTTTTGCAAGAAGCCGGCGGCTGGCTAAAATGGCGGCTGCATGAATTTTGGAAGTCAAGGTCAATGACTGTGGCAATCAAGGCGCCTGCACCAGCCCGGTGCCATGGCGGGCCTAATGCCGGCCTCGGCCAAGCACGATTTGGAGCTAAACAATTACAATATTATGAGCAACGTACTGATAATCAAGACAAGTCCGCGTTTGGGCGGCAATTCAGATGCGCTCGCCGATGAGTTCGCGCGCGGCGCGGCTGAGGCAGGCCACATGGTAGAAACGGTTAGCCTGGCAGGCAAGGAGGTGGCTTTCTGCCGCGGTTGCCTGGCTTGCCAGAAGACACACAGGTGCGTAATCCACGACTATGCCGACGAGGTGAGGCAGAAGATGCACGATGCCGATGTCATCGTCTGGGCCACGCCGGTGTATTATTACAGCGTGAGCGGCCAGATGAAGACCATGATCGACCGTTCCAACCCGCTCTACGGCTCAGACTATAAGTTCCGCGATGTCTATCTGCTTGCGGCTGCCGCCGAGGACGAGGCGACCACCGTCGCCGGTGCGGTGACCGCCCTTGAGGGCTGGATATCCTGCTTTGAGCGTTCGCGCCTGGCAGGGGTGGTGTTTGCCGGCGGCGTCAATGAGCGCGGCGACATAGCCGGCCACGCCTCACTCCTGAAGGCTTACGAGGCCGGGCGGGCCGTCGGGGCCTGACGCCCGTTTGCCCTGGGGGCGGTTCAACGCGCGGAAAAAGCCATCCCCGGGCAGCTTTTGTGCTTGCAATCATTGCCCGTGACGGATAAAATGATTAACTTTGCGCACTGTAAGACATGGCGCTGCAGGGCAGTGTATGGCCGGCTGACGGCCAGCAGGGCCTGCGCCGCCATGTCAGTGCTGCATGCAACAAAGAAAAGAGGCAACAAGCAAACCAATGTCAGTAAACAACAAGAGCGACGAACTGCTGTCGTACATCCGCCAGGGGCGCGCCATGACCCGGGCTGAGAAGCTGCGCTTGATAGCGCAGCTGAGCGTCCCGTCAATCCTGTCGCAGATGTCGGCCACCGTGATGTTCTTCATCGACGCCTCGATGGTGGGCAGCCTGGGAGCCCGCCAGTCGGCCTCGATAGGGCTTGTAGAGTCGTCCACGTGGCTGTTCAGCGGTTTGCTCAGTGCCGCTTCCATGGGATTCTCTGTGCAGGTTGCCCATGCCATCGGTGCCAACGACTTCGTCCGGGCGCGTCGCATATTGCGGCAGGGCCTTGTGTGCGCGCTTGCTTTCAGCCTCATGCTCATGCTTTTGGGCATCGTTATCCACGCTCGGCTGCCCTATTGGCTCGGGGGCGGCAACGACATAGCCCACGACTCGTCGATGTATTTCCTCATCTTCTCACTGGCGTTGCCTTTCTATCAGCTCCAGAACCTGTCGGGAAGCATGCTCAAGTGCAGCGGCAACATGAGGGTGCCGAGCCTGCTCAACATACTCATGTGCCTGCTCGACGTGGTGTTCAACTACCTTTTCATCTTCGTGGCTGGCCTCGGTGTGGCCGGGGCCGCGCTCGGGACGCTCTGTGCCATCGTCGTGTCGGCCTTGCTGATGGCCTGGTCGCTGCTGTTCCGCTCGCCCAGCCTGTCGCTCAAGGGCAGGCCCGGCTCGTTCCGCCCTACGGCAGATTGCGTTGGCACGGCGTTCAAGATAGGTGCGCCCATGGGCCTTCAGCAGGTACTGATGGGCGGCGCTCAGGTGGTGAGCACGGCCATCGTGGCCCCGCTGGGCAACATTTCGATAGCCGCAAACACCTTTGCCATAACCGTCGAGAGCCTTTGCTATATGCCCGGCTACGGCATTGCCGACGCAGCCACGACGCTCGTGGGGCAGGGTACAGGGGCAGGCCAGCGCTCACTGACGCGCAGTTTCGCCCGCCTGTCGGTCGCCACGGGCATGCTGGTCATGACATTCATGGCCGTGCTCATGTTCATCTTTGCCCCTGCCATCATGCAGGTGATGACCCCCGTCGAGGCCATCCGCGAGCTGAGTGTGGCCGCGCTGCGCATCGAGGCGTTCGCCGAGCCGATGTTTGCGGCCGCCATCGTGTGCTACGGAGTGTTCATCGGCGCGGGCGACACGCTCAAGCCGGCAGCCATGAACCTGCTCAGCATGTGGGCGGTGCGCCTCTCCCTGGCCGCCGTGCTGGCTCCCCACTATGGCTTGCGCGGCGTATGGACGGCCATGGCCATCGAGCTGACGTTCCGTGGCGGCATATTCCTGCTGCGGCTTTTCAAGGGAGGGTGGATGAAAGGCATACCTAACAGACAATGATATGAAACGAACAGTCATTTCACTCCTTTTTGTTTGTGTGGCGGCAGCCTTTGTCCATGCCGCCGGGCGCAAGGCCGTCGTGCTGCAGACAACGGCCGGCGACATACGCATAGAGCTTTACGACGAGACGCCGGTGCACCGCGACAATTTCCTGAAGCTTGTGCGCAGCCACTTCTACGACAGCCTCCTGTTCCACAGGGTGGTCCGAAACTTCGTTGTGCAGGCCGGTGATCCCGGCAGCAAGCATGCCGGGCCGGGGCGTATGCTCGGTGCAGGCACGCTGCCTTACCGCCTGCCTGCCGAGGTGAGGCTGCCCGAATTGTACCACAAGCGCGGCGCGGTGGCCATGGCGCGCGAGGCCGACGAGGCCAACCCGCGGCGCGAGTCGGATGCCTGCCAGTTCTACATCGTGTGGGGAAAGCTCCATTCCACGGCTGTCGTTGAGGCCGAGCGCGAGCGCATCGACACCATTGGCGGGGGCGCAAGGATGTTGGACGAGATGTTTGAAACCTACAGGAAAGTAGGTGGACTGCCACAGCTTGACGGCCTCTACACCGTGTTTGGTGAGGTGACAATGGGCATGGACGTGGTGGAGAAGATGCTCGACGCCGAGACAGACGACTACGACCGCCCGCTCTACGACATCATGATAATCTCTGCAAGGGTAGAAGAGTGACTGCCGCCGGGCGCCCGTGTGGTGCCGCCGCTGCCAGTGGACATGCCGCCATGGCTGCTGGCGGGCATTGGGATGTTTCGCCCTGGCGCTGGTGCAATAAAAAAGCAGCCCTAAGGCTCACGCCCCCGGAACTGCACCTAAACGATATCAATAACTAAAAACTTCTTCTTAAATAGAAGGTAAGGCGGGCTTTCCATGCCAATGGCCTTTACCTTTGACCAAGACGGCTGTCTTTTGCGCCTCTCCGGGCTGCCGCCGCCTCGTCTTTGCTATACCTATTAACTTAACCTTAAGTACCAACCCGTCTCCCGACGAATGAACGATCACTATCGTATGTCATCCTTACAATCTTATGCATTACCTTTAATCGGCTTTACCTTCTTTCGCTGTCATCCTTACATATTTGTCTTCTTACCTTTTATCCTGATGTCTGTATGACAATCTTCCTACCTGACTATATCGTTACCTACCTTTGTTTTTGTATATCATCGTATCTCTATTCATCATCATCCTTTTCACGATGCAAAGTTACTACGATTGTCGTTACGGTGTAACGTTTGCCTCTTTTTATTTCAAAATTAGCCATTTCTTTTGACTTAAATCAATCTATTGTGTGCGAACACAGTGCATTTGTGCTCGCACACAACTATGTTTTTTGCGACAAGATGGCGCGCTTTGGCCGCATTGTCAAGCCGTTGTGCGGTGCGTTTTGGCGTTGGCTCGGTTGCTTTTTGCTGCGCACTGACTTCCGCAGGCTGGGCTTCGGCGCGGCGGGCATATTTGTCAGCACTGCATGGTTGTGCATAAAGCCAAATGGGGCAATTTGATTTAGGCCTGCTTGCGAGTTAATGTCGGGCAGATTGCTTGCTGTTTCATTGGGGGCGTGGCGGGCTGCGTATAGGCGGTACGGGAAGAATTCTGCCGGCAGTGACGCGCAAGCAGGCTGAAGCGTATGTGAAACACGGATATGTCCAGGTGTTGTGTTCCAATGGGCGATATGGGATAAAGATGCGTTTGGGTAGTGTTGATGGCTCAATGGCGGTGAGGTGGGGCAGTGGGGGAGGCAGAATAAAGGCGGCAAACGATTCTCATCGGTGCCGCCTTGTAATTATATAACCCTAAAATCCATTTTCTTTTTGATGGTGTCTCAGTGCTGTTGTTTGCCTCTCGCCCCCATACCTGTTGCAGCTTTCGCTGCAAACAGGATTTTACATCTGCTTAAACAACCTTTCTACCTTTCTCAAGTTGTAGTCTGTTACCCTTGCAATCCTTACCTTAGCCAATACCTTTTGTTGCCTTTCAGGCAATGTCCTTGAATCTTAAGTACCTTTATAATACCTATTATTACCCTGAATCTAATTACCTTTTACCGGTATTCCTTGTTTCGTTTTGCTGGTGCAAAGGTAGTGCGTTTTGCCTGAACGGCAATGGGCAAAATATGTTTTATAACATAAAATCGCCCTGTTTTTGATTTATGTCAAGCTGTGTGGCCGCGCACAGGGCCTCTCATTCATTCCCGGCGGGCTTAGCCAGGGCCGGCTCGGCTGCCACCAGGTTGGTCAGTTCTACAAACTGCCCGACGCTGAGCTGCTCGGGGCGCATGGTCATCAGCGGCCCGTCGAAGAAGCCTTCAGTGGCCCCCTGCCCGCCGAAGAGCTGGCGCAGGCTCACGCGCAGCATCTTGCGGCGCTGGTTGAATGCCGTTTTCACCACGCGGCGGAACAGCCCCTCGTCGCAGCCCAGCGAGGTGCGGCCGTTGCGTGTGAGGCGTATGACGGCGCTCTTCACCTTTGGCGGCGGGTTGAACACGTCCTCGTCGACTGTGAACAGGTACTCTACGTCATACCACGCCTGCATGAGCACACTCAGTATGCCGTATGCCTTGCAGCCCGGGGCCGACGCCATGCGCTGTGCGACCTCGCGCTGTATCATGCCCGTGCAGCAGGGGATGAGCTGGCGGTTGTCCAGCATCTTGAAGAAAATCTGCGAGGATATGTCGTAGGGATAGTTGCCTGTGAGCACGAACTGCCGCCCGCCGAACACCCCGCCGAGGTCCATGCGCAGGAAGTCGGCGGCCACTATGCGGTCGGCCAGTGCCGGGAAGCGGTCGTGAAGGTAGGCTACCGACTCGGCGTCAATCTCGACCACTTTCACCTCGCGGGGCTTGCTGATAAGAAACTGCGTCAGCACGCCCATGCCGGGCCCTACTTCCAGTACGGGGATGCCGGCGCAGGCATCCACCGTGTCGGCTATGCGCCGTGCTATGTCGAGGTCGGTCAGGAAGTGCTGGCCGAGGTTTTTCTTTGGCTTTACTTGTTTCATAACGCCTGCAAAGGTAGTGGATGTTTCGTTAACCGCAAAACAATTCGCCCCTTTTTTGCCCTGTGGCCTGCCGTGCGGTAGGCCACAGGGCACGCTTGTCGGTGTAAAGATGTTTCATCGTCGGTGGCGTTCTCCCTAATGGCTTGGTTCTCAGTAGATTGCGCCGCGGGTAAGAATGCGGCGCAAAACAGCCCGTATGGCATTGCCATACAGGCCGTCTTGCGCTGCGGAACAGCCCGTTTCGCCGGCCTGTCCTGCCGTGGAGGCCTTGTAGGGCGCGCCTTGTCATGATGTTTTACCGCAGGCGGCGTTTCTCCGTTTCAGCCTCCGCATGAAATAAATTAAGGTTGGCCGGTGCTTGTTTCGCGCATTTTTAGTAAGTTTGCAGTTGCAAACACCACGGCAGCATGACGACAGACGGCGAGCAGGAGCGCCTTAAGCGGAGCCGCATCATGGCGGCCATCCACAGCCGGGACACAAAGCCCGAGCTGGTGGTGCGCCGCTATCTCTTCGCCCGGGGCTTCCGCTTCCGCCTCAACCACCCTCGCCTGCCGGGCCGCCCCGACATAGTGCTGCGCAAGTATCGCACGGTGATATTCGTGAACGGATGCTTCTGGCACGGCCACGACTGCCCCGCGTTCCATCTGCCAAGGACCAACGCCGACTTCTGGCGGCGCAAGATAGAGCGCAACCGGCGGCGCGACGCCGACGTGCAGCGGCAGCTGGCGGCCATGGGGTGGCACTGCATAACCGTCTGGGAGTGCGACCTGGACAGGGAAAAGCGCGAGCAGACACTGCTGGGCCTGGAGTTTACCCTCAGCCGCATATACCTGCAAGACCGCAGCCACGTGGGCTACGCCGCGCCACGTGAGGAAAGCCAGATGGCAGCCGAGCCGGAGCCGTGATGCGCCGGCCTGCCGATGGAGCCTGCGCGGGTTGCGCAGCTCCTGGGCGAGAGAAACGTTTTTCAGTTCTGACACCCAACAAAATTATACTATCATGAGAGCGATTGACAGCAAAGGGAAGATAACCATCATGGGAGTGACGTTCGATGGCGTGGACGACATCATCCGCCACGCCGTTGGCGGCAAGCCTAAAGGCGGAGTGTATGTAGGCGAGGATTCGCAGGGCTACCCCTGCTTCGACTCCGATGACTATGCCACGGAAAACAGATGTTACTGGAACTTCGTGTTTGCCGCCAGCGAGCAGGAGATGCGGCAACGCCTCGCTGAGCTGAGGGAAATGCCGCAGCTTAGGGCCAATTATGACAAGCTGACCTCCCGGCTGCACCCCATGGCCTATTGGGGCGGCGACACCCATCACAAAGTGTACCTTACGGCTGGCGCCGACTGAGCCATCCCCTGCGGGCGGCAGGCTGCTGGCATCTGCAAGGTGGGCCTGCCCTTGGGGCCAAGGGGCTGAAACAGCAAGGGTACGGGCTTCCCTCAGCTGTTGCAGGAGGGAGTGCCCGTACCCTTGTGTCGGTTGCCATCGTGTGGTTTGTTGCCCCTACGCCTTGTCGGCTATGGCCTGCATGATGAGGCCTTCAAGCTCTTCGCACAGTTCGGGGTTGTCTTTTAGCAGTGCTTTGGTTGCGTCGCGGCCCTGTCCCAGCTTCGAGCCGTTGTATGAGAACCAGCTTCCGCTTTTCTTTATGATGTCGTACTCTACGCCGAGGTCGATTATCTCGCCCACTTTCGATATGCCTTCGCCGAATGGAATCTCGAATTCGGCCTTGCGGAAAGGCGGGGCCACCTTGTTCTTCACCACCTTTACCTTTACGAGGTTGCCTGTGATGGTGTCGCCGTCCTTGATGTTGCTCTTGCGTATGTCGAGCCGCACGCTGGCATAGAACTTCAGTGCGTTTCCGCCGGTGGTCGTCTCGGGGTTGCCGAACATTATCCCTATCTTCTCGCGCAGCTGGTTGATGAAGATGCAGGTGGTGTTTGTCTTGCTTATTATGCCGGTGAGCTTGCGCAGTGCCTGGCTCATGAGTCGCGCGTGCAGCCCTACCACGTTGTCGCCCATGTCGCCCTCAATCTCTTTCTTTGGCGTAAGGGCCGCCACAGAGTCTACCACGAGTATGTCAACGGCCGACGAGCGAATGAGCTGGTCGGCTATCTCCAGGGCCTGCTCGCCGTTGTCGGGCTGCGAAATCCAAAGGTTGTTGACATCCACTCCGATTTTCTCGGCGTAGAAGCGGTCGAAGGCGTGCTCCGCGTCGATGAACGCTGCTATGCCGCCGGCTTTCTGTGCCTCGGCGATGGCGTGGAGGGCCAGTGTCGTTTTGCCCGACGACTCGGGGCCGAATATCTCGATTATCCTTCCGCGCGGGTAGCCGCCCACGCCGAGTGCGGCGTTGAGGCCGATGCTTCCCGTGGGTATTACGTCGATGTTCTCAATCTGTTCGTCGCCCAGTTTCATTATTGAGCCTTTCCCGAAGTCTTTCTCTATCTTAGCCATGGCGGCCTGCAGGGCTTTCAGCTTGCCCTCGTTGCTGGCTGCTTCGGGTGCGTTATCTTTGTCTTTGGCCATAAAGTTAGTTTTTGGATGTTGAGTTTCTTGATTGTGGATTGTCGCTCTGCGATTGTGGTTCCTGCGTGTTGAGTGGCGTTTTTTGGTGTTGGGCTGCCGTTTTGCGGCTTGGCGCCGTTTCGGCCGATGGCTGCCGCCTTGGTGTTGCAGCCCAAGTCACGCCCCGCAACCGGCTGGCTGCCAATCGCGGGGCGGCTGCCCGCCATTCAATATTTGCAATTCAGGGGGCGTGGAGTCACAGTTCCAGGTCGCCTCCGAACACTTCGTGCCACGGCAGGCCCTGCTTGCCCAGCTGCTCCATGAACGGGTCGGGGTCGAACTCCTCCACGTTCCACACCCCGGGCTTGCGCCACAGGCCTTTGAGGAACATCATCGCGCCGATCATTGCCGGCACGCCCGTGGTGTAGCTCACGCCCTGCATGCCAGTCTCCTTGTATGCTTCCTGGTGCTTGCAGTTGTTGTATATGTAGTATGTAAGCTCCTTGCCGTCCTTCAGTCCGCGTATGCGGCAGCCTATGCTCGTCTCCCCGTCGTAGTTGGCGCCGAGGTCTTGCGGGTTTGGCAGCACGGCCTTGAGGAACTGCAGCGGCACAATCTTCACCTTGGCCGTCTTGCCTGAGCCGTCGGCCAGCGGTGCCTCGTACTCCACTTCGTCTATGCGCGCCATCCCTATGTTCTGTATTACGTCGAGATACGTCAGGTACTGCTGCCCGAAGGTCATCCAGAAGCGTGCCAGTTTGATGGTAGGGTAGTTCTTCACGAGGCTTTCAAGCTCTTCGTGGTGCATGAGGTAGCTTTCGCGCGGGCCGATGTTGGGGTAGGTGAGGGGCTTGTGCACGGCCAGCGGCTCGGTTTCTATCCACTCGCCGTCCTTGTAGTAGAGGCCCTTCTGTGTTATCTCGCGTATGTTTATCTCTGGGTTGAAGTTGGTGGCGAACGCCTTGTGGTGGTTTCCGGCGTTGCAGTCAACGATGTCGAGCTGTTGTATCTCGTCGAAGTGGTGCTTTGCGGCGTAGGCTGTGAAGATGCCGCTCACGCCGGGGTCGAAGCCGCAGCCCAGTATGGCCGTCAGCCCGGCCTGCTCGAAGCGTTCCTTGTATGCCCACTGCCATGAGTACTCGAAGTGGGCCTCGTCGCGCGGCTCGTAGTTGGCCGTGTCGAGGTAGTTGCAGCCGCAGGCCAGGCATGCCTCCATGATGGTTAGGTCTTGGTAGGGCAGGGCGAGGTTCACCACGATGTCGGGCTTGTAGCTGTCCATCAGTGCTTTCAGCTGCTCCACGTCGTCGGCATCGACCTGTGCCGTCTTTATGGCGGGGTTGCCTATGGCCTTTACTATCTGGTCACACTTCTCTTTGCGCCGGCTTGCAATCATGAAGTCGGTGAAGACGTCGGCATTCTGCGCTATCTTGAATGCCGCTACGGTGGCGACGCCTCCGGCGCCGATCATTAATACTTTTCCCATAGTTAGTGTATGATGTTTCTGTTTTTGTCTTTGTGTGTCAGTCGTGCTTTATCTCTTCGGCCCTGATGCCGAGGGCGCTCATGAGCGAGTAGCCCAGTATTTCCTGCCTGAAGTTGCCGCCGGGCATGGGCTGCATGGCGAACACGGTGATGCGCTTCTGCTCGTCGTCGGCGCGGCTGAGCGCGCGGCGCAGTTCGTCGTAGGCCTGCTCGGCGTTGGGTATCAGCATGACGCGCTTCACCTCGGGCGCCGTGCATGCCAGGCTGGCTGCCTCGGTGAAGAGGTCGCCGCCGCCCGTGGGTTTCACTGCCGGCAGCGAACTGATGAGGAATTCGCCGAGGTTGTCGCTGAATGCTTTGCCGTCGAGCTCGCCAAGGTAGTCGCCCGGGGCGAAGTTCTCCAGCCGGCTGCGCCCCTCGCCGTGGAGCAGCACCACCTGCGTCTGGTGGTTGCCCTCGCGCAGTCCGCCGTCGAGGGCTATGCAGTCTATCCACCGCGCCATGTCGGCCTTGGGTATCCGCCGACCAATCATGCGCTCGAAGTTTACGGTCAGGTTGAAAGCCACGGCGTCAATGTAGTCGCCGTCGGCTATGATGACATTCTCGCACCAGCGGGTATTGAATAAATTGGTGTTCATACTGCAAATTTACGACATTTCCGCATATCCTCCAAACAAATCTGCGATTTATTGGGCCGCCGTGCGGCTTGCAGGCGTGCAACTAAAACTGGGCCGGTGGCCACCCGGGTGCAGGCCGCCGCAGCTCTGCGCCGCAAACGGGCTGTTTCGTGATGCAAAACGGCACGAAACGCGCTCCGATGCAGGCCGTTTCGCGATGTATAATGGCTCGCGTTGCGCCTCTCTGGAAATCAGGCAGTTACGTGAGGGCTACTCTCCGGGGCTCCGTTAACATAAAAATGTTAACCGTGGATGCTGCTGCCTTTGCCCCAAGAGAAGCGTCACGAATTTGTTTTCCGGATAGCCGGGTGCTGCTTGCCTGGGTGCAAAGATAAGGCATTTCGCGGACAACATTTTTTTGAGCAGGTATGCAATTTCAGTAAAATAGTTACGCTTATCCCATTTATGTGTACAGCAACCATCATTGATTTGTCGTAATTTTGCATCAGATAAGAACAAGAATGCCACGGCAACTCTTTTGCTGGCATGGGCTGAATGTGGATATTCATTTAATTAATCAATTATGAACAAGATTATTTTGACATTGGCGGCGGCAATGACCATGGGTTTTGCCGCCTGCGCGCAAAGCAAAGGAGAAAAGAAAATGCAAACAGAAAACAAACCGCTGGTAGTGTATTTTTCAGCCACAGGCACTACCGCCAGGGCTGCGCGGGTGATAGCGGACGTTACAGGCGGCGCCTTATACGAGATTGTTCCGCAAGAAGCCTACACGTCCAAAGACCTTGACTGGAACGACAGGCAGTCGCGCAGTTCGGTGGAAATGAACGACTCGCAGGCGCGTCCGGCATTGAAGGACACCAAGGTTGATGTCGCTGCCTGCGATGTCATTTTCATCGGCTATCCCATCTGGTGGGACCAGGCTCCGCGAATCGTCAACACATTTATCGAGAGCCATGACCTGAAAGGCAAGACACTCATCCCGTTTGCCACATCTGGTGGCAGCGGGATAAGTAACAGCGTAAAAGAATTGAGGAAAGCATACCCCGACCTGGAATGGCAGGACGGCAAGCTGCTGAACGGAACAGGGCGTGAGGCCATACGAGACTGGGCAGGCGACGTGATGGGAAAGCGTTAGAAGCTGTTTTTGAATATATCGTGCGATGATTTGGGATGGTTTTTTGAGGCATTTTCGCTTCTGTGATGAGGAAGATAGCGGTTGTCTGACGAAGAACAGGAGCGAAATGGACAAATAAATCGCCCAAAGCACACACGAAAACGGATACATCAAGCCAAGAAAAGCTTTTTGGAGAAATTAAAGACAGCTTCTTGATGCCCTGCGATGCGGAAGCATTGGCGCATGGCTTTCTCATGCGCTGTCTCACGCTGGTCAGTCAACGGCTGGCGGGCGTGGCCTTGCGCCCTGTTCCCGCATTAGGCTTAGCTGCTTTTCTTCCTGGCATACTCCCGTGCAGTCTGCCATTTCTTTAAGTAGGTGCTCAAAACTGATTGCCATCAAATTGTGCGCTCTTTCGGGCCGCATGCCAAAGTCTGAAGGGAGGGCGTAGCGGGCTATGCGACCGATGAGACTTTTGCAAGCGGCCCGAAGGAACACACAAGGTGGTGGCAAAGATATGGAGGACACCTGCAAGGTCAATTGTATCGGTTGATTTTGAACAGCTACTTATGGCCACTTTCCCGGAGAAGCAAATGATTCCCGGGAAAATGGCTATATGTATGATTTGCAAATGGTATTTTTTTACTTTTTATCGGCAAAAGATTCGGCAATCTTCTGCCTTATTTTCTGCCAGCTCGGCATCTGCTTGAGTTCCCTGCGTATCGGGGCATCGTACAGCAGGAACAGCAAAAAGAGTAAGATGCAGGCGTATGCCGCCCAACCATAAATCTGCTTTATGCTGATTTCAGTCATTTGCGGCATGAACGTCTCCATAAAATGCGGGATGTTCACCGGCACATCATTGGCAGCCACATTGTCTATCGCCGCCCCATACCGCGCCATGTTGTCGGGAATATAATATTTCAGGTCGCGGGTGTAAACGGCGGCACCTATCACGCCGCCCATGACCATGTGGAGCATCTGGAAGACGGCAAGGGATTGGAAAAATGCTGGAGACTCATGATTTCCTCCGCACAAGTCAGGAACGTCACGCTCAACACTGCATACCCGAACCCACGGCAAGCCATCGGCAGATACAGCTGGGATATGTGAATGTCGCTTGAAATCGTGGAATAGTAGCCGAGAAAATATAATATCACTCCTGCCAGCCCTATGATTATCAGCCGCAGGTAGTTGAAATGCTTGATGTGCATCCACCAATAGGAAAACAAACATCCGGCAAGGCATCCGGCAAGCACTGGCCAATCCAGCTGTACGCCGGTCATCGTGCCGTAGTGCATCACGCCCTCAAGGAATGTCTCTTCCAATACATGCTCGGTGGCAAGCAACATTTCTACCAAAGAGACCAACACAAGGATAGGTGCCAGGTAACGGTATGTCCACATCTTGGGCTCAAGGTACGGATGGCGAATAGAGAACATACGCCCCAAGCAAAACACGAACGTCACGGCTGCGGAAAGGCTGACCCTGCGGATGACCGGGCTATGCCTCCAGTCGTAATAATCGCCATAGTTGAAGACAAACGTGATTTCCAAGGCAAGCGCCGCCCAAAGCACCGCTCCCAGCCAATCGATGCCGAACAGGGGGAATTTCTTGAACATACGGAAATGGCGCGTGCAGACGGTCAGTATCAGCAAATCCACCATCATGATGCCGCAGATGAACAGTTGCATGTAGTCCCAATGGAAGTGATACATCAGATAAGTGGACAACAAATCGGACAATTGCATACTCCCCAAGATAATGATATGCAGCACGGGGAAGAACACGGTGAAGTCGCGGGTCGGACTCATCCAAAGCTGGATGTTCGACATGCACTCAAACGTGCCTTGTATCTTGCACATACCTTCAATGAAGCATACCAGCCAAAGCAACGGAAGGAAAGTGACATACGGCGCAACCAAATTGCAGAGCAACGCCCCACACAACAGTGTCTTGTTCGTGAAACGGAACTTCATGCGGAACAGCAAAGGGAAATAAATGGCCATCCCTGCCAAGTTCGAGTACAGACACATAAGAAGGTCTTCCCGCATCAGGGTGGTCTCGCCCATCATCTGGTTCAAGGTTCCGAGATACAGCCCGCCGGAGAACTGGAACGTAATGGCGATGAAAATGTATATCCAAGGCCGTGTCTTCTTAGGTACAAGCCCCCTGAACATCGGCATGGAGAAAGGCATGGGCCGTGCAGCTTCGCTCATATCAGTATTCCACTTTGCATTCTACATTGAACCCGGCTCTCAGGCGGCTCATTTTGTCGACATCGTTGCCTTGCAAGCGGATGCGTACTGGAATCCTTTGCTCCACTTTAACGAAATTGCCTGTGGCATTGTCCTGCGGTATCAAGGAGAACGCCGCTCCGGTGGCATCAGATATGGATTCCACTACGCCTTTATAGGTTATGCCCGGAACGGCATCGGCTGTAAATGTAACTTCGGCTCCCTCCTTGATGTTGGGAAGTTGCGTCTCACGATAATTGGCAATGACCCAAAGGTCGCCGTTGTCCACAATGTCCACCATTGTCTGTCCGGGTTGCACCAACTGCCCCTCGTGTATATCCTTGCGTCCCGTCACTCCGTCGCAGGTAGCGATGACAACCGTATATGACAGGTTCAGGCGAGCCAAATCCACTGCGGCTTGCGCCAAACGCACGGCAGCATCGTTTTGCCCCAGCCGGTGCGTCTGTTCCTCTTTGGTCAAAGACGTGGTGTGCTTCATGCGGAGCACCTGCTCATACCGGGCGTTGACTGCATCGTATGCGGTCTTTACATTGTCATATTGCTGCCGGGTGACGGCATCTTCTTCTAACAGTTTTTTGTACCGTTGCAACTCACGCTCCGCATTGGCCCGCTGTACGCGGACTTCCTCGATGCCGGCATCATTGACGGCCAGGTTGTTTTGCGTAGTGGCTATCCCGGCATGGGTCGCTTGTTGTCCTGCCAATGCGTTGGCCAAGTCCGCTTCGGCTTGCGCCAGGCGAAGCCGGAACTCCGCGTCTTCAATCACAAGCAATGTGTCGCCTTTGTGTATGGGCTTGTATTCCTCGAAATAAATTTTCTTGATAAAGCCCTGCACCCGTGTGTTGACGGGAGTGATGTGTTGCCTGACCTGCGCATTATCCGTATATTCCACGTTGCCCAGATGGAGAAAGCGTGAACAGACATACCCTATGCCGATTACCAGCAGGGCAATGACAATCGTATTGTAAACCAGCTTTTTTGTCTTTCGTGTAACCATAATGCTTTTAAGTTTATAAGGTGTGTGTAGTGTATTTCATTTTATAATAGCTGTACAGGATGTTGATGCGGGCGTTCACCAGGCCCAGGTCGGCTGTGAGCTTCATGTTGCTGGCATCCAACATGTCGGTCAGCAACGCCATCTCGTTTTTGTAGCGGTTCTCTGTGACGTTGTAATTCTCGTCAGCCAGCCTCACGCTGTTCTCCTGTGTCCGCAAGTCGGTAAAGGCGGTCAGGAAGTTCACATACCCTTCCTGCACGGCGTTTTCCACTTGTTCCTGTGCCAGCTGATGCCGTTCTTGTGCCTGGCGCACATTCAGCCGTGCCTGTTTCAGTTTCTTGTTGTTTTTGAACAGGGAGGAAATGTTGTATTTTATGCCTATGCCAATATACCAATAATTGAAATTGTTATCCAGTGCGGGTACTTCAATGGTGATGGGGCCGTCCAAGTGGTCGGCGGCGACAATGGAGATATGCGGGAGACGTTCGGAACGTTCTTGTTTTACCTTCTGCTCATTCATTTGGATGGCGGCCTGCGATTGTTTTAATAAGATGTTGTTGCCAGCCGCCATGTTCTGCCAGTCGTCTTCCGCAAGGGTCAGGATTTGCCGCTCCAGCAAGGATGTGTCAGGGGCTATTTCCGTACCCTCGGGCAGATGCAAAGTGGTGACTAGCTGATGATTTGCTATCTGGCGCGCGTCCTTTACTTTCGACAGCTGCAAGTTCAGCTGCTCCTTTTGCAGTTCATAACGTGTAATGTCGTTTTTAAGAACTGTGCCTTGCTCCCTGCGGGCTTTCATGTTGGCGATGACTTCCTCGGTCAGTTCCAGGTTCTTCTGTAACACGCGGATTTGATTGTCCAGCTTATAAAGGTTTAGGTAATGGCCAGCCTGCAGGAAACGTATCTCCTGCACATTCTTCTGCAAGTCAAGCTCGGCCAGCACTCTCCCCAGTTCCGCCTGTCTGATGCCGCTGCTTACCGCCCCTCCTGCATAGACGACCTGTTGCGCCTCCAGTGCGAAGTTATTGCCGAAATGCGGTATGTCCACTGTCATGGCGTTGCCAAAGTCCCTGTCCCACAGCTTGCCGTTGCCTAAATAGCTTGCCGAAAGTGACACGTTCACATCCGGAAGCCTTTGCGCCTTGGCAGCTTTTAATGCTTCAGCGGCAGCTTCCGTTCCCGTTCTGTATGCCTGAATACTTTTGCTCTGCTCGTCGGCAAGACGGAACAGCTCCTCTATGCCCATCTGTCGAGTTTGGGCACACACCACCTGGCTGCATAGGACTGTGATGCACAACAATCCTATGAGCCTTCCTTTTTTGCTCATAAGTTAACTGATTATTTTGTATTTATAGAATAATGAATATAGCTTGTGAGGGAAGCGCAATGCCTAAATTTGCACCACTGCTCCCCATGAGTGGAAATAACAGATTTTATTCTTGTAATGTACTGTATATACTTCCATATGATACTTCATATATTCTTGTTTTCGGGTGCAAAATTATGAAAAAAAAGAATATAACGTGACCTTATGCAATCTGTCTTTTTGGTTATTTTAACTATTGTGTGTTATCGGACGGCGGAGGTTGCCGCAGAATAGTTATCATGCGTATTACGTTGTAAATCAGCGTATCTTTTAAGGTAAATCCGAATGTTGAATGCTAACATTCCAAATAAGGCAAACGGAAGTTCCCAATGTTGGGCTTCCTTTTTTATGGCGTCACAATTTAATGCCTCGTGGTGGCGTGATTGTCTTCCTGATGGATGGGAACAACTTGTCGAACTGCTCCTTGAACCATTGCCCAATCAGGTGCCCATTGATGGCAAGTGCGAGTTTAGGCTTGTCTTTCGGGGCTTTCATCACTTGGAAGCCTGCCCTTTCGGTCATGAACCTCCGCTTGTGTTCCTCCGAATGGAGTTCGCTCTCGTAGAACAGCGGCTCGCCGCTGATGAGCGTGGCAGCCTGCCACCCGTTGATGTCGACTTCAAGGCAGAACTTCTCCATGTACATCAACTCTTGGAACAGCGGAAACCATGCCCGGGATTTCCGGATGATGGGTTTCAAACCGCTACTCCCCGAGGCCATGTATGCGCATATCGCAGAGCTAAACCGCCAGTTCCGCGCTGCAATATGGCCTGTTTCAGCCGCCAAAACGGCCTATTTCAGAATGAAAAAACAAAGCGTTTTGCAACTCGCTGAAAGACAGGTGATTAGCAAGAATGGCCCTTATGTGTGCCTTTGACATAATAGTGTAGGTGGCGGCGCGTGTCCATAGGCGGGCATAAGGCGTATGGGCTGCTTGTGGATATTCATATTTGTTTTTCAGAGAACCGTCGTTCGCCCA
Organism: uncultured Prevotella sp.; assembly: GCA_944320235.1. Taxonomy (GTDB): domain Bacteria; phylum Bacteroidota; class Bacteroidia; order Bacteroidales; family Bacteroidaceae; genus Prevotella. Next base: position 234,906 of record CALUGQ010000002.1, read on the forward strand.
GGCTAATCTCATTTGGTCTCGGTCAGCAAATGCCCAAAGTCGCCCACTTCGATAAACGGATAGTTTTCTTATAATAATATTTAATCGTCATACATTTATATATATTGAACCCATTTAAACTTTTTGCGACTTCAGTTCAGGGAATGTTTTCGAAGCTGTTCCTTCGTCGGAATGAGGAGCGTAGCGGGCTACGTGACGAATGACGGCGGGGGAACAGCTTCGAAAAGAAACCAGAAATGAAGTATAAAAAAGACTTTTCGGAAAAAGTTTATATGGGTTCATTATTGCAGCCTATATGGCCAGTTGCCTGATTACGGCTTTCCTCAAGCAGTCTATTTACGTTCATGTGCGCTTACGGTCGGCAATGCGGAACTGTGACAAAATGTCAGTCGCAAAGCCACACGTCACCGGGCCGCTTGTTTTTGGCACGTGCTTTGCTATTATGTCAGCGGATTGCAACAGCAGTCCAAACAACATTACAAACATTGAATAATAATAAAAAGAATAAGAATATGGGAAAGATTATTGGAATTGACTTAGGTACAACAAACTCATGCGTTGCCGTATTTGAAGGTAACGAACCGGTTGTAATAGCCAACAGTGAAGGTAAGCGTACAACTCCTTCAGTGATAGGTTTCGTTGAAGGTGGTGAGCGCAAGGTTGGTGACCCGGCTAAACGTCAGGCCATCACCAATCCTAAGAACACTATATACAGTATCAAGCGTTTCATGGGTGAGACATGGGCACAGTGCGAGAAAGAGGTAAGCCGAGTACCGTTCAGCGTTGTCAACGAAGGTGGTTATCCACGTGTCGACATCGACGGACGCAAGTACACTCCGCAGGAAATCTCAGCCATGGTTCTTCAGAAGATGAAGAAGACCGCTGAGGACTACCTCGGACAGGAAGTTACCGACGCCGTAATCACCGTTCCGGCATACTTCTCTGACTCACAGCGTCAGGCCACTAAAGAGGCCGGCCAGATAGCAGGACTCAACGTACGTCGTATCGTCAACGAGCCTACAGCCGCAGCCTTGGCTTACGGTGTTGACAAGGCCAACAAGGACATGAAGATTGCAGTGTTCGACCTCGGTGGTGGTACATTCGATATCTCAATCCTTGAGTTCGGTGGCGGTGTGTTCGAAGTACTTTCTACCAACGGTGATACCCACCTGGGTGGTGATGACTTCGACCAGGTTATCATAGACTGGTTGGTTCAGGAGTTCAAGAACGACGAGGGTGCCGACCTTACAACCGACCCGATGGCTATGCAGCGTCTGAAGGAAGCTGCCGAGAAGGCCAAGATTGAGTTGTCAAGCTCTACATCTACCGAAATCAACCTGCCGTACATCATGCCCGTAGGCGGTGTTCCAAAGCACTTGGTAAAGACCCTTACACGTGCTAAGTTCGAGCAGCTGGCTCACGACCTTATCCAGGCTTGTCTTGTACCTTGCCAGAACGCTATCCGCGATGCCAAGTTGAGCACATCCGATATTGACGAGGTTATCCTCGTAGGTGGTTCAAGCCGTATACCTGCCGTTCAGACATTGGTTAAGAACTATTTCGGCAAGGAGCCTTCAAAGGGCGTAAACCCCGACGAGGTGGTGGCCGTGGGTGCTGCCATACAGGGCGCAATCCTCAACAAGGAAGGCGGCGTGGGCGACATCGTATTGCTTGACGTTACCCCGCTGACCCTCGGCATCGAGACCATGGGCGGTGTTATGACCAAGCTTATAGATGCCAATACCACTATTCCGTGCAAGAAGAGCGAGGTGTTCTCCACCGCTACGGACAACCAAACGGAAGTGACCATCCACGTGCTGCAAGGTGAGCGCCCAATGGCTGCACAGAACAAGAGCATCGGCCAGTTCAACCTCACCGGCATTGCCCCGGCACGCCGCGGGGTTCCGCAGATTGAGGTGACGTTCGACATCGATGCCAACGGCATATTGAAGGTGTCGGCTAAGGACAAGGCCACCGGCAAGGAGCAGGCTATCCGCATAGAGGCTTCGTCAGGCCTGAGCAAGGAGGAAATTGAGCGCATGAAAGCCGAGGCAGAGCAGAACGCCGAGAACGACAAGAAGGAACGCGAGCGCGTTGACAAGATGAACCAGGCCGACTCTATGATATTCACCACCGAGAACTTCCTTAAGGATAACGGCGACAAGATTCCTGCCGACAAGAAGGCTCCCGTGGAGAGCGCCCTCCAGCAACTGAAGGATGCCCACAAGAGCGGCGACATCACAGCCATCGACAACGCCATCAACAACCTGAACTCGGTAATGCAGGCCGCCAGCGCACAGATGTACCAGAATGCAGGCGCACAGCCAGGCGCAGGCCAGCAGCAATCTGCCGGAAACCAGCAGGCTCAGGACAACAGCTCGAAGACCGACGACAACATACAAGACGCCGACTTTGAGGAAGTTAAGTAAGGCTGATAAAAAGAAATAAACAATAATAAGCGAATCGGTGTAACTCATTGAGTTGC